>JARFQV010000276.1 GCA_029287615.1 Pseudomonadota bacterium | reverse complement strand
GAAGCTACCCCCGGGCATTCCCAGTCCCTGCATGCCGTCTGTTACCTGTTTGCTGAAGTCACGGGCTGCCTTCAAACGGGATTTGTGCAGTTTCTGCGCGGCCTCCTCACAGGCGGTGGAACATTCCCCGAGCCGCTGTCGCAACACATCCAGCTGCTGGTCCGCGTTTTCCAGCTGGTTCAGCTCGGTGCGCAGTGACTTCAGACGCGCCGGCAGGTCACCGGGACGGCAACGGTGCTTGCGGGCCATTTCGTGGATACTGTCCAGACGTTGCTCCACCTCATGCTGGCGCGCGGGATCGAGTTCCAGGCGTTCGGTATAGTGTCGCAGTTCATCAACACCCTCGCGGGTCTGTATGAGGGCCTCGTTCAGAAGCCGGCAAACAGACTCGAGATCCGGGTCGAGAAGGGCGAGTTCTTCCAGCTCGGCCTGCGTCCTGCTCAATAACGGCCATACCGCACCATCTTCCTCGTCGTACAGCGTATTCAGGCCCCGTTCGCAGGTTTCCTGCAACCTGCCGGCATGGCTGAGCCTCGTCTGCTCCTCACCCAGTTTTTCCCACTCATTTTCCATTATCGCAAGGGCATCCAGTTCCTGGACCTGAAAGCGCAGCAGGTCGAGCCTTGCTTCCCGCTCGGCCCCGGATCCACCCAGCTGATCGATTTGATTCCTTAGCTCATTCCATTTCCGGTACTGCGTAGCCATGTTTTGCAGCTGTTTGCCGTGACCCGCGTGCTCATCCAGCAGTTCCTGCTGAACCTGATTGCGGAGCAGAGACTGGTGTTCATGCTGGCCGTGGATATCGACCAGTTGTATGCCGAGGTCGCACAATTGCTGCCGGGATACCGAGCGGCCATTGATATAGGCCCTGGAACGTCCTTCCCGGTTGACCACCCTGCGGATATGACAATCACCGTCTGCATCCAGCTCCTGCCCGGCAAGCCAGGCAGAGACGGCGGGTAGATCCGCGATGCTGAAGTCAGCCGCAACTTCTGCCCGTTCCGCTCCGTGACGCACCATGCGGCTGTCCGCACGGTCACCAAGAGCAAGACCCAGTGCGTCAACCAGGAGCGATTTGCCGGCACCGGTTTCTCCCGTCAGCGCAGTCATCCCGCGGGATAATTCGAGTTCGAGCAGCTCGATGATGGCAAAGTCGCGGATATGGATATGAGTCAGCATGGTGGCATGTATGATGTCTTCAGGGGTGTTCGCTCCAGCGCAGTTTGGCCCGCAATATCTCGTAATAGTTATAGCCGGGCGGGTGAATCAGTCTCAGTTTGTGCGCCTTCTTGCGAATATTGATGCAGTCACTGGAAAGCAGTGGAAGATTTACCTGTCCGTCACACGTGATCTGTGCCTCTGTACCGCCTTCATCCTTGACTATGATCTCGATTTCAGCCGCGTCGCCAACAACGATGGGCCGGTTGCTGAGGGTATGCGGACAAATGGTGACCAATGCAATGGCGTCGAGACCAGGGTGCAGGATCGGTCCGCCGCCGGAGAGTGCATATGCCGTGGAACCGGTCGGTGTGGTTACGATCAGGCCGTCTGAACGGCTGGTATTCAGGAACTGGCCATTGATGTAGGTATCGAGTTCGATCATCCGGGCAATGTCCCACTTGTGCACCACCACATCATTGAGCGCAGCGCTCTCCATGATCTGTGCACCATTGCGGATGACGGTGGTTTGCAGCAGGGAACGTTCCTCTTCCGTGAACTCGCCGCAAAATACATGGTCGAGCTGTTTCACCATCCTGGACGGAGAGACATCTACCAGGAATCCCAGTCTGCCCAGGTTGATCCCCAGAACCGATACACCGGATTCTGCGAGGCTGCGTGCTGCATTGAGCAGTGTACCGTCACCACCAACCACGATGGCCAGGTCACACTGATCGGCGATCGTATCGCTGTTGCTGAACCGGAATGGACTGTCGCTGAAGGCTGCTGACGCACTATCATCGATAATGACTTCCACTGATCGTTTTTGCAGATAAGCGGAAAGTACCTCGGCGACATTCGATTTCCCGAATTTGCCGATGACTCCGATAACACTGAATGCGCCTGACATGTGTCTGGTATCTGAAAGCTGAAGCGGCGAAATTAGCATGACTTTGTATTGGGTAACAAGAAGTTATTTGTCCTGTTGTCCGGCAGGGTGCAGCCGGCCGCGGTTCCCGCCAATAGCCCGGATTCCCGGCTGGCTGCGATACCGCGGTATGGAGTCGACTGGCATTCGCAAGCAGGAAATGCGGTCGTCTTGCACGTGGTTCATTCCTGCCTGCCCGGAGCCTGTCTTGCCACAGGCGGGCGTTGTGACGATCAACGGGTGTTAACCGGCCCCGGCTTGACACACCCATAGACTGTTGTTAGTTTTTTGCTTAGCACTCTGGTCTGCAGAGTGCTAAATCATGCACCCGGATATGGATACCGGCGGATCCCTGCTTGCAACCATGAATCATGTCAGTCAGGAACTATCAGAGCGTGCCCAGCACATGCTCAAGGTATTGATCGATCGCTATATTCGTGATGGACAGCCCGTGGGATCCCGAACCCTCGCTCGTGACGCCAATCTCGACCTGAGTCCTGCCACTATCCGCAACGTCATGGCTGACCTGGAGGAGCTGGGTTTTGTCTGTTCTCCCCATACCTCGGCCGGGCGGGTTCCAACCGTGCAGGGATACCGGTTTTTCGTGGACTCACTGGTAAAGGTAAGACCGCTCAGGGAAAAAACGGTTGAAGAGCTGCGATCTCAGCTGAATACGGATCTGAGCGATCACGTATTGATTGAAACGGCATCGGGACTGCTGTCCGGTGTGACACACCTGGCCGGTATCGTAACCATACCCCGCAGGGAACATGCCGCTTTCAAGCATGTTGAATTTCTGCCATTGTCTGAAAAAAGGGTCCTGGCTATCCTGGTTCTGAATGATACGGAGGTACAGAACCGGATTCTTCGCGTGGAGAAGGACTATTCAGCCGCGGAGTTACAGGCAGCTTCCAATTTCCTGAACGAACAGTTTGCGGGCAGGGACCTGTCGGCTGTACGCGAATCCCTGGTCAGGGAGATGCGTGAAACGCGCGCGGACATGAACCGGATGATGATGACGGCGATCCAGATGGCTGACCAGGTACTCGAGGCCAGCGTCAATGATGAAGACTATGTGATCGCCGGGCAGACGAACCTGATGCAGATCGAGGAATTCTGCAACGTGGATCGCCTGCGGCAGTTGTTCGACGTATTCAACCACAAGCGGGAGATCCTGCACCTGCTGGATCAGTGCGTACATGGTGAGGGGATCCAGATCTTCATTGGTGAAGAATCCGGTTACCAGACACTCGATGAGTGCAGCATGGTCACAGCCCCGTATTCCGTGGATGGCAAGGTCATGGGGGTCCTTGGTGTTATCGGTCCCACACGCATGGCCTATGAAAGGGTCATACCTGTCGTGGATATTACCGCTCGATTGCTGGGGGCGGCCTTGAATCCGAGAGATTAACCCATATATAGCGGTGGAAACCGGAACCAGTCGCGGCTGGGTTCCTGGCCCATCACTTAATGTATTACTTTATTTTTTCGAGGTAACTTGATGTCAGAAAAGGACAATGGTGTTACTATTGAAGAAGTTGAAGATGCTGAAGAATCCGGGATGGAGGCGACGCCGGATGAGGGCGCGGAAGAATTACTCGAGGATGCCCGTAACAAGGCAGACGAGCACTGGAACCAGTGCCTGAGGTTACAGGCGGAACTGGATAACCTGCGCAAGCGATCCGAGCGAGAACTCGCCAATGCCCACAAGTTTGCCCTGGAGCGTTTTTCCCGCGAATTGTTGCCGGTCAAGGATAGCCTGGAAATGGGGATACAGGCCGCCGGGGAAGGCGCGGTGCCTGATCCTGCCAAGCTCAGTGAGGGGGCGGAGCTGACCCTGCAGATGCTGGGCACCGCCATGGAGAAGTTCGGTATCCAGGAAATCAATCCCCAGGATGAACGCTTCGATCCGGAGTATCATCAGGCGATGTCGATTCAGGAGCGTGAGGATGTTGAGCCCAACACGGTCGTTACCGTCGTGCAGAAGGGTTACCTGCTGAACGATCGGCTGATCCGTCCGGCGATGGTGATTGTCTCCAAGGCTGCCGAAGCCGGGCATCCCTCGGAAGAGGCTTGAAAATATCTCCAGAGACCCCATTTATTATTCATCTTTAACTAATTCAGCAGTAACGATTTTCAGAAATCTAGCGGAGATCCAAATTCAATGGGAAAAATAATCGGAATCGATCTGGGCACCACCAACTCCTGTGTGGCGGTCATGGACGGCGCCAAGGCGCGGGTTATCGAGAACAGTGAGGGAGACCGCACAACCCCCTCTATTGTTGCATTCACGGCTGACGATGAAGTCCTGGTGGGGCAGGCCGCCAAGCGCCAGGCCGTCACCAATCCAACAAATACCCTGTTTGCCATCAAGCGCCTGATCGGCAGGCGCTTCGAAGAGGACGTGGTCCAGCGCGATATTGATCTGGTTCCCTACGAGATCGTCAAGGCCGACAACGGGGATGCCTGGGTGTCGGCCAAGGGCAAGAAGATGGCCCCCCCGGAGGTTTCAGCCCGTGTCTTGCAGAAGATGAAGAGCACGGCCGAGGATTTTCTGGGTGAAAAGGTGAGCGAGGCAGTCATCACGGTCCCGGCCTATTTCAATGACTCCCAGCGACAGGCGACGAAAGACGCAGGGCGTATCGCCGGTCTGGATGTCAAGCGGATTATCAACGAACCCACAGCGGCCGCACTTGCCTACGGAATGGACAAGAAACGCGGTGACTCCAAGATCGCGGTCTATGATCTGGGGGGCGGTACCTTCGACATCTCCATCATCGAAATCGCGGATGTGGATGGCGAGCATCAGTTCGAAGTGCTGTCCACCAACGGTGATACCTTTCTTGGCGGCGAAGACTTTGACAAGCGCCTGATCGATTATCTCGCCGATGAATTCAAGAAAGACCAGGGCATGGATCTGCGGGGCGATCCGCTGGCCATGCAGCGTCTGAAGGAGGGTGCCGAGAAGGCAAAGATCGAACTCTCCTCCAGTCAGCAGACAGATATCAATCTGCCCTATATCACCGCCGACGCCAGCGGTCCCAAGCACCTCAACCTGAAACTGACCCGCGCCAAGCTGGAGTCACTGGTCGAGGATCTGATTGATCGTACCATAGAGCCCTGCCGGATTGCGCTCAAGGATGCTGGCCTGTCAACCGGCGAGATTGACGATGTGATCCTGGTCGGTGGCCAGACCCGCATGCCGAAGGTGCAGGAATCGGTGCAGAATTTCTTTGGCAAGGAACCGCGCAAGGACCTGAATCCGGATGAGGCGGTGGCCGTTGGCGCAGCCATTCAGGCGGGCGTACTGGGCGGTGACGTCAAGGACGTACTACTGCTGGACGTGACCCCGCTGTCACTCGGTATCGAGACACTCGGCGGTGTCATGACCAAGTTGATCGACAAGAACACAACCATACCGACCAAGGCCAATCAGGTATTCTCTACGGCGGATGACAACCAGACCGCGGTCACGGTTCACGTATTGCAGGGTGAACGGGAAGTCGCCGGCGCCAACAAGTCGCTGGGCCGTTTCGATCTTGCCGATATCCCGCCCGCACCACGCGGTGTACCGCAGATCGACGTGACCTTCGATATCGATGCGAATGGCATCCTGCATGTGTCGGCAAAGGACAAGGCGACCGGCAAGGAACAGTCCATCCAGATCAAGGCATCCAGCGGTCTGGGGGATGACGAGATTGATCGGATGGTCAAGGATGCCGAGGCGCACGCGGATGAAGATCGCAAGTTCCATGACCTGGTAGACACCCGAAACAAGGCGGATGGCATGATTCACGCCACTAACAAATCACTGGCGGAACTCGGTGACCAGGTCGAGGCCGCAGAGAAGCAGGATATTGAGGCGGCGATTGCGGACCTGCAGGAGGCCATGAAGGGTGATGACAAGGATACCATCGAGAGCAGCCTGCAGGCACTTGGAGAAAAGTCAGGCAAGCTTGCCGAGCGCGTCTACCAGCAGAAGTCAGCACAGGATGCCGGAGCCGAACAGGCGCAGTCTGCCGATAGTGGCAGTGCGGAGGCAGGTGCCGGCAAGGAAGACGTGGTGGATGCGGAATTCGAGGAAGTCAAGGAAAACGACAAGTAAACCGATCGATCAGGATCCTGTAGCAGTCAGCAGGTCCGGAGCGGGCACGTGTGCCGGTCCGGACCTTTGGCGTTGTGATACGGATCGTACAGACCCGGCAATCAGTTTGAGTCATTATGGATAAACGCGATTATTACGAAGTCCTGAATGTATCCAGGAACGCCAGCGATTCGGAAATCAAGAAGGCATACCGGCGAGCGGCGCAGAAATACCATCCGGATCGCAATCAGGGCGATGCTGATTCGGAGACAAAATTCAAGGAGGCCAAGGAAGCCTACGAGGTGCTTTGTGATTCCCGCAAGCGAGCCGCCTATGACCAGTTTGGACACGCAGGAGTGGATCCATCCATGGGGGCTGGTGGCGGAGCGGCAGGGGCGAATTTCAGCGATATATTCGGTGATGTCTTCGGCGATATCTTCGGTGGCGGACGCGGGCGTAGCGGCGGCAGCCGGGTGTATCGCGGTTCCGATCTGCGCTACAACCTGGACCTTAGCCTGGAGGATGCCGTTCAGGGGACTACGGTAAAGATCCGTATTCCAACGGCGGTGAGCTGCACCGAATGTGGTGGCTCAGGGGCGAAGAAAGGCAGCACTCCGATCTCCTGTACTACCTGTGCCGGTCAGGGTCAGGTCCGGATGCAGCAGGGTTTCTTTTCCGTTCAGCAGACCTGCCCCCATTGCCATGGCAAGGGAACCCTGATCAAGGATCCCTGTTCGGTCTGTCATGGCCACGGCCGCGTGAAAGAGCAAAAGACACTCTCGGTCAAGGTGCCTGCCGGTGTAGATACCGGCGACCGTATCCGCCTGGGCGGTGAGGGAGAGGCGGGTGAAAACGGCGGGCCTCCTGGTGATCTCTATGTGCAGGTCAACGTACAGGAGCATCCGATCTTCACCCGCGAAGACAAGGATCTTTTCTGCGAGGTGCCGATCAGCTTTGTCTCCGCTGCCCTGGGTGGTGAACTGGAGGTGCCGACCCTGGATGGCCGGGTTAGCCTGAAAATACCGCCGGAGACGCAAACCGGCAAGTTGTTCAGGATGCGCGGCAAGGGGGTCAAACCGGTTCGCGGTGGCTCGGTCGGTGACCTGTTGTGTCGCGTCAAGGTGGAAACCCCGGTAAAGCTGAACCGCAAACAGCAGGAAATCCTTCGGGAATTCGAGCAGGAACTGGGTGTTGGCCATCACCGGCATAACCCGCAGGCCACGTCCTGGCTTGCCGGGGTCCGGAAATTCTTTGACAGCATGAAGCTCTAGTCGCCGATTCGCGACTTTTTCAGAATCTTTCTTTTAAAAGCAGTATCCTGTGCGCCTGTTGCACAGAACTATGGAATTTCGGGGCCAGGACATGACAGTCAGGGTTGCAATAGCCGGCGCTGCGGGAAGAATGGGACGGAACCTCATTGAAGCCAGTATGCAGACCGGGGATACAGAGCTTGCCGCCGCATTCGAGCATGCCGGACACGATTTGCTGGGCATGGATGCCGGTGAACTGGCAGGAATCGGGAATCTGGGTGTGAAACTGGTTGGCGGGGTGGACTCGGCGAAAGGCGAGTTCGATGTACTGATCGACTTCACTCGTCCGGATGTGACGATCTCCAATCTCGAGGTATGCGCCCGGCAAGGGCATTGCATGGTCATCGGCACAACCGGTTTTAACGAGGATCAGCGACAACGGATTGCCAGGGCAGCGGAGCATGCCGGTATTGTATTCGCCCCCAATATGAGCGTTGGCGTGAACCTTTGCCTGAAGTTGCTGGATATGGCCGCGCGCGTGCTGGGCGATGAGGTCGACGTCGAGATCATCGAGGCCCATCATCGCCACAAGGTGGATGCCCCCTCCGGTACCGCATTGCGGATGGGCGAGGTAGTGGCTGCCGCTCTCGGCAGGGATCTCGATGAGTGTGCCGTGTACGGCCGGGAAGGCCATACCGGGGAGCGTGACGGCAGGACCATTGGCTTCGAGACCATTCGGGCCGGAGATATCGTTGGTGACCACACCGTCCTGTTCGCCGGAACCGGTGAGCGGGTGGAAATCACGCACCGGGCCTCCAGCCGGATGACCTTCGCCAGGGGGGCTATGCGGGCCGCGGCGTGGGTCATGGACAGGGGGCCGGGCCTGTACGACATGCAGGACGTGCTTGGATTGAAAGAATAGCGCCCGGCAGGAGGCTCAGCCACGGGAATAGACACCGGCCATCCTGATTCAGTACAATTACCGGAGCAGTGATATCAGAATGCGCGGTCGCCATACAAGCGGGATGGTTCACATGAACCCTCCCGTTTTGCATGTCTACAAGACGATAAAGTGGAGGTTCCCTTGGAAAATGAGGCCCTGCTGGCCCTTGCAGACGGAAGCCTGTTCCGGGGCGTTTCTATTGGATCGGATGGCATGGCCAGCGGGGAAGTGGTTTTCAACACGGCCATGACCGGATACCAGGAGATCCTTACCGATCCTTCCTATGCCAGACAACTCGTCACACTCACCTATCCGCATATCGGGAATACCGGGACCAATACAGAGGACGAGGAATCGGATCGTATCTACTGCAAGGGTCTTGTCATCCGGGATCTGCCGCGCAGGGCCAGCAACTGGCGCGATCAGCAATCCCTGGATTCCTACCTGCGCAGCCAGGGGGTAGTGGGCATTGCGGATATCGACACCCGCCGCCTGACCCGGCTGCTTCGGGAAAAGGGTGCGCAGGGTGGATGCATCATGGCCGGTAGCGGAATCGATGCGGAGGTGGCCGTGGCCGCTGCGCGTGACTTCCCGGGTCTCAAAGGTATGGATCTGGCGCGTGAGGTGACGACCGGTGAATCCTATGTCTGGACCCAGGGAACCTGGACACTGGAGGGAGGCCTGCCGGATGGCCCCTCTGCAGATCTACCCCGGCATGTGGTTGCCTTTGACTACGGGGTGAAACGCAATATCCTGCGCATGCTCTCTGATCGGGGCTGCAGGATCACGGTGGTGCCGGCCCGGACGCGGGCTGCCGAGGTACTTGATCTGTCTCCCGATGGTATCTTTCTGTCGAATGGCCCGGGTGACCCGGAGCCCTGCGATTATGCGATCACCGCGATTCGGGAACTGCTGGAAACCGGCCTTCCCGTATTCGGTATCTGCCTGGGACATCAGTTACTATCGCTGGCCAGTGGCGCCAGGACGATCAAGATGAAATTTGGCCACCATGGCGCCAATCATCCGGTCAAGGATCTGCGGACCGGACAGGTCATGATCACCAGCCAGAATCATGGTTTTGCCGTAGATGAAGACAGCCTGCCCGATCATCTGGCAGCAACCCATATCTCCCTGTTCGACGGTTCACTGCAGGGTATCCAGCGTACTGATTGTCCTGCTTTCGGTTTCCAGGGCCACCCGGAAGCCAGCCCGGGACCGCATGACATCGGAACACTCTTCGACCGTTTCATAGAATCTATCGACCAGAATGCCAAAACGCACTGATATCCACAGTATCCTGATAGTCGGGGCTGGTCCGATCGTGATTGGACAGGCCTGCGAGTTTGACTATTCCGGGGCGCAGGCATGCAAGGCGCTGCGTGAGGAAGGTTACCGGGTGATACTGGTCAACTCGAACCCGGCCACCATCATGACGGATCCCGAGACCGCGGATGTAGTCTATATCGAGCCAATACACTGGAAGACGCTGGCCCGTATTATCGAGATCGAGCGTCCGGATGCCCTGTTACCCACCATGGGTGGGCAGACAGCACTGAACACCGCCCTGGATCTGGTCAGGGAAGGTGTACTGGAACGCTTCGGCGTAGAGATGATCGGCGCCAGCCGAGAGGCCATCGACACCGCAGAGGATCGTGGCCGGTTCCGCAAGGCCATGAATGAAATCAATATTGCCACACCCCATTCGGTGATTGCGCATAGCATGGAGGAGGCGCACCAGCTACAGGCCTCCATCGGATTTCCGGTGATCCTCAGACCTTCCTTTACACTCGGGGGCAGTGGTGGCGGGATTGCCTACAATCGCGAGGAGTTTGTAGAGATCTGCGAGCGTGGTCTGGACCTGTCGCCTACCTCGGAAGTCTTGCTGGAGGAGTCGGTTCTGGGCTGGAAGGAATTCGAGATGGAGGTTGTCCGGGACCGCAAGGACAACTGCATCATCATCTGTTCGATCGAAAACCTGGATCCCATGGGGATTCATACCGGAGATTCGATCACGGTCGCTCCCGCACAGACACTGACCGACAAGGAGTACCAGATCATGCGCGACGCCTCGATTGCCGTGTTGCGCAAGATCGGGGTAGAGACGGGTGGGTCCAATGTGCAGTTTGCCATCAATCCCGAGGATGGCCGGATGGTCATCATCGAGATGAATCCGCGCGTATCGCGTTCTTCCGCGCTTGCCTCCAAGGCGACGGGTTTTCCGATTGCCAAGGTCGCCGCCAAACTGGCCGTTGGATACACGCTGGATGAATTGAGGAATGAAATCACGGGGGGGGCGACACCGGCATCCTTTGAGCCCACTATCGATTATGTGGTGACCAAGATCCCCCGTTTTACCTTTGAAAAATTCTCCCAGGCCGAACCGGTACTCGGTACGCAGATGAAATCGGTGGGCGAGGTGATGGCGATTGGCCGCACCTTCCAGGAATCACTGCAAAAGGCGCTGCGCGGACTGGAGACCGGCAGCAATGGTCTCAACGAACACTTTGACCCGGGTACTGAAGGCGTGCGTGAATCGCTGGTGCAGGAACTCAGTGTGCCGCACCCCGATCGGCTGTGGTATATCGCTGATGGATTTCGGTCTGGTATGGATATCGCGGAGCTGCACCAGCTGACGAAGGTTGATCCCTGGTTCCTGGTCCAGATCAGTGAACTGGTGGACATCGAGAAGGAGGTAAGCGAACAGGGAGTCCCGGCCCTGGATGCCCACCGGTTCCGGTTTCTGAAACGGAAGGGTTTCTCCGATAGCCGGCTCGCTATCCTGCTGGGACGTCCGGAATCGGATATCCGCCAGTTACGCTATCAATTGGGGGTGCGTCCCGTTTTCAAGCGGGTTGATACCTGTGCGGCAGAGTTTGCGACTTCCACCGCCTACCTGTACTCGACCTATGAGGAGGAATGCGAGGCTGAGCCAACTTCACGGGAGAAGATCATGGTACTGGGCGGCGGTCCCAACCGGATTGGTCAGGGGATCGAGTTCGATTATTGCTGTGTGCATGCCGCCCAGGCTTGCCGGGATGATGGCTACGAGACCATTATGGTCAACTGTAATCCGGAAACGGTATCTACCGATTTCGATACCTCTGACCGCCTCTATTTCGAGCCATTAACGCTCGAAGATGTCCTGGAGGTCATTCATGTCGAACAACCTGCCGGGGTCATCGTACAGTATGGGGGGCAAACCCCGCTCAAGCTAGCCCGCGCGCTGGAGGCAAACGCAGTCCCCATAATCGGGACCTCGGCGGATGCGATAGATCATGCAGAGGATCGTGAGCGCTTTCAGCAGATGATCGAACGACTGGGGCTGATGCAGCCGCCCAATCGTACGGCACGCAGTACCGAGGAGGCCATGTCCCTCGCGGGAGAGATCGGCTATCCACTGGTTGTACGGCCTTCCTATGTGCTGGGCGGCAGGGCCATGGAGATCGTCTACAATAGTGAGGATCTGTCCCGCTATATGAGGGAGGCGGTCAGTGTCTCCAATGACTCTCCGGTACTGCTCGATCGATTCCTGGATGATGCGGTGGAGGTGGATGTGGATGCGGTCTGTGACGGCGAGCAGGTGCTGGTAGGCGGTATCATGGAACATATCGAACAGGCCGGCGTGCATTCCGGAGATTCGGCATGCTCACTGCCACCTTACACCCTGAGTGAAGCGATACAGCAGCGCTTGCGTGACCAGGTGATCCGGATGGCCAGGGAACTCAATGTCAGGGGGCTGATGAATACGCAGTTCGCCGTCAAGGGCGATGATATCTATGTCATCGAGGTCAACCCGAGGGCGTCGCGTACCGTTCCCTTCGTATCCAAGGCAACGGCCAGACCCCTGGCCAAGATTGCGGCCCGTTGCATGACCGGAACCAGCCTCAAAGAGCAGGGGATGACCGAGGAATTCACGCCCGCCTACTATTCCGTCAAGGAGGCGGTGTTTCCGTTCATCAAGTTCATTGGCGTCGACCCCCTTCTGGGCCCCGAGATGAAATCCACGGGTGAGGTTATGGGAGTCGGGCGCAGTTTTGGCGAGGCCTTTGCCAAGGCGCAACTGGGTGCGGGCAATGCCCTGCCGGAAAGCGGAAATGCCCTGATCAGTGTGCGGGAAGCCGACCGTGCCGGTGCGGTGGAACTGGCAAGCACGCTGGTGTCGCATGGCTACCGGATCGTGGCAACGAGGGGCACCGCCCGGGTGATACTGGAAGCGGGGATTGACTGCAGTATCGTCAACAAGGTGACAGAGGGTCGCCCGCACATTGTCGACATGATCAAGAATGGCCAGATCAAACTGATACTGAATACAACGGAGGGCAAGCAGGCGATCGCAGATTCCTATACCATTCGACGCGTGGCCTTGCAGCAGGATGTGTCCTACAGCACCACGCTGGCGGGCGCCAGGGCGACCTGTATGGCGCTGGATTATCTGGATTCGAGTTCCGTGAATAGCCTGCAAAATCTACATGAGGGACGGTTAGCATGAACAAGGTACCATTGACCCGGAACGGGGCCGAGAAATTACGGGAGGAACTACAGCGTCTGAAGACCGTCGTGCGGCCACAGATCATCCAGGCGATTGCAGAGGCACGTGCCCACGGTGATCTGAAGGAAAATGCGGAATATCATGCCGCTCGCGAACAGCAGAGTTTTGCAGAGGGTCGAATCGCGGAGATTGAGGCCAAGCTGGGTAATGCCCACATCGTCGACGTTACCGCGGTCAACGCGAGTGGCAAGGTGGTATTCGGTGCAACCGTCGACCTGATGGATGAAGATACCGGGGAGAACATCTGCTACCAGATCGTCGTCGAGGACGAGGCAGACATCAAGGCCGGTCTGATTTCGATTAATTCACCAATCGCCAGGGCCCTGATCTCCAGGGAAGAGGGGGAGGTGGTAGCCGTCCAGGTTCCTGGTGGTGAACGCAGCCTGGAGATCGTGGAGGTCCGTTATATCTAGTCATGCAGATATGGGCGGGATTCGAACGTCTGATCCTGGCGCTCTGGGTCGGCGGAATGGTAGCGATTGGCTATATCGTGGCGCCTGTCCTGTTTGCATGGCTCGATGACCGAACCCTGGCCGGTAGCCTCGCAGGTGTATTGTTCTCGGCAATAGCCTGGTTAGGTATCGCCTGCGGGATACTACTGTTGATTATCGATCGTCAGCTGCGACCCGATACCGCCATGATCAACTGGAGGTCGGGCATCCTGATCGCCATGCTGGTCTTGATCCTGCTGGGCCAGTTTATCGTGAGTCCTCGTATTGTCGAACTACGGGGCGCTGGTCTGGCCGATAGTGCCTCTTTCGCCTGGATGCACGGTCTGGCATCCCTGCTATTTGTCCTGACCAGCCTGCTGGGGCTGATCCTGGTCGCTGCGGGCACGGGGATGGGCAGAAAATAGCCAATCCCGGTACAACGTGGTTTCTGTAACCATCCCGTCAGTCAGGCGTAGTCACTGCTACACCAAAATCAGGAAATTACCCATTGAAACCAAGGTCCTGTGTGAGTATTTTGCATCGCGCTGATGATTTCGGAACCTTTTATGCGGGCGCACCCCTCGCAGCAGCCGGATTCACATCCTGCGATGCATCTGCTACCGGAATCGGATGTCATTCGCATGGCGCATAGCAAGAGCAGTCACCGGTGGCTCCGTGAACATTTTGACGATGAGTATGTCAAAAGGGCGCAAAGGGATGGTTACCGTTCCCGTGCCGTTTACAAGCTGGAGGAGATTCAGCACAGGGACCGTGTGTTGAAAAAGGGCATGACGGTAATCGATCTGGGTGCGGCCCCGGGCAGCTGGGCACAATACGCAGTGCAATTGGTTGGAAAGCAGGGCAGGGTGATCGCACTGGATATCCTGCCCATGGAACCCCTGCCGGGCGTACGGTTCATAACCGGTGATTTTCGTGAACAGGAAGTATTCGATAATTTATTGAATGCGATCGGAAATAATCCGGTAGACCTTGTCTTATCAGACATGGCCCCCAATATCACGGGTATGAACGCGGTTGATCAGCCACGCGCCATGTATTTGACAGAGTTGGCAGTAGAACTGGCGGACAAGGTCCTCGGCCCCGGAGGAACCGTTGTGGTAAAGGCCTTTCATGGGCAGGGATTCGATGATCTCGTCAGGGATCTGCGTACCCGGTTCAAGAGGGTATCGGTTCGGAAACCAAAGGCCTCGCGTCCCCGCAGTCGCGAGGTTTATGTGGTGGCAAGCCATTGAACCGGTTATTGAACAATGTGATACCGGCAGAAATTTTACCCGGGAAGCGAACACGAATCGGTATTGTGTAATAATGTATTTAAAGTGAGGCATAAATCGGGCCGAAATGCAAAACAGCATTCTGTGCATTCCAGCCATCAGGACAGTACGGCACCAGGTTCCCAAACGAGGTAACTGAATTGAACGATATGGCAAAAAATCTGATTTTATGGGTGGTTATCGCAATCGTCCTGATGTCGGTCTTCAATAATTTCGGACCACCGGCATCACATACCCAGTCGATCGACTATTCGGACTTTATCGCCGCGGTGAAGCAGGGCAGCGTTCAGCGTGTGGTGATCGATGATCGTACGGTCCAGGGTGAACATACCGATGGCACCAAGTTTACGACCTATACGCCGAACGATCCCCAGATGATTAATGATCTGCTGGCGCATAACGTGGAGGTCAAGGCAAAGGAACCTGCACAGCAGTCCCTGCTGATGCAGATATTCATTTCCTGGTTCCCGATGTTGCTGCTGATCGGTGTCTGGATCTTTTTCATGCGCCAGATGCAGGGCGGGGCTGGTGGCAGAGGGGCCATGTCCTTCGGCAAGAGCCGGGCCCGAATGCTGGGCGAGGACCAGGTCAAGGTCACCTTCGCCGATGTTGCCGGTGTGGAGGAGGCCAAGGAAGAGGTGGCCGAGCTGGTCGAGTTTCTGCGGGATCCCAGTAAATTCCAGCGTCTCGGTGGCAAGATTCCACGGGGCGTTCTCATGGTTGGCTCGCCCGGTACCGGCAAGACCCTGCTGGCCAAGGCGATCGCCGGGGAGGCAAAGGTACCGTTTTTCACCATCTCGGGTTCTGACTTCGTGGAAATGTTTGTCGGGGTCGGCGCCTCCCGGGTTCGTGACATGTTCGAACAGGCCAAGAAACACGCTCCCTGTATCATCTTCATCGACGAGATCGATGCGGTGGGCAGGCACCGTGGCGCGGGTCTGGGCGGCGGGCATGATGAACGCGAGCAGACCCTGAACCAGCTGCTGGTGGAGATGGATGGATTCGAGGGCAATGAGGGTGTCATCGTCATTGCCGCGACTAACCGGCCGGATGTACTGGATCCTGCCCTGCTGCGACCAGGCCGTTTTGACCGGCAGGTTGTCGTTCCGTTACCCGATGTACGGGGGCGGGAACAGATCCTCAAGGTACACATGCGCAAGGTACCGATCGACGACAAGGTCAAGGCCAGCCTGATCGCACGCGGGACCCCGGGATTTTCGGGTGCGGACCTAGCCAATCTGGTCAACGAAGCTGCGCTGTTTGCGGCACGTGCCAACAAACGGCTGGTTGACATGGATGATCTCGAGAAGGCGAAGGACAAGATCATGATGGGTGCCGAACGGCGATCCATGGTGATGAGCGAGGATGAAAAGAAACTGACGGCCTATCACGAGGCTGGTCATGCCATCGTCGGCCGCTTGTCACCCTCGCATGACCCGGTATACAAGGTGTCCATTATTCCGCGTGGCCGGGCATTGGGTGTGACCATGTTTTTACCCGAGGAGGATCGCTACAGCCTCAGCAAGGAACACCTGGAAAGCCAGATCAGCAGCCTGTTCGGCGGAAGAATAGCCGAGGAACTCATCTTCGGGGCCGAGAAGGTCACGACCGGGGCCTCCAATGACATATCGCGGACAACCGAACTGGCGCGCAATATGGTGACCAAGTGGGGGCTTTCCGAAAAGCTCGGGCCGATGACCTACAGTGAAGAGGAAGGTGAGGTTTTCCTGGGGCATTCCGTGGCCCAGCACAAGAATGTCTCTGACGAGACCGCTCATACCATAGACGAGGAGATCAGGGCCATCATCGATCGTGGCTACCAGCGTGCCGAGGATCTGCTCAAGGCGAACATGGATAAGCTGCACGTGATGGCCGATGCGCTCATGAAGTACGAGACCATAGACAGCGATCAAATAGATGACATCATGACGGGCAAGACACCACGGGCACCCCAGGACTGGGATGATTCCGAACCCAGCTCCGGGAGTGGTCCCTCACCGGGCAAGGAAAAGGATAGCGGCAAGGAAGGTACCATCGGCGGGCCAGCCGGTCAGCATTGAACAACCAGTTCCAGAGGCTCTTTTGCCTCTGAATGACCGGATCAGGCCTTGATGGATTGCGCAGGCAAACCGCTTGACCTGTCCCGACCAGAGGTAATGGGCATACTCAATATCACTCCCGATTCCTTCTCGGACGGGGGTGATTTCTTTTCGACCAACCGTGCCGTCGAGAGGGGCAGGGCCATGGTTACGGAGGGTGCCGGGATCATCGATATCGGTGGTGAGTCCTCCCGTCCCGGCGCTGAACCGGTCACCGAGCAGGAAGAACTCGACCGGGTGATCCCGGTAATCGAGCAGCTGGCCCCGGTTCTGGAGGTCCCCATCTCGATTGACACCCGGAAACCGGCGGTAATGCGTGCAGCGGTCAACGCCGGTGCCGGCATGATCAATGATATCAATGCCCTTCGCGAACCCGGTGCTATCGAGGCTGCCATGAAGACCGGTGTTCCGGTCTGCCTGATGCACATGCGTGGTACCCCGCAGACCATGCAGGATGCGCCCGAATACACCGATGTAGTGGAGGAAGTCGGTCAGTTTCTTCAGGAAAGGATCCTGGCCTGCCTGGCTGGCGGTATCTCCCGCGATCGTCTGCTACTGGACCCCGGTTTTGGCTTCGGTAAAACTGTGGTGCATAATTTACAGTTACTGAATCAGTTACATAAACTTGCGGCATTCGGATATCCCCTGCTGGTCGGGTTTTCGCGCAAGTCCATGATTGGTGCTGTTATGGATCTGGACATCGATAACCGTACGCATCCCGGTATCGCACTGGCGGCCCTGGCGGTATGGCAGGGGGCGCACATCGTACGTAGTCATGATGTGAGAGCAACCTGGCAGGCGATACGGATGTGCGCAGCGGTCAGGGATGTGCTCGATAATAGAGACGGTGTAAAGGTTCGGTGACCACCGATGTGCATTGAAAACAAGGAATGACAAGATTCGTGAAACAAAAAAGCTTGAGCCATCCTGTTCCGGCCCGAAACCTCACCTGTCGTGATGACAACCCCCGGGCAGATACGCCTCATTCACGAGGCTTGTTCTGCCACCACGTCTCCCCTGTGGAAATAAAGATCAGACGGTATTGTGTCGATCTGGTGAGAAATACGAGCTGGTCGTGTGGCGTCTGATCGTGAGGTATCTGTGGTTATGAAACAATATTTTGGGACTGATGGTATCCGTGGCCGGGTTGGTGAGTATCCGATTACTGCCGAATTCATGCTGAAACTGGGCTGGGCCGTCGGCAGGGTGCTGGGTAACGGGGATGGACAACGGGTGCTGATCGGCAAGGATACCCGCATCTCCGGCTATATGTTCGAATCCGCTCTGGAGGCAGGTCTGTCCGCAGCCGGTGTAGATATACGCCTGCTGGGGCCAATGCCCACGCCGGCTATTGCCTACCTGACCCGTACCCTGCATGCTTGTGCGGGTATTGTGATCAGTGCCTCCCATAACCCGTTCGCAGACAACGGGATCAAGTTTTTTTCAGCCACTGGAACCAAGCTTCCGGATGAGGTGGAAATCGCGATCGAGGCCGAACTCGAGAAGCCGATCCAGACCGTCGATTCCTCGGTACTCGGGAAGGCCGAGCGGGTCGATGACGCCTCCGGCCGATATATCGAGTTCTGTAAAAGCACCATTCCCCAGGTGCTGAGCCTGAGGGGGATGAAGGTGGTCGTCGATTGTGCCAATGGAGCAACCTATCATGTTGCGCCGAGTGTCTTCGATGAACTGGGTGCCGATGTGGTTACCATTGGTACGGATCCGGATGGACTCAACATCAATCGGAATTGCGGATCCACCGAACCTTCCCGCCTCCAGGAGGCGGTATTGCGTGAGAACGCCCAGATCGGTGTTGCCCTGGATGGAGACGGGGACCGCGTCATCATGGTCGATGAGAAGGGTGAACTGCTGGATGGTGACGAGCTGCTGTTTATCATTGCCAGGTCGAGAAAGAAAACCAATCACCTGAAGGGGAGTGTGGTGGGTACCCTGATGAGCAATCTGGGGCTTGAGCTTGCGTTGAAGGGACTCGATATTCCCTTCGTGCGTGCAAAGGTGGGTGACCGCTATGTAATGGAGACCCTGGCACAAACAGGTGGTGTGCTGGGCGGGGAATCTTCCGGGCACATCATCTGCCTGGACCGGACTACCACGGGTGACGGGATCATCTCTGCCCTCCAGGTTCTCGCACCGATGTTGCAGGAAGACAAGGGCCTCAACGCATTGAAGGCTGGTATGAGCAAGTGTCCTCAGCATATGATCAACGTCCCGGTCTCCAGGAGGTTCGATCCGGACAGTTCACCCGAGGTACAGGACGCGAAGCGCGATGCAGAAAGCCGTCTCGCCGGCAAGGGACGCGTACTGTTGCGACCTTCCGGTACCGAGCCGGTCGTGCGGGTCATGGTAGAGGGTGAGGATGAAGAACTGGTGCGGGAGGTAGCAAAAGATCTCGCAGACGCCGTAGCGGAGGTGTTCTGTCCGGCATAGATTGTAACGGTGCCGATCCCCAGCCTGTTTTTGCAACCCGGGTGTCCTGTATCGTATTGAATGTGCGTATCAGAGTCCCGCATCTGGTCATTTCGCAAACACTCGCATACTATTCCCACCGCATCTATCCGGGATGAGTGTACAGCTGTATCTGATTTGGAGGAGGGAGTAGTTGATGAAGAGAGCCTGTGTTTACGGTCTGATGCTGGTTACGATACTTCTCAGTGGTTGCGGAGGAAGTGAATATATAGAAAAAAGCAAAAAGAGCATGAAGCTCGATGAAACACTGAGGGTGTACGAATCTGCCGTGCGCTGGGGGAAATTCGATCTTGTCTATTCGTTCGGAAAGCTGGAACCCGGCGAGCGTATTGAACTCCCCGCCAATCTATCCGAGATCAGGGTGACTAGGTACAATGTGATGTCCCCACCATACGCGGAAGACGAGAAAACGGTCAGTCAGACCGTAGATATCCGCTATGTCAATGTTGATTACCAGATCGAGCGGTCGATCCAGGATGATCAGGTGTGGGAGTACGACGAGGAACTGGTCCGCTGGTATCGAATCAGTCCGGTACCTGAATTCCGGTAGGGCGGGCGGCAATTCTCACCCCCGTCCGGCAGTCTATCGCCCGGACACCGTACTCCCGTGAATTTTCTTTCCAGCGCGCGGGTATCCTCTTTTCCCGAATCCGGTATGTTGCTGTATGTGCCTGAAATAAACACGGCTATCCAACCGGGCCAGCGATTCCCGGGTGAGAGAACCGCAGTGCACAGTCCGGGATGGCCGGTTGGCGAGACAGATGGTTTCAGGGGCTCAAATTGATTTTTCACGTCCGGCTCGTTAAGCTTGCCGGCTGATTTTACGGGAGAGAAGCATGCGCAAGCCGCTGGTAGCCGGAAACTGGAAAATGAACGGGTCCCTGGACAGTATTAACACGCTGCTGGGGGGAATCAAGGAGGGGCTGGGTAACGTCAGCGAAGCCGAGCTGGCTGTCTGTCCACCGGCCATCTACATTCAGCATGTTGCATCCTCACTGAAAGGCACAAACGTCGCGCTTGGTGCTCAGGATGTCAATGACAAGCCGGCTGGCGCTCATACCGGCGAGCATTCGGTCTCCATGCTGAAAGACTTCGGTTGCAAATACGTTATCCTGGGTCACTCGGAACGCCGTACCCTATACGGTGAGACAGATGATTTTACAGCCCGCAAGTTTATAGCTGCCCGCGAGGCGGGCCTCGTACCCATCCTTTGCGTGGGAGAACTGCTCGAAGAGCGGGAACAGGGGATCACCGAACAGGTCGTCGCCAGGCAACTGGATGCGATCATCGACCTGGAAGGGGCGGGGGCGCTGGGGGCGGCGGTAGTCGCCTACGAACCGGTCTGGGCGATTGGTACGGGCAAGACAGCAACTCCGGATCAGGCACAGGAGGTACACGCCTTTATTCGTGGTATGGTAGCGAAGGAAGATGCCGAAGTGGCAGCGGGCCTGCGTATCCTTTATGGAGGCAGCGTAAAGGGCAGTAATGCTGCAGAGCTGTTTCAAATGACCGATATCGACGGTGGACTGATCGGGGGAGCTTCCCTGGACGCCACCGAGTTCCTGGCAATCGGTCAGGCGTGTAATTCATGATTTTTAACGGCCAGGCCAAATACCGGACGAAGTAATGTACACAATACTGTTGGTGGTACAGGTCATAATCGCGTTATCGCTGATCACGCTGGTTCTGCTTCAGCATGGCAAGGGAGCTGACATGGGCGCGGCGTTCGGCAGCGGGGCGTCATCAACCGTATTCGGTGCCCGGGGGGCCGGATCGTTCTTTACCCGTGCGACCGCCGTGCTGGCCACGCTCTTCTTCATCAACTGTATCCTGATCGCCTCACCCCTGGTCACAAAGGGCACCCGCTCTTCGGAGAGCGTCATCGAGCAGCTCGCACCACCGCCAGCGACAGAGGAAGTCGAGGTGACAGAGGAACGTGTGGTGCCGGATATTCCGGACGTGCCAGCAGATCTGCCTTCAGGGGCGGATGATGCCGGTTTACCGGGGACTGAATCCGATCTGCCCGAATAGAGAGGGATTCGGCGGATCCCGGATTCAACAGCTGTATCCTGTTTACAGGCCGATGTGGTGGAATTGGTAGACACGCTGTCTTGAGGGGGCAGTGGCGAAAGCCGTGCCGGTTCGACTCCGGCCATCGGCACCATCTTTAGCAAGCCATTCATTCCAGGAAAACAGGTTTTTTCCTGCGATACCTGCTGGCAGCAGTCAATACCTCTTTCCATCGATCTGCTGTTTTCATCCCATCCTATTTCCGTATCCGTAAGCTAATTGTAGGGAGACGTGTATTACCCTTGAATCTCCTGCTGGATGGCTGTGTCAGTGCGATGCCAGAACATAATAAGCTGAGGAGGATTCCATCATGATGAAAACGAAAACGGGTATGGTGCCTATCTGCCTGTTCTTGCTGAGTTTCACCGCAACTTCGGCAAATGCGTCCCTGCTCTCTCATCCAAATAGCTTGGCTACAGATGACAACGGAAATGAGAATACGTGGCCAGCTATTCCCGATTTGAACGGCAAATGGAACTGGAAAGAGGTCATGTCCTGGGTATCAAAACTAGAGAAAGGTGGTATGTACGCTCGGGAGCGTAGTGGCAAAAATGTTGTGCAGAATCTCCTGCACAACCTCGATCTTTCGAACCTCTTCAGTCAATTGAGGGAGGAGCATTCTGGATACTCGGAATATGCCCTAGCCTACGTAAAAATTCGCAAGATGCATCATCATGAACGTCTTGGCATGAGCGTGATGGAACCACTTGCAACCCCCGTACCCGCGGCAGCGTGGTTATTTGGTTCAGGTCTCCTGGCCCTGCTCGGTGTAGCCAAAAGGCGTCGCCAATAACCAGCGCCAGATCCAGGGGGGCAGCATCCCCCTGGTATACCAGCGGTCTGCAGGACTGGGCGTGAGATTTTGCCGAACGGAATCCTCGCCTGTCCTGCTGAACTGTCAGCTAACCGGTCTCCGTCTGATACAGTATCCCTGCGTGATCATCTTTCCCCGGGCAGTAAACAGTTTCTGCAAACCCATTCGAGGCAAGGGTCACTGTAATCGGGAGAATAAAGTGACGGGTAATCTGATTCTGTTTTTTTATGCCCCCAGAAAATAGCTTAAGTATCTGTTGTAAATAGTATTTAATGGTCTTCACCGACTTGACACCAGGTAATACGCTGGCCTAGACTGCGCGAACCTCTGCACCGGGATATTTCCTGACATGGTGCAATCCGAATTTTCAGGCATGTTTTTTTGTTGCGGGAGGCGGTTTCATGCTGGATAACTATTTGCCAATCCTGATCTTCATCGGGATTGGCCTGGCAATAGGTGTTCTGGCAATCGCCGCGGGTTTCCTGCTGGCGCCCCACAAACCCGACAGTGAAAAACTGTCACCCTACGAATGCGGATTCGAGGCGTTCGAGGATTCCCGAATGCGCTTCGATGTACGCTACTACCTGGTAGCCATTCTGTTCATTATCTTCGATCTTGAAATTGCCTTTCTGTTTCCGTGGGCGATCGTGCTCGACTCGGTAGGATGGTTCGGATTCCTTGCCATGATGGTCTTTCTCGGCATCCTGGTGATCGGTTTCATCTACGAATGGAAGAAGGGGGCCCTGGAATGGGAATAGAAGGGCTGCTGAAAGAGGGGTTTGTCACCACATCTGCCGACAAACTGATCAACTGGGCCCGTACCGGTTCCATGTGGCCAATGACCTTCGGGCTTGCCTGCTGTGCCGTTGAGATGATGCAGGCCGGGGCATCGCGCTATGATCTGGACCGGTTCGGTGTGGTATTTCGACCCAGTCCAAGACAGTCGGACGTGATGATCGTTGCGGGCACCTTGGTCAACAAGATGGCTCCGGCGCTGCGCAAGGTTTATGACCAGATGGCAGAGCCTCGCTGGGTTATCTCCATGGGTTCCTGTGCCAATGGTGGGGGGTACTACCATTATTCCTATTCCGTGGTTCGTGGATGCGACCGGATCATCCCGGTCGATATCTACGTGCCTGGCTGCCCTCCAACGGCAGAGGCGCTCCTGTACGGGATACTTCAGCTGCAGAACAAGATCCGGCGCACCAATACGATAGCCCGTTGAGAATCGCATCTCATGACAAAAACCGTTAATCAGCTCTCTGAGCTACTGCAGACCCGGCTTGAAAACCGCTTGCAGTCCTGTCGTGTGAAATCCGGTGAAGTGACCATCGAGGTGGCCCGGGAGGACATGATCGATGTCTGCACCGTGCTTCGCGACGACGAAGAACTTGCCTTCGAGATGCTGATCGATCTCTGCGGTGTCGATTATGTGAATTACGAACAGGATGAATGGATTACCGATGAGGCCAGCGGTGGCGGATTCAGCCGTGGTGTGGATGCCCGGATGGAAGGGAGGTTGACGGCAATCGACGAGGACCTCTCCATCGAAAGACCGTTTCGGGCCGGCCGTTTTGCCGTGGTGTACCATCTGCTATCCATCCGTAACAACCAGCGACTTCGTTTGCGGGTGTTCGCACCGGAAGATGCGCTTCCGATTGTTGATTCGGTAACGACCATCTGGAACAGCGCGAACTGGTTTGAACGCGAGGCCTTCGATCTTTACGGTATCATGTTCGAGGGTCATCCTGATCTGCGCCGTATACTGACCGATTACGGTTTCGTCGGTCACCCGTTTCGCAAGGACTTTCCGCTGAGTGGCAATGTAGAGGTGATCTACGATGCCGAAAAACGCCGGGTGGTGTATCAGCCGGTGAGCATTCAGCCGCGCGTGCTGGTTCCCAGGGTGATCCGTGAACCAGGTCAGGAGGAAGGGGCGACTGGAGAAAACGGGGAACAGACTGTCTGATTCCACCGGAGACGCACGCGCGGGAACCTAAAAGATTATGCCGGAGATACGCAACTTTACCCTGAATTTCGGACCGCAGCATCCTGCGGCACATGGGGTATTGCGCCTGGTTCTGGAAATGGATGGCGAGGTAATCCAGCGCGCCGATCCGCATATCGGTTTGCTCCACCGGGGTACTGAAAAACTGGCCGAAAGCAAGCCGTACAACCAGAGTATCGGCTATATGGACAGGCTGGATTACGTATCCATGATGTGCAACGAGCACGGGTATGTCCTGGCCATGGAGAAACTACTCGGAGTCGAGGTGCCGGAACGCGCCCGGTATATCCGGGTCATGTTTGACGAGATCACCCGTATCCTGAATCACCTGCTATGGCTGGGTGCGCATGGTCTGGATATCGGGGCCATGACGATCTTCCTGTATACATTCCGGGAACGGGAGGATCTGATGGACTGTTACGAGGCGGTCTCCGGAACGCGAATGCATGCGACCTATTACCGCCCCGGCGGAGTGTACCGTGATCTACCCGATTCCATGCCCCAATACACCGCTTCAAAATGGCACAATGACAAACAGGTGGCCGAGAAGAATACGGACAGGCAGGGTTCGCTGCTCGATTTTATCGAGGCCTTTACCGATCGATTCCCGGGCTGTGTCGATGAATACGAAACCCTGCTGACGGACAACCGGATCTGGAAGCAGCGTACCGTGGGTATCGGGGTGGTGTCACCGGAGCGGGCCATGCAACTCGGTTTTACCGGCCCCATGTTGCGCGGTTCCGGGGTAGAGTGGGATCTGAGAAAGAAACAGCCCTACGAGGTCTATGACCGGATGGACTTCGATATTCCGGTTGGTGTAACCGGTGACTGCTATGACCGGTATCTGGTGCGCATCGAGGAGATGCGCCAGTCGAACCGGATTATCCGCCAGTGTGTGGAATGGCTGCGTTCAAATCCGGGCCCTGTGATGGTGGACGATCACAAGCTGGCTCCTCCGCGCAGGGAGGAAATGAAGGCAGACATGGAGGCGCTGATTCATCACTTCAAGCTGTTCACGGAAGGATTCTGCATCCCGGCTGGGGAGGCCTATGCCGCAGTCGAGCATCCGAAGGGTGAATTCGGTGTGTATCTGGTGTCCGATGGCGCCAACAAGCCGTATCGGCTGAAGGTTCGCGCACCCGGCTTTGCACACCTTGCCGCCCTGGATGAAATGGTGCGTGGACACATGCTGGCCGACGTGGTGGCGGTGATCGGCACACAGGATATCGTGTTCGGGGAGATTGACCGCTGATGACCGATGTTCAATTCCATAATAAACCGGTTCAACTCAGTGCGGAGGTTCGTGCAAGGATCGATGCCTGGATCGCCAAGTATCCCGCTGACCAGAAGCAGTCCGCAGTCCTCAGTGCCCTGCACTACGTTCAGGAAGAAAATGGCGGCTGGGTAACCAGGGACCTGATGGAGGCGATTGCGGACTATCTGGACATGCCAGCCATGCGGGTGTTCGAGGTCGGCACTTTCTATTCGATGGTCGAACTGGAACCGGTGGGAAGGCATATGGTGGCCTTGTGCACCAATCTGTCCTGTATGCTTTGCGGCGCCGACAGCATCGTCTCCCACGTGGAGAAGAAACTGGGTATCAAACTGGGTGAAACCACTTCCGATGGACGCATTACCCTGAAACTGGAGGAAGAATGTCTTGCCGCCTGTGCCGGTGGCCCGATGATGGCGGTGGACGGGCATTACCATGAAAATCTCACACCTGAAAAGGTGGACCGGATACTGGACGCGCTGGAGTAGGGCATGGTCAACGAAGTCTGTTTCGCGACATTGCAGTCTGATCAGCCATGGACGCTCGAAAACTACCTGAATCACGGTGGTTACGAGGCCTGGAAAAAGATACTGATGGAGAAGACATCGCCCGAGGCCGTCATCGAGGAGGTGAAAAAGTCGGGCTTGCGGGGCCGCGGCGGTGCCGGTTTTCCCACCGGACTCAAATGGAGCTTTATGCCCCGCAATGCACCCGTACAGAAGTACATCGTTTGCAACTCGGACGAATCAGAGCCGGGTACCTGCAAGGACCGGGATATTCTACGCTACAACCCGCATGCCCTCATCGAGGGTATGGCGATCGCTGGCTATGCCATTGGTGCGACGGTCGGTTACAACTACATGCGTGGTGAATTTCATCACGAACCCTACGAACGCTTCGAGCAGGCCCTGATCGAGGCCCGTGAGGCGGGTTTCCTGGGAAGCAATCTGCTGGGGAGTGGGGTGGACTTCGAATGTCATGGCCACCTCGGTGCAGGCGCCTACATCTGTGGTGAGGAGACCGCGTTGCTGGAATCACTGGAAGGCAAGAAGGGGCAACCCAGATTCAAGCCACCGTTTCCTGCAAATTATGGCCTCTATGGCAAGCCGACCACGATCAACAACACGGAAACCCTGGCATCAGTGCCGTCCATCATGCTCAAGGGTGGTGACTGGTTCCTGAATCTCGGCCGGCCCAACAATGGTGGAGTCAAGATTTTTTCCGTATCCGGTCATGTCAACCGGCCCGGTAACTTCGAGGTGCCAATGGGCATTCCATTCCGCGAGTTGCTGGAGATGGCAGGTGGAGTCAGGCAAGGACACAAGCTCAAGGCCGTCATACCCGGTGGCTCATCGATGCCCGTTTTACCAGCAGACGTCATCATGGAAACCGATATGGATTATGACTCCCTGTCCGCTGCCGGCTCGGCACTGGGTTCGGGCGGCGTCATGGTCATGGACGATTCAACCTGCATGGTTCGCGCGCTGATGCGGATTTCCCGCTTCTACTATGCGGAATCCTGCGGCCAGTGCACGCCCTGCCGCGAGGGTACAGGATGGATGTATCGTGTGATCAAGCGCATCGAGGAAGGGCAGGGCAGGAGCGGAGACCTGGATCTGCTGGATAGTGCCGCGGGTCAGATCGAGGGTCATACCATTTGCGCCTTCGGCGATGCGGCAGCCTGGCCGGTACAGAGTTTTCTGAAACATTTCCGCGATGAGTTCGAGTATCACATCACCCACAAGTGCTGTATGACCGGCAATGGCAGCAAGGCGGGAGCCGCGGCATGAGCGCCAAACCGGAAATCCCGGCAGAGGACCAGGTGACTGTCGAAATTAACGGCCGGCCCTGTACTGCCCGCAAGGGCGCAATGATCATCGAGGTTGCCGATGAAGCCGGTATACCGATCCCGCGATTCTGCTACCACAAGAAGCTTTCGATCGCGGCCAACTGCAGGATGTGCATGGTCGAGGTAGAGAAAGTGCCGAAGCCGTTGCCGGCATGCGCCACCCCGGTAACCGATGGTATGAAGATATACACCGGTTCGGAGCGGGCCCGTTCCGCGCAAAAGGCGGTAATGGAATTCCTGCTGATCAATCACCCGCTGGACTGCCCGATCTGTGATCAGGGTGGTGAATGCGAGCTGCAGGATCTTGCCCTGGGCTATGGACGGGATGTCTCCCGCTTCACAGAGAGGAAACGGGTGGTGCGGGACAAGAATATCGGTCCCCTGATCGCTACCGACATGACCCGCTGCATACATTGCACTCGCTGTATACGCATGTTGAGTGAGGTGGCCGGCAAGATGGAACTCGGGGCGACCGGGCGTGGTGAGCGCATGGAGATCGGTACCTATATCGAGAATTCGGTTGACTCGGAATTATCGGGCAATGTGATCGATGTCTGTCCGGTCGGCGCACTGACCTCCAGACCATTCCGTTTTACCGCGCGCTCCTGGGAGATGATGCAGCATCCGGCTATTGCTCCCCATGACTCGATTGGTTCCAACCTGTATGTCCATACCCGCAACGGTCGTGTCATGCGTGTCGTGCCACGCGAGAACGAGGCGATCAATGAGGTATGGCTCTCGGATCGCGATCGATACAGCTATGAGGGTCTGTACAGTGAAGACCGCCTGCAATCGCCGATGATCAGGGTCGATGGTGAATGGCAGACGGTAGAGTGGGGCGTCGCGCTGGAATTCGCCACCGAAGGACTGCGCAGGGTCCGGAATGCACATGGCGCCGACCAGATCGGGATGCTCATCTCGCCATCCGCCACGCTGGAGGAGCTGTTCCTGTTCCAGGCGCTGGGTCGCGGGATCGGCACCGCCAACATCGATCACCGCCTGCGCCAGTCGGACTTTTCCGATCAGGATCAGGCACCCGTCTATTATGGGCTGGGACAGTCCCTTGAGGAACTTGAGCAGGTCGATGCCGCCTTGCTGATCGGCAGCAATGTCCGCAAGGAACAGCCGCTCGCCGGTCACCGGATTCGCAAGGCTGCGTTACGCGGTGCAAGAATCATGTTCGTGAATCCCATCGATTATGAATTCCTGTTTCCGGTTGCCGGCAAGAGCATCGTCCCGCCGTCCCGAATGGTGGACAGGCTTGCCGGGATTGCCGCCAGCTTGCTGGAAATGAGCGCAACGCAGGTTCCTGCGTCACTGCAGGGACTGATCGGCGGGGCAAGCAGGGACGATACCCTGCAGGCCATCGCGACTGCCCTGCAGGAAGCGGACTCGCCGACGGTCCTGCTCGGCAATACGGCAGCGGCGCATCCGCAATTCGCGCTCCTGAAGGCACTGGCAGGTGTTATTGCAGATGCCGCCGGTGCCCGCCTCGGCTATCTTCCCGAGGCGGCAAACAGTGCAGGTGCGTCTCTGGCTGGCGCACTGCCGCACCGGGGGCCGGGTGGGACAGCCACGGATCAGCGCGGGATGCATGCCGCTGAAATGATCGAATCACCACGCCATGCCTACCTTCTGTTTGGTGTAGAGCCTGACCATGACTGCCTGGACTCATACCGCGCCGGCATCGCTATGGACCGTGCGGACTTCATCGTCTCGATGACTACCCACGCCGGTGAGGGACTCAGATCCAGCGCAGATGTCCTGTTACCCGTTGCGCCCTTCACCGAGACTGCGGGGACATTTGTCAATGCAGAGGGGCGCTGGCAGGGTTTTGCCGGCGTCGCGTCGCCGTATGCCGCCAGCCGGCCTGGCTGGAAGGTACTGCGTGTGCTGGGCAATCTGCTGGATCTCGAGGGTTTCGGGTTTACCAGTCAGGAGGAGATTTACGATGAACTCAATAGACTGGCGGGCGGCTTGCAGACCGATAACCGCACCGGAGATACCGACCTGGAGCTCCAGAGTGGTGATCATGCGCTGGAAAGAACCGGTGATGTGCCCATCTACGCAGTCGATGCGCTGGTGCGTCGTGCCTCTTCCCTGCAGCAGACATCGGATGCAGTGAGTGCCTCCGCGAGGATCTGTTCGCAACAGAGCGAACGGCTGGGGCTGGCCGGTGCGGACCAGGTTGTGGTACGCCAGGGCGAAGGTTCCGTAACCCTACCCCTCCTGGTCGATGAACGGGTTCCGGAGGGCAGTGTCTGGATCCCGGCTGCCCTGCCTGGTTCTGCAGGGCTGGGGCCAGCCATCGGTCCCGTGGAACTGGAGCGTGCATGATGTGGGCTGAACTGTGGGACCTGATTGAAACACCGGTCTGGATCACGGCCAAGATTATCGCGATCATTGTGCCGCTGATGCTCGCGGTGGCCTACCTGACCTTTGCGGAACGCAAGATAATCGGATACATGCAGGTACGCATTGGCCCCAACCGGGTTGGACCGCGCGGCTGGCTGCAACCGATAGCCGATACCGTGAAGCTCCTGATGAAGGAGGTCATTGTACCCACCAATGCCAATACCTTCCTGTTCGTGATCGCTCCCATGCTGGCTATCGCGCCCGCCCTGGCGGCCTGGGCGGTGATACCCTTCACGGACAAACTCGTCCTCGCCGATATCAATGCCGGGCTGCTCTATGTATTGGCCGTTACGTCGCTGGGCGTCTACGGGGTGATCATTGCCGGATGGGCTACAAATTCGAAATATGCCATGCTCGGTGCCCTGCGTTCCGCGGCGCAGATCGTAGCCTATGAAATCGCCATGGGTTTCGCACTGGTCGGTGTGCTGATGGCCGGCGGCAGCCTGAATCTGCGCGAGATAGTACTGGCACAACAGGGCAGTATCCTGCACTGGTTCTGGTTGCCCCTGCTACCGCTGTTTCTGGTCTATTTCATATCCGGCGTGGCGGAGACCAATCGCGCCCCGTTCGATGTTGCGGAAGGCGAGTCCGAAATCGTGGCCGGTTTTCACGTGGAATACTCGGGGATGGCCTTCGCGATATTCTTTCTCGCCGAATATGCCAACATGATCCTGATTGCCACCCTGACAGCACTGATGTTTGCGGGGGGCTGGCTGTCTCCCCTGGAGGGTATTCCGGTCCTGGGTGCCATTCCGGTGCTTGGTTCCCCGGGTATCTTCTGGTTGCTGGCAAAGATCTCTTTTTTCCTGTTCTTCTTTCTCTGGTTTCGCGCCACCTTCCCGCGCTATCGCTATGACCAGATCATGCGTCTGGGCTGGAAGGTCTTCATCCCGATCACCATTGTCTGGCTGGTCGTGGAGGGTCTTGCCATTATGGCCGGTATCGGGCCCTGGTTCGATTGATGGCAGCAGGGACGAATGTGATGAACAAACTTCGCAACTTGATCAAGAGCCTGACCTTGCGTGAGCTGTTGGGCGGCCTCAGGCTGACCGGCGGCTACCTGTTTTCGCGCAAGATCACGGTACAGTACCCGGAGGAAAAAACGCCGCAGTCCAACCGGTTTCGCGGCCTGCATGCACTGCGCCGTTATCCCAACGGGGAGGAACGCTGCATTGCGTGCAAGCTGTGCGAGGCGGTATGTCCGGCGCTGGCGATAACCATCGAGGCGGCCCCGCGGGAAGATGGCACCCGGCGCACGACCCGCTATGACATCGATTTGTTCAAGTGCATCTATTGCGGGTTTTGCGAAGAATCCTGTCCGGTTGACTCCATTGTCGAGACCAGGGTCTACGAGTATCACCTTGAAAACCGCGGCGAGAACATTATGACCAAGGAAAAACTGCTGGCAATTGGAGACAAATACGAGGCGCAGATTGCGGCGGATCGCGCCAAGGACGCCCCTTACCGGTGATTACCATGGATTTCGAGCGATTTGTCTTTTACGTATTTGCCATCATTCTGATCTACGCCGCTGGCCGGGTCATTACCGTGCGAAATCCGGTCCATGCCGCATTGCACCTGGTGCTGGCATTTTTCACCTGCGCGGGCCTGTGGCTCCTGCTGGAGGCGGAATTCCTGGCGATCACGCTGGTGCTGGTTTACGTCGGTGCCGTGATGGTGCTGTTCCTGTTCGTGGTCATGATGCTTGATATCAACACCTCACCGCTGCGCGAGGGTTTTATCCGGTACCTTCCCGTTGGGCTTGTCGTGGCGTCTCTGATGCTGCTGGAGATGTTTCTGGTAGTCGGGGCGCGCAATTTCGGTGCCCAGTCGGTCGCGATACCCGAGCGGCACGGGGCGGATTACAGCAATACCCGTGAACTTGGTAATGTGCTGTATACCGATTATGTCTACCCATTCGAGATCGCAGCGGTCATCCTGCTGGTGGCCATCGTCGCGGCGATTGCACTGACCATGCGCAAACGCCCCGAGACCCGTTATCAGGATCCATCCAGACAGGTGTCGGTGCAGCCTGAGGACCGGATCCGGATAGTCAAGATGCCTGCGGAGAGGGAGCAGTCATGATTGCCCTGTCCGACTACCTGATTCTGGGTGCTATCCTGTTCTCCATCAGTATTGCCGGGATATTTCTGAACCGGAAGAACGTGATCATCCTGCTGATGTCGATCGAGCTGATGCTGCTGGCCGTCAACATGAACTTCATTGCGTTCTCGTATTTCCTGGACGACACGGCCGGGCAGGTGTTTGTGTTTTTCATCCTGACGGTGGCCGCTGCAGAGGCGGCGATCGGTCTCGCCATCCTGGTAGTGCTTTTCCGTAACCGCCAGACCATCAATGTCAATGACCTGGACACCATGAAGGGATAGGACGTTGGAAAAGATTTATCTCGCAATTCCGCTCGCCCCCCTGTTCGGGGCCCTCGTTGCCGGGCTGTTCGGCAGGCAGATTGGCCGTGCGGGTGCGCACTGGGTCACCATACTTGGTGTAGGCATTTCCTTTGTCCTCTCCCTGGTGGTCTTCAAACACATGGTCATCGACGGGGCAGAACCTTTCAATGGCAGCGTCTATACCTGGCTGGTTTCGGACGGGGTGCGATTTGAAATCGGTTTCCTGGTCGACCGCCTGACCACCCTGATGTTACTGGTGGTCAGCTTCGTATCCCTCATGGTGCACATCTACACCATCGGTTATATGCATGAGGATCCGGGTTATCAGCGTTTTTTCAGCTATATCGCCCTGTTTACCTTCTCAATGCTTATGCTGGTCATGTCCAACAACTTCCTGCAGCTGTTCTTCGGGTGGGAAGCGGTCGGGCTGGTTTCCTACCTGCTGATCGGCTTCTGGTACAAGCGCCCGTCGGCGATCTACGCCAATCTCAAGGCCTTTCTGGTGAACCGGGTTGGTGATTTCGGGTTCCTGCTCGGTATCGCTGCGATCTATATGGCATTCAACAGCATGGATTACATGACGGTTTTCGCTGCCGCGCCTTCGCATGCCGGTGAAACCATCGAGGTGATACCGGGTGTCGAATGGCAACTGATGAGCGTGATCTGCATCCTCCTGTTCATCGGCGCCATGGGTAAATCCGCACAGGTCCCGTTGCATGTCTGGCTTCCGGATTCCATGGAAGGCCCGACGCCGATATCGGCCCTGATTCATGCCGCAACCATGGTGACGGCCGGTATCTTCATGGTGGCGCGGATGTCTCCGTTGTTCGAACTGTCCGTAACGGCGCTGAGCGTGGTACTGGTTATCGGGGCCATTACGGCCCTGTTTATGGGATTTCTCGGCGTGGTGCAGAACGATATCAAGCGGGTGGTCGCCTATTCGACCCTCTCGCAGCTTGGTTACATGACGGTTGCGCTCGGCGCCTCTGCCTATGCAGCCGGGATTTTCCACCTGATGACCCATGCATTTTTCAAGGCCCTGCTGTTCCTGGCCGCAGGATCGGTAATCATTGCCATGCACCATGACCAGGATATTCGCAACATGGGTGGGCTGAAAAAATACATGCCGATCACCTACTGGACTTCGTTGATTGGTTCCCTGGCACTGATCGGTTTTCCGGGATTCGCCGGCTTCTTTTCCAAGGATGCCATCATAGAGGCGACCCATGCCTCCCAGATCCCGGGTTCCACCTTTGCCTATATCGCCGTGCTGTCCAGTGTCTTCGTGACCGCGTTGTACAGTTTCCGCATGTTCTTTCTGGTCTTCCATGGCAAGGAGCGAATGGATGAGCACACACGTGAACACCTGCATGAAACACCGCCCGTTGTAACGGTTCCGCTGATCATGCTGGCGATCCCGTCCGTCCTGGCGGGCTATGTCATCGGCCCGGTCCTGTTCGGGGACTACTTCGGCGGGGCAATCCATGTCGATCATGCGCGGGATGTACTGGCACACCTCGGAGAACATTTTACCGGCGCGGGTGGTTTCATCCTGCACGGAATCACCGGCCTGCCATTCATACTGGCAATGGCGGGGCTGGCAACCGCCTGGTACATCTATATCAAAAATCCGGATATAGCCACTACGGTGAGACGGCGTTTCAAGGGTATCTACCAGGTACTGGTCAACAAGTACTATGCGGATGACTTCAACGAGGCGGTATTTGCCGGCGGTGCGCGCGGCGTCGGTCAACTGTTGTGGAAGATCGGCGATGTGCTCATTATCGACGGGCTGATTGTCAATGGCAGTGCCCGCGTGGTTGGCTGGGTGGCCAGCGTGGTTCGCCATGTCCAGTCCGGATATCTGTACCACTATGCCTTCAGCATGATCATCGGCCTGCTGTTGCTGCTCTCCTGGTTCATGGTCTACCAGAACGGGTCATAACGGAACGAACTCATGATTGATACCCCCATCCTCAGTCTGTTGATCTGGTTGCCTATCGCCGGTGGCATGGCACTGCTGGTCATGGACAGTCTCGGTACGCCGGATATCCGGCCTACTGCCCTGGTGGTCTCGATCATCACCTTTTTGTTCAGTATCCTGATCTACACCGGTTTCGATACCAGTACAGCGGCAATGCAGTTCTCCGAACAGGTGCGGTGGATAGATGCCTTCAACGTCAACTACCACCTGGGTGTGGATGGCATCTCCATGCCGCTGATCATTCTGACGACCTTCACCACCGTGCTGGTGGTACTGGCCGGATGGCAGGTGATCAGGGAGAAGACCGCGCAGTACATGGCGTCCTTCCTGATTATGGAAGGACTGATGAATGGCGTTTTCGCCTCACTCGATGCCGTCCTGTTCTATGTGTTCTGGGAGGCGATGCTGATCCCGATGTTTCTGATTATCGGGATCTGGGGAGGACCGCGGCGCGTCTATGCGACCATCAAGTTTTTTCTGTATACCTTCTTCGGCTCCGTATTCATGCTTGTCGCGCTAATCTACATGTACTACCAGTCCGGCAGCTTCAGTATTCTCGACTACCACGCCCTGCCACTCGGGATGACGGAGCAGATCCTGATCTTTATTGCCTTCCTGCTGGCATTTGCCGTGAAGGTGCCTATGTGGCCAGTCCATACGTGGCTGCCCGATGCGCACGTGGAAGCCCCAACCGGGGGTTCAGTGATCCTGGCGGCCATCATGCTAAAGATCGGTGGTTACGGCTTTCTGCGCTTCAGCCTGCCAATCACCCCGGATGCCAGCCATTCACTGGACTGGCTGATCATCCTGATGTCGCTGGTCGCCGTCGTCTATATAGGCTTCGTGGCCCTGGTACAGGAAGACATGAAGAAACTGATTGCGTATTCCTCTATAGCGCACATGGGCTTCGTTACCCTGGGTATCTTTCTGGTCTTCAGCCTGATCGACAATACCGGCAGCACGCAGGGTGCCTCCCTGGGGATCGAGGGTGGCATGGTGCAGATGATCTCCCATGGCTTCATTTCCGGCGCCCTGTTTCTGTGTGTTGGCGTGCTCTATGACCGGATGCACAGCCGCCAGATCAGCGACTACGGCGGGGTGGTCAATACCATGCCGGTCTTCGCCGCCTTCATGGTCCTGTTTGCGATGGCCAATTCCGGACTACCGGGTACCTCGGGTTTTGTCGGAGAATTCATGGTGATCCTGGCCAGCTTCAAGGCGAATCTCTGGTATGCCGTGCTCGCAGCGACAACCCTGATACTGGGTGCCGCCTACAGCCTGTGGATGGTCAAGCGGGTTATCTTCGGAGAGGTGGTGAACGAAGGGGTTCGCGGCCTCGAGGACATCAATCGCCGTGAGTTTGTGATCCTGGGCAGCCTTGCGGCTGCGGTTCTCCTGTTCGGGATCTGGCCCGCACCGCTGGTCGAGGTCATGCACGCAAGCGTGAACAACCTGGTGGCGCATGTAACGGAGTCGAAACTGCCCGTAGCCCAGGCGCTGCTGACAGGACACTGACATGAATACGATTCAAGTGGCCGAATTCGGTCTGCTGTTACCGGAAATCTTCGTTCTGGTGATGACCTGCGTGGTGCTGGTGGTAGACCTCTATCTCACGGAACGCAACCGGGATGTCACCTATGTCCTGTCCCTGCTGACTCTGGCGGGCGCTGCACTGCTGACGCTCGGGAATTACCCCTCCGGCACCACCGTGGCCATGTACGGTACCTTCGTCCACGATCCGATGGGTGGGCTGCTGAAACTGTTCATTTACGTGGTGACCGCCGGTGTCTTCATCTATTCAAGGAGCTACCTGCGGGACAGGGGCCTGTACAAGGGCGAATATTATGTCCTGGGGCTGTTTGCCATGCTGGGTATGATGGTCCTGGTCTCGGCGCACAGTTTCCTGACCATTTATCTCGGGCTGGAATTACTGTCCCTGTCCCTGTACGCAATGGTGGCGTTCGACAGGGATTCCCCCACTGCTTCGGAGGCGGCCATGAAGTATTTCGTTCTTGGCGCGCTTGCCTCCGGCATGCTGCTGTATGGCATCTCCATGCTCTATGGGGCGACCGGCAGCCTGGATATCGGTGAGGTGGGTGCGGCAGTGGCGGGATCGGAAGATCGGAGTATTATCCTGATCTTTGCCCTGTGTTTTGTCGTTGCCGGTCTCGCCTTCAAACTGGGGGCCGTCCCGTTTCATATGTGGATTCCCGATGTCTATCATGGTGCGCCGACTTCGGTAACCCTGTTCATCGGGAGCGCGCCGAAGATCGCGGCATTTGCCATGCTCATGCGGCTGCTGGCGGAATCGATGGGGGGATTGCAGCCTGACTGGCAGGGTATGCTGGCGATCCTCGCGGTCCTGTCCCTGGCAGTGGGTAATATAATTGCCATCGCCCAGACCAATCTCAAGCGCATGCTGGCCTATTCGACGATTTCACATATGGGATTTCTGCTCCTCGGCGTTCTGGCCGGAACGCCCGAGGGATATTCCGCGGCGATGTTCTATGCCGTTACCTATGCCCTGATGGCCATCGGCGCCTTCGGTATGATCATTCTGCTCAGCCGTTCCGGTTTCGAGGCGGAGCGTCTGGATGACTTCAGGGGGCTGAACAATCGCAGTCCCTGGTTTGCCTTCATCATGCTGATCCTGATGTTTTCCATGGCCGGTGTGCCGCCAACGGTTGGTTTCTACGCCAAGCTGTCGGTGCTGGAGGCAGTGGTGGCGATTGATATGGTATGGATTGCCCTGGTGGCGGTCTTTTTCTCCATCATCGGTGCCTTCTATTACATTCGGGTGGTCAAGCTCATGTACTTCGACGAGTCTGAATCAGACGAACCAATCAACGTGGGCATGGATATGCGCCTGGCTATCAGTGCCAACGGTGTGGTGGTGCTGGCACTGGGCCTGTTCCCGGGGGCATTGCTCTCGCTGTGTGCAGCCGCCTTTCCGTGACACACCCTTGTAATTGGGCGAGCTAATCGCTAAACTCACACGCCGTTGATGCGGGGTGGAGCAGTCTGGCAGCTCGTCGGGCTCATAACCCGAAGGTCGCAGGTTCAAATCCTGCCCCCGCTACCAGATTTGACAGGGACCCCGACTTCGGGGTTTTTTATTTGCCGCTGGTGGCACGTATCGGGCTACCGGTGTGCTGTCAATATCCGGGTTGGGTAGTATCGCGCAGTTTGCTATAATACTGGGCGGATTCCAATAAACAGCAGAACATGGAGTGGGCCTTTGGCCCATTTTTTGTTTCCGGTGGAGTGGACAGATGCTGGATGCCGGAGAACTGGGCGAACTGATCGCCCCGGCGGTTGAGGTCCTGGGCTATGAGCTGACAGGCGTGGAATATCTGTCTGGAAGTGCCTTGTTGAGGGTCTATATTGACAGTAAGAACGGTATTACGGTTGATGACTGCCAGGTGGTCAGTCACCAGCTGAGCGGCCTCCTGGACGTGGAGGACCCGATACCGGGGCACTATACCCTGGAGGTGTCATCCCCGGGTCTGGACAGGCTGCTCTTTAAGGTAAAGGACTATGAACGCTTTGCCGGTAGCAGAGTGAAAATCAAGCTGCTGGCGCCGTTGTCCGGGCGACGGAAGTTCAGTGGTGTTTTGCAGGGTCTGGAGGGTGAATCGGTATTGATCGAAGAGGATGGAGAGAACATTTCCATCCCGCTGGACCAGATAGCACAGGCGCGGCTGGTACCCGAGTACTGATCGCACAGTGTGGAGGTATTAGGATGGACAAAGATATTTTGCTGGTCGTGGATGTCGTATCCAATGAAAAGGGTATCGACAAAGAGGTGATTTTTGAGGCGATTGAGGCCGCACTCGCAACCGCGACCAGGAAACGGCATGGTGGCGAGATCGACGCTCGTGTGGTGATTGACCGCAATACCGGTGATTACGAAACCTTTCGTCGCTGGCAGGTCGTGGACGAGACCATCGACAGGGATGAGACTGCCGGGGACGAGTCAGCAGAAGATGTCCTGATCTATGAATTTCCCGAGCGCCAGATTCCACTGACCGAGGCACGGGAACAGAATCCCGATATACAGCACGGAGACTATATCGAAGAACCGATGGAATCGGTCGAGTTTGGGCGTATCGGTGCCCAGACTGCCAAGCAGGTCATCGTTCAGAAAGTACGGGAAGCCGAGCGTTACCAGGTAGTCGAGGCCTACAAAGACCGCATTGGAGACCTGGTCACCGGTATTGTAAAGCGTGTCGAGCGTGGCAATATCTATCTGGATCTCGGCAGCAATGCCGAGGCGCTGATACCACGCGACGAGATGATACCCCGCGAGGCAGTCCGACCGGGTGACCGGCTGCGTGGTTACCTGCAGGAGGTTCGGCCGGAACCAAGGGGACCGCAGCTTTTTGTCAGCCGGGTAGTCCCCCAATTCCTGATTGAGCTGTTCAAGCTGGAGGTCCCGGAGGTTGGGCAGGGCCTGATAGAGATACTGGGTGCAGCACGTGACCCGGGACTTCGCGCCAAGATAGCGGTCAAGTCCTTTGATCAGCGTATCGATCCGGTCGGTGCCTGCGTTGGTATGCGTGGTTCCCGGGTACAAACCGTTTCCACGGAATTGTCCGGCGAGCGAGTAGATATCATTCTCTGGGACGAAAATCCGGCACAGTTTGTTATCAATGCGATGTCACCGGCAGAGGTCGTGTCCATCGTCGTGGATGAGGATTCTCACACCATGGATGTTGCCGTCAGCGAGGAACAACTTTCACAGGCGATTGGTCGCGGCGGGCAGAATGTTCGACTGGCCAGTCAGTTGACGGGATGGGAACTCAATGTCATGGACGAGGCTCAGGCAGAAGAAAAGGGTGAGGCCGAGTCCCGCGAACTCTATGAAATGTTCAAGGAACAGCTGGATGTCGATGATGAGATCGCGGCTATCCTGGTACAGGAAGGATTCTCCAGCCTGGAAGAAGTCGCCTATGTACCTAAAAACGAACTGCTCCAGATCGAGGAGTTCGAGGAAGAGATGGTGGATGAACTGCGTGGCAGGGCCAGGGACATGCTGTTAACCAGGGCGATTATCAGCGAAGAGAAACTCGGTGATACCGAGCCCGCAGCTGATCTGCTGGAAATGGACGGGATGGATCCGGAATTGGCCTACAAGCTTGCCAGTCATAAAGTAATCACCATGGAAGACCTGGCAGAACAATCTGTCGATGAACTGATGGAGATCGAGGGGATGGATGAAGCGCGTGCGGGCAGCCTGATCATGACAGCGCGTGCGCCATGGTTTGCCGAGGAAGAGCAGGGTTGACAGCTGGAGTAGCAAAATAATGACGGAAGTTACAGTAAAAGAGTTTGCGGACGTGGTCGGGGTTCCGGTTGAGCGGCTGATTGCCCAGTTGGGGGAGGCCGGTCTGCCAGTCTCGGACGAGAAAGCGACCATAGGAGACAACGAAAAGTCACAGCTGCTCGACTATCTCAAGAAAAGCCATGGCAGGACCAGAGATAAAAAGGTCGCGGAGCCCAGAAAGATTACCCTGCGCAGAAAGACCCACACTGAACTGCGAACGCCGGTTTCGACAGGCCGTACCCCGACCGGACGCGGCAGCCTGGGCAGGGGAGCTCGCAGCGAATCCAAGACAGTGAATGTAGAGGTACGCAGAAAACGTACCTACGTCAAGCGTGCCGATCTGCTGGCGGAAGAACAGCAGCGCCGGGATGAAGAGGCAGCGGAACAGGCAAGAATCGATGCAGCCGAACAAGCTAAACGGGATGCCGAGGCGGAACGCAGGGCCGAGGCAGAGGCGCAGCGGAAGGCAGAGGAAGAAAAGCGCGCCGCTGAGCAGGAGAGGCTGGAACGCGAAAAGGCCGAGCGCGAAAGGTCCGAGAAAGAGGCCAGGGAGCAGGTTCAGTCTGGAGCTCCCGCGGTAACGGAGACGAAGCAGAAAAAGGCTCCGGAAACAGATCGCAAGGGCAAGCGTACTGCTGCCGATGTGGGCCGATCCAAATACGGTCGTCAGGAATTGCATGTCGCGGCCGGGAAGAGTGGCCGGCGCAAGAAAAAGGCCGCCAGGCCCAGGCGTGTATCCATTGCACCATCGGGTGAACACGGCTTCGAAAAACCAACGGCGCCGGTTGTGCGCGAGGTGATGATACCGGAGACGATCGTGGTATCCGATCTCGCGCAGAAGATGTCGGTAAAGGCTGCCGAGGTCATGAAGGTCATGATGAAGATCGGTGTAATGGCCACGATCAATCAGGCGATCGATCAGGATACCGCCAGTCTGATTGTCGAGGAGATGGGGCATATCGCGAAGCCCCTGCAGGAAAATGTGCTGGAAGCCGAGCTTCAGAAGCAGGTCAGTGAAGTCAGGGGAGAGCACCTGCCACGTCCTCCGGTGGTGACCATCATGGGTCACGTCGATCATGGTAAAACCTCACTGCTGGATCATATCCGTCGTACCCGGGTTGCCGATGGCGAGGCTGGCGGCATTACCCAGCATATCGGCGCCTACCATGTGGAAACGCAGAAAGGAATGATCAGCTTCCTGGATACACCGGGACATGCCGCTTTCACTGCCATGCGGGCACGCGGTGCACAGGTGACCGATATCGTGGTCCTGGTCGTTGCAGCAGACGACGGGGTTAAACCCCAGACACAGGAGGCGGTACAGCACGCCCGTGCGGCCAATGTTCCTCTCGTGGTCGCCGTCAACAAGATTGATAAACCCGAGGCCGATGCCGACCGGGTCAAGAACGAACTCTCTGCCCTGGAGGTGATTCCCGAGGACTGGGGCGGTGATACCATGTTTGTTTCCGTCTCGGCCAAGACCGGGGAAGGAATCGATGACCTGCTGGATGCCATCCTGCTGCAATCCGAGGTGCTGGAGCTGACCGCCGTTCGAGACTGTCCTGCAACCGGTATCGTGGTTGAGTCGAGTCTGGACAAGGGCCGTGGCCCGGTGGCTACGGTGCTTGTGCAGAACGGCGCCCTGCGCAAGGGTGACCTGATCCTGACCGGTCAGGAATACGGCAGGGTGCGGGCCATGTTTGACGAGAACGGCAGGCAGATTCTCGAGGCAGGTCCGTCCATGCCGGCACTGGTACTTGGCCTCTCAGCGGTACCGAATGCAGGTGATGAGGTCGCAGTCGTTGCCGATGAAAGAAAGGCGCGGGAAATCGCCATGTTTCGTCAGGACAAGTCCCGCGATATCAAGCTCGCGCGCCAGCAGCAGGCCAAGCTCGACGATATCTTCACCCAGATGGGAGATGGCCAGACTTCCAGTCTGAACATAGTACTCAAGGCGGATGTTCAGGGCAGCGCGGAGGCGTTGTCGGAAGCACTTACCAAGATCATTTCCGGTGATGAGGAAGTTTCGGTCAAGATCGTCTCCAGTGGTGTTGGCGGTATCAATGAATCGGATGTAAACCTGGCCGTTGCCTCCAATGCCATCCTGATCGGCTTCAATGTACGCGCCGATGCCTCTGCCCGCCGGATCATCGAGGAGCAGGGCGTCGATCTTCATTATTACAGTGTCATCTACGATGCCATCGACGAGGTCAAGCAGGCATTGAGCGGCATGTTGTCGCCGGAACTCAAGGAGCAGATTATCGGTCTGGCTGAGGTGAAAGAGGTTTTCCGTTCACGCAGATACGGGGACATCGCCGGTGCGATTGTACTGGAGGGAGTGGTGCGCAAGAGCGAGCCAATCCGTGTCTTGCGGGATAATGTGGTGATCTTCGAGGGTGAACTGGAGTCGTTGCGACGCTTCAAGGATGATGTAAACGAGGTCAAGGCCGGAACTGAATGTGGCATCGGGGTGAAAAACTACACCGATATCAGGGCTGGTGATCAGATTGAAATATTTGAAAGAGTGGAAGTCGCCCGCAAGCTGTAGTGCGAAGCTGCCCGGCCTGATCCATACCACTGTAATGATCACCCAGGAGGATAGCTTGCCACGATGACGAGCCCTTGCCCGATCTTTGATAGCACAGCAGCTTTTATACCGGCCGTTCCGGGTATGCTTGGCACGGGCATCCTGCCTTGTCGTCCTGCCGCTCCCCCTATCCCCGCTGTCGAGCCTGCCGGAGCAGAATCCGTGCAAGCGATACAGGATGTCCGCAACGAGGTCCTGTACCGGCTAAGCCCCGCGGGATGGGGTGAACAATCCAGGTTCCTGAGCGTGCACCTGCCCGTGGTGAGGAACCCGGGCTGGATACCGCAGTAACCTGAATCCGGGTATAGACAGGTCATGCCAAGGGAATTCCCACGTGCCCGCCGGGTTGCTGAGCAGATCCAGCGTGAACTTGCCGAACTGATCCAGCTCGAACTCATGGATCCCCGTCTGGGCATGGTCAGTATCTCGGGTGTGGAAGTGTCCAGGGATCTGGCCTATGCGACGGTGTACTTTACCGTCCTGGGCAAGGAAGGACAGAACAAGGATACCGGGAAGGTATTGAATCATGCGGCGGGTTTTCTGCGCCGGCGTCTGGGACAGCAAATGATTACGCGCACAGTGCCGGAACTTCGTTTCGTGCATGACCGGTCGCTGGAGAAAGGCGCCCGCCTGAGCGCGCTGATCGACAAGGCGGTGGACGGCGACACCTGTTCATCGGTGGGTGACAAGGATGATGATTGAGAACTGGACGATCCGCGGGAGCAGGAAATGAGACGTCGGCAGGGAAATCAGCGGTCCGTCAATGGCATTCTGTTGCTGGACAAGCCTTCCGGGCTGACCTCCAACAAATCGCTGCAGATCGTGAAAACCCTGTACCGTGCCCGCAAAGCGGGTCACACGGGTAGCCTGGATCCACTGGCCAGTGGATTGCTTCCGGTCTGTTTCGGAGAAGCTACCAAGGTTTCCGGCTTCCTGCTGGATGCAGACAAGCACTATCAGGTGTCCTGCAAGCTGGGTGAGCGGACCAGCACGGGGGATGCCGAGGGAGAGATTATCGCCAGCAGTACTCCGGGTGACCTGGATCTGGCGCGTATCGAGGCGGTTGTCGAGCATTTCCGTGGCGTGGTTGATCAGGTGCCACCGATGTATTCGGCTATCAAGCACAAGGGGCAACGCCTGTACAAGCTGGCCCGGCAGGGTGTGGAGGTAGAGCGGAAGGCGCGCACCATCACGATCCACAGTTTGAGCATCTTGCAGTGGGACTCACCGATTCTGGATATTGACGTGCATTGTTCCAAGGGGACCTATGTTCGCACCCTCGCGGAAGATATCGGCGAGATGCTGGGTTGCGGAGCGCATGTTGCCGGTTTGCGCCGCTTGGGAGTGGGTCCCTATGAGGGTACGGACAACATGATTGGCCTGGAAGAACTCAGGGACCTGGCCGAGCAGGGTCCGGAGGCGCTGGACAAGTTCCTGCTGCCGATGGAAAGCGGTCTGTCACAGTGGCCGGATGTCTGTCTGTCGTCGGATGCAGCCTATTATCTTCGCCAGGGCCAGCCAGTACTCGTACCGCATGCCCCCACCGACGGGTGGGTGCGGCTATTTGCCAATGACCATAAATTTCTCGGTATGGGACAGATTCTCGACGACGGAAGGGTGGCCCCGCGGCGTCTGGTCAATATTGCCTAGGTCTGGTCCTTGTGGCCAGCCCGGCTGACAGTTAAAATACACACCCCCGGAAATTTACGGGTATTTTCAGGAGTATGCATTCATGGCGTTAAGTACCGAACAAAAGGGTCAGATTGTCAGTGATTATCAGCGGGGAAACGCAGATACCGGGTCTCCGGAGGTCCAGGTGGCGCTTCTGACCGCCAATATTCAGCATCTGATGGATCATTTTGCCGTTCACAAACATGATCATCATTCAAGACAGGGCCTGCTCAGAATGGTCAACAAGCGACGCAAGCTGCTTGACTATCTGAAGCGTAAGGACAGTACCCGCTACCAGGAACTCATCAGCAAGCTGGGTCTGCGTCGCTGATCAAGCCCCACCTCTTGCATCCATTGTCAATCCGTCTTTAAGGAACCGCTCGTGAATCCCATTAAAAAAACATTTCAGTACGGTGATCATACCGTCACTCTGGAGACTGGTGAAATAGCCCGGCAGGCTGGTGGATCCGTCATGGTCAGTATGGGGGATACCATCGTACTCGCTACGGCGGTTGGACTGGGCAAGGCGATCGAGGGACGGGATTTTTTTCCCATGACAGTGGATTATCAGGAACGGACCTATGCTGCCGGCCAGATTCCAGGAGGATTCTTTCGGCGTGAAGGACGTCCCAGCGAAAACGAAACCCTGGTATCGCGACTGATTGACCGGCCATTGCGCCCCCTGTTTCCGAAGGGGTTTACCAATGAGGTGCAGGTCATCCTTACTGTCATGTCGCTGGATCCCGAAATCAATCCGGATATACCCTCCCTGATCGGTGCATCCGCAGCTGTCTCTCTCTCAGGGCTGCCCTTCAACGGACCGGTCGGTGCGGCCAGGGTTGGTCATATCGACGGTCAGTACGTGCTGAATCCGACCGCATCACAGTTGGAGGATTCCCGTCTCGACCTGGTGGTTGCGGGTACTGAAAACGCGGTACTGATGGTTGAATCAGAGGCCAAGGAATTACCCGAAGATGTGATGCTGGGTGCCGTGATGTATGGCCATGAACAAATGCAGACTGTCATCTCGGCAATCAGGGAGATGGCAGGCGAAGTCGGCGTTACCGCCTGGGAATGGGAGGCGCCTGCGGAAAACGTGGCACTGAACGAGGCGGTCCAGACTGCCTGTGGCGCGGCGCTGGCCGAGGCCTATACGATCAGTGACAAGCAGGAACGCTACGCAAGATTGAATACCATACGGGAGGAAACGATCGCATCACTGGCCGGTGACGAGGTCGACAGCGATTTCACGACCGATGAAGTCAGCGGTGCCATTGCCAAACTGGAAAAGTCCACGGTGCGTGGCCAGATCCTGGCGGGTAATCCGCGCATTGACGGTCGCGACACCAGGACCGTAAGACCGATTACCGTTCGTACCGGTGTTCTCCCGAGGACGCATGGTTCCGCCCTGTTCACCCGTGGTGAAACCCAGGCCCTGGTTGTTACAACACTGGGTACGGCACGTGATGCACAGATCATCGACTCGCTTCAGGGCACAAGGCGTGAGCAGTTTATGCTTCACTACAATTTTCCTCCCTATTGTGTTGGCGAAACCGGGCGTGTTGGCAGTCCCAAGCGCCGCGAGATCGGTCACGG
>JARFQV010000297.1 GCA_029287615.1 Pseudomonadota bacterium | reverse complement strand
ATTTTTCTTTGCAGACTTGTATGAATAATCTGGCGATGGAGTAGCGGCTCGTACCGCAAATTTCACTATACGCCTACAGCGAAATATGCATCAAGAAGCCATCATTTCGTGGCTAACTTTCCAGCCGATTTCCGTTCCGGGCCCATTGTGTTGAAAAACTCGGACTCGACGAATTTCAGGCGTTTCCGCGGAAACGTGTCTCAATAAAAACAATAGCTTAAGTGGCTTCAAGTCACCAGAATTGACCAACTTCTTGGAAAACGCGAGTTTTTCTACACAATAGGTCGATAGCAGAAAATCTAGTCAATAAAAGGCGCAGTTCCGCTGTATGGCGCAAAGCGGAGCACCCCTGGACGTGACATTCAGGGGTGTATAGTTCTCAGCATGGTCAGGAGCGGCGTTCAGCGGCTACAAGACGCGCGATAGCAGTAGCAGTGGCAACTGAAGCGCCCACACTTTTCGATCCATCGAAGATCTACCATGGCGTGCAATGTGTTCCAAAGCGACTTGCAGCTTCCTGGAGGTCTCTGGGGTCAGGATATTTACGGCGCTGTCAGACCATCGACCGGGTAGCCGCTGGCCTGCAGGTGATCGAGGATCTGTTGACGTGCCTGCCCCCTCGCCGGGAACATTCCGGATTCGACTGGGGATGTGTGCCCTCGAACCTGTCCCGAAGACATTTGTCCGGTTTCCAGATTCAGGAAATACCACTTCTGCGCCACTATGATTCCGAGTCCGCCAAGACTGTAGAACGGGGCCACATAGGTTGAGGTATCGCGCCAACCGGCGTTGTTCCTGGGGCCCCACTTGATTGAATCGGCATAATATATGGGCCGGTCCGGCTCTGTCTCACGCGGCAAGAAGGATTGACCTGCCATCCACTCTGGCAATTCAAGGCCCAGGTAATCAACGATCGTGGCGGTCACATCGATCCGCTGAACATTGTTGCGGCGAACGCCGGCAAACTGGCCCCTGGGAAAACGGAGGATAAGTGGAATCCGCTCCGTGGCGCGCCACACTGAGCCGTGGTCCGAAGTCAGGATGAGCAGCGTGCTGTCGAACAGGCCCGCTTCTTTCAGAAAAGCAACGACGTCCTGAACCATCCGGTCATAATTCAATATGGAGTCGTCATAAAAATCCGTCATCCACGGTTCACTTTGCTCCTGACCGCGTGCGAACATCCGTATTTCCGGATGGAACTTTGTGCCGTGAGTCACCATGAGATGGACATGGGCGAAGAAGGGTTGCCTTGTACTGCCTATGAACCCAAGCAACTGCTCAATTCGTTTTGAGTCCGGAAAGCTTCTTTTCGCATCGGCCAGATCTGTCACTTCCAGATAGGGATTTTCCATATCCCTGATGAACATTGCATGCTGAAGCCTTACGGTCAGGCGAGAAATCACCGTCTCGAGAAAATAGGATTCCTGGATAAAAATCCGTTTGAGGAAAACGGGAAGTTCAACCCTGTTGGACAACTGCCCGATCCGCCGTCCATTGGCCTGGTCAAAGCCGTCCCTGAGATTCAGATCATAGGGGTCGGTGTAATGCCTGATACTGAAATCGGCATTGCTGTAGCCAATCTTCTTCAGAAGCGCGGGCATATGCTGGTAGCTATCGATCCCGCGAAAAATATCCGGCGGATAAATCACCCGCGTTGTCGTCGGGAGCTTTCCGCTGAAAAATGCACCGATGGATCCTGTCGACTTGGTGTTATTCGTAAAGTGGTTCTGAACCAACAGACTTTGCGGCAACAGGCTGTCGATGAATGGTGTTGTTTCGCGCTCATAACCATAGGCCGACATGTGTGATGCGTCCAGCCCATCGGTGGACAGCACCAGTATGTTAGGCAGACCCTTTCGGCCGAGGTCTATCTCGCCGACACTCAGGCTGCCGGCCCGAATGACGTTGGCCAGGCTAAGAGTGCAGGAAGCAATCACCAGGACAAATGCAATGCGCTTTAGAAGCCCACCGGTTCGTTCCCAGGCCGGGGATTTTCCGAACAGCCACAGAACACGAACGAGCCAGACGATCAGCATCGCCAGGGCTGCGGCGTAAGCAAACCTTTGGCCGCCGGAGAAACTGCCAACGTTGAATTTCCACAGGGTGTAGGTGAAGTTCTCGACCATGAGAAATCCGAGAAAAGCGAGCACCGTTGCCGGGATCAACAGCGAGCAAATCCCCAGTACGATGGAAAACCTCGATTCGGGCGCCAGGAAAAGCAGAATGACAAACGGGAGCAGCAGAACTATCGCAAATATCAGGACCGGGAGTGGTGTGTTCAGAAGGACGAACAAATGCTCGAACGCAGTCAAATTGTTGAGAAAAGATGGTTTTGAAAAGAAGAACAGCCACTCCATGAAAACGAGCAGGTAACAGGACCAAATCGTGAAAGTCACCGTTTTTTGCAGTTGGTTGCCTTTAATCATAATTTTCCGTCGAGGCAGGCAAACAGCCGGGTTTGAGACCGAAACCGGCCGGTTCCTTTTCGCCGAGCCGAAATGAACATCCCCTGATCTTAACCGTGCCAATTTGAACTGTCATCGTGCTTTCAGCTCGTGAGCGCCGACGTATTGAATGCGTAATTTATTTTGGATGTCCTCCTATTCCAAATTGGGTAATACCTGGATGCAGGTCTTTATCGAAGACTATGTGCCAATTACTTATACACCGGTTGTTATCAATGTCGTCCCTGGCAGGTCTTAGCGATCAATAGCAGCTATAAGCGTGCCAGAGAGGCTAATAGCGGTGACCGACAGTGACTTCAACCGGTACTCCGCACCATTTCTGATCATCCTGAGCGCACGCATGCATTGCCACGGATGTAGTCTATACTTTCTGTTCTCCCGCTCCGCAAAAGAGGTAGCAATGGACTGGAATGTTGCAGTTTCGCTGGCAGAACTGATAAGTGCCGTAGCGGTAATTATCTCACTGATCTACCTGGCTACCGAAGTGAAATCCAATACCAAAGCGCTCAAGGCATCGGCCGGATTCGATGCTTCTCTGCACATGTCCGAACTGAACGAGGTTATATTCCAGTCGATGCTCGGGGACACCGTATATCAACAAGGCGGTGAACTAAGGCTGACCAAAATTGTGTCCAGATTTTATGACCCGACGGCGTCGCCGGATGATCTGTCGCCCTCGGATCACCTCCTCCTTGCCTTCGTTCATCGCGCCGTGTTCCAGAAAATTGAAGCGGAGTATTATCTTTACGAGCATGGTTTTCTTGAATCCACACAATGGGAAGCGAGACGATCCTGGGCCTGTGGGCTGATCGAACTACCGATTCCCAGGCACTGGTGGGAGTCGGAAATTGAACAGGGAATATTTCGACCCGAGTTCGTGGCAGCGATCACGGCAGCCGGGAAAGCTCGGGTTAAGGTGCCTGGCGGCAGGGGGTAGCTGCGCAAATTACGAATTCCGCTCCCTGCCGATTGCTGAAGAACTGACCACCATAGCCTGACTTTTGCAATGCGATTGATTGCGGAATCAGGCTGATTTCAACCTGCTTTTGCTGCTGTCGATCCGAATCGCTACTTTGCGCCAAGATGGTATAAATTGTCTTTCTGATCGGATTCACAAACAGGAAACCCATGCTAATTAAATCACTGGTTTTATCGGTATTTGTCTTCATGGTTTCTCTGTCGGGTTCCCTGCTTGCGGACAGCCTGGGGGAGATAAAAAATTATCGTGAATACTCTGCGGACCTTTCCAGCGCGGGCCAGCCAAGCCGGGAGCAATTCACCCTGCTGAAAAACGAAGGTTTCGAGCGTGTCGTCTACATTGCCTTCGCCAATAGCAAAGGCGCAATTCCCGATGAAGACCAGGTGGTAAAGGAACTGGGCATGCAGTATGCGCAGGTGCCGGTGATCTGGGAGGCGCCGACGAAAGCAGACTTCGATGCCTTTGCTGCCGTAATGCAAGCCGCGCCGGAAAAGAAGACTCTTTTGCACTGCCAGGCCAATTATCGCGCCACGGCGTTCGCCTTTCTTTACCGTGTGCTTTACCTCGACGTGCCGCTCGCGGAGGCCAAGTCGGACATGAATACCATCTGGAATCCGGGCGGGGTCTGGAGGGACCTGATCTTCGAGGTGCTACAAGACAACGGCATTTCACCACAGTGCGAGGGTTGTGACTGGAGCAGCGATGACTAAACGCAGACTGCCATTGCTGGTCCGTGGACGTGCGGCTGGCCCAGCCATGGCGGGATTTTTCGCTCGGGAGTTCCGTTTCATATCCGCTCATTGAACTGAGCGGCCCTTCTCAATCGACTGCTGCAATGAATCCGGTAGCGGAACCAGGCCGGTTTCTATGTGCTTTCGCTGCTTTCGACCTATTGTGCTGAAAAACTCGGACTCGACGAATTTCAGGCGTTTCCGCGGAAACGTGTCTCACTAAAAACAATATCTTAAGTGGCTTCAAGTCACCAGAATTGACCAACTTCATGGAAAACGTGAGTTTTTCAACACAATGGACCGGTAGCAGCCATAAGTGCCGCTGGGTGCCTAATCGGGGTTTTGGGTCGTTGTCGGCCGTCGGCAGGCTGCCCAGGGTTCCTTCCATTGTCCAGCGCTCAAGAGCCCCCTGTATATATGTCGAGGAGTTTTTGGTATGTGCGTGAAAGCAGAATTGGCATTTGTTCCTCTTATCCTTAAGATTGGCAGCTCTGTCAGCATATCCTGATAGCCAATTAGATGATCTTTACCAACTTGCCGGAGAGCTGAACATGTCGCGAGAGTGGTCCCAGTCAAAACAGATGAACGATGATGATGTAAAGCGCGTGCTTAGTGAAAATCTGCATTCGGACCATATGCTCGAAAAACGCGCGAAATCGGTCATGCAATATCATTTTCAGCAAGCATTCAATTGCTGCCAGGTCACAACGGTGGCTTATGCACTAAGCACCCTTGGTTTCCCGACCTCACCGGACGACATTTTCTGGAGCGTCGAGGTCGATATCGATACTGCCGTGGACGAAGGCATGACACTGTCAGAAACGCACGAGCTCGCGCTTCGGTACATAAACAAGTTGGGCTTGCCCGTATTCGTCGAGGCTTACCATTTCGACGAACAGGCGAATCTGACTCCCGATGATTTATGGGATGCCTGTTGGGAGGACGGTAAAAACGGCAACAAAGACGTTATCGCCTTGAATTTCCACTCGGGTATTGCGCACGGACGGGAGCACGGCTGTGGGCATTTGTCACTGTTGCTGGGCGCGATTCCCGACACCCGCGAGTTGATTGTGTCCGACGTGCATCCGCTGAACTATGGGGCCCACTGGGCTGCGCCGGTGGCGCAGATGTTTGCGGCCATGGCCCTCAAGGATCAGGAAATCGGTCGTGCGCGCGGCTTGTTGCGTTTTGGCCGGCACGGGCAGGGGCTGGAGCGGCCGATGCC
>JARFQV010000205.1 GCA_029287615.1 Pseudomonadota bacterium | reverse complement strand
CTTATATTCGATTTCCCTAAAGGACCGGATTGGGTCGGATAACGGTCTTTTAGCAATTGTAGATGCAGATAAGAAAAAATATTTTCTGTGATCAAAATCACGTAAATACCATTCAAATCATGCCAGCCTTGAACTATACATATGATCTATTGCTGAAAGGATGCCATATCAAGCAGGGAAGACTAACCCTGACCTGGAGTCAGTGATGGAAACAATACGAGCTTTCCTCTACGGTGCTCTCATTCTTACTGCAGCACTAACCCCTCCAGTAATAATGATTCTGGATTCTCTCAGGATGTAGGCGATGGATAGGGTCCGGCCTTTTCTCTATGTGGCATTTGTATTCCTTGCTTCCCTGATCCCACCACTGATTCTGGTTATGGCTCTCCCAGGATCGGCTAGGCTTCCTGCCCTGGATCTCGGTCAGTGCTGATAATTTATCAGGGCATAGGGGGAGATGACGAGCATTCTCCAGCTTTCAAATAAAATATCGACACTTACCATTATCCGTAAAAATAAGATAGATTTAATTTCGGTGAAGGGTGAGTGAAATACTATGTTCCCCTGAAATTTGCCTACGAACTCCGAAATCCCTAACAGGATGAGTAGACCAAAGATCCTGGGCTTGCCAATCCGGCCACTCACCTGAACAGACATGTAGATTGAATAACATCTGATTACTTTTCTTTTACCTGTCAAATTTCATCTATCTGCGCACGATATGTATGTCGGAACTCCCCCAGAATGTTTTCCCGGTCCTTTTCATTGACTCCAGCAGTCATCAGCGCCATTCGTGCCAACTCCAGGCTGGCTTCTACATTCTCGGATACAACGCCAGATGCACCCCGTTTGCGCAGTTCACGGCACTGATTCAGATTATGGCCACGCACATATATCGTTTTATCCGGGTGGTTTTTTCGAAGAGATGAAACCACTTGTTCAGCGGCATCTGTATCATTCAACGTCACGATAATTGTCTGGGCATCACCGGCACCCGCTCCCTTCAAGACCTCTGGTTTTGTTACATCACCAAAAAATACGGGATGTCCGTTAATACGTTCTTCCTCGACAATTGTCGCATCGGAGTCCAGAGCGACATAAGGCTTGTCAGCGATTGAAAGAATTTCTCCTATTCGACGTCCAACACGGCCAAAACCTGCAAGCACGATCGGTGCAGCAACCGGTTTTTCAACGCTTTTTGTCTTGCTTGAACCCTGTGCCTTGACAAGGCGCTGGGCGATATCCGCAAGCACTGGCGTGACAAGCATGCTGAGCAAAACAACCAGTAACAGTTGTTGAAACAATGCTTCTGTCAGCAGATTGGATCGGTAAGCCAAAGAAAAAAGAACCAAGGCAAATTCTCCGCTCTGTGCAAGTACCAGCGCTACAGCCAAACTGTTTTTCAGCTTAAGCTTGAACAGATATGCGATAGGGAAAAGCACGGCTGCTTTTGCAATAATCAGCAAGCTCACTACCCCAAACGAAGCCAGGGGACTGTCCAGCAACAGGTCGAGATTGAGCGTCATACCCATGGACATAAAAAAGAGTCCCAGCAGAAGCCCCCTGAACGGCTGGATCTCGGCCATGACCTGGTGTTTGTAAGAAGAATCAGAGATCAGCAAGCCCGCCAGGAATGCGCCCATTGCCATGGAAAATCCCGCATGTTCTGTCACGAACGCAGTACCCAGCACGATAAGAATCGCAGAAGCGGTGAAGGTTTCTGGATTGCCGGAAAGGGCTACCCGATGCAGAATCGGGTGTAACAAATAGCGGCTGAGCAAGATAACGAATACCAGAATCAGGACGGATTCCGCCAGCGCAAGCCCAATATCTTCACCGATGCTTAACTCTGGCATTGTCAGTAGGGGTACCAGAGCCAGAAGTGGAACGACAGCCAGGTCCTGAAGCAATAGAATCGAAATGGACGTCCGCCCGTATGCCGATACCAGCAGCTTCTGTTCACAGAGTAACTGAAGTACAAACGCAGTCGAGGATAGTGCCAGGGCAGGCCCGACCAGGATCGTGGCACGCAAAGGAACATCGAAGACATTGTATGCCACAATTCCTATCAACAGGCCCGTAAGCACCACTTGAAGTATCCCGGCACCAAATACCAATCGCCTCATTTGCCACAGACGTGACGGCTTGAGTTCGATCCCGACGACAAACAGGAGAAAAACGACACCAATTTCGGCAAGATTTCCGATTTCGGTGATATTGTTGATTAGCCCTAATCCATAGGGACCAATGATTACACCTGCGATGAGAAAACCAGGTACAGCGCCGACCTTGATTGCTTGAAAAAAAGGAACCGTAAGCACTGCGGCTATCAGCAAAATTATGGTATCAACGAGATAAGTGGAAGTCATACGTTACAATCAAGGCTTAGCGAGTAGGCAACAACCGTATTCATGGATTAATGGATTTATGGATCTGAAATCGCACTGTATAGATTGATGGATCTAACTTTGAGGTGTTACGAATATAGCAAATAATCCATTGAAAATACGAGTAACGATCGTTTGGCAATCGTAGTCCGACACCTTCAAGTGCCGCGCGCTCTACCAACACCCGTCCCGCGCTGCTGACCAGCCGGCGCAGTCTCCAGGGCTGTATCGAAAAAGTCTGCCGAGCCTCTGACAGGGTCAATCCTGGCCATTTCGAAGAAGCGAGTATTGGCAATGGCCGAAAGTCCGTTTGAGGACCTGCCCTGATTGCACTCCAGGGCCTGCACCGGAAACGACGGCTTCCAGTACCTCCCTGACCTGACTCCAACAATTTCAGGTGGCGGGCATCCGATACCGGACATCCGATACCGGACATCCGAGTAAATTACTCAGGATTTCTTGTTGAATAGCAAGAAATCCGGGGACTTGCCGTTTACAAATACATGGCGTAGTTCCTGGTAGCAGTAACTGTTGCCGTTCACGTCCAGCAATCTGTACTCACACTTTCGCCCATTAGCAGACTTCGACACTCAAACAAGACAAACCCTGTACTAGTATGTGGTCTGCAGATTCTGCTGGTTCTTCGGGTTTTTCCCATTCTCCCCGTAAGCAACCTTCCTGCGTTTGCGCGCCACCAAGGGCGTCAGGGAGTTCTGCGACACGCGACGGCCACCCCGAGATTGACGTTTTTGCTTCGTCTTACCTCGCAACGGTACCATATTCCAATCTATTGCATTTCGGCGCTCAAACCACCGCAAAGGGTACATCGATGACCGAACAGTCCACACTGCGAGAGCACAGTAATTGGCACGCCATCGACTCGGATAGGGCTTTAGAGACCCTGGCGAGCACCAGCAGTGGCCTGACATCCACTGAAGCGCAGCGGCGCTTGCAGGCGCACGGCCCAAACCGGCTGACCCCACCGAAGCGCCGGAGTCCGTTGCTGCGGCTGCTTGCACAGTTCCACAATGTTCTCATCTACGTACTGCTGGTCGCCGCCGCGGTAACTGCCCTGCTCGGCCATTTTGTCGACACCGGCGTCATCGTCGGGGTAGTCGTGATCAACGCGCTGATCGGATTCATACAGGAGGGCAAGGCGGAACGAGCCCTGGAGGCGGTCGGCAGTCTGTTGGCACCCCAGGCCACTGTCTTACGCGACGGCCATCGTGTCAACATCGATGCCGCCGCAATCGTTCCTGGCGATCTGGTGTTCGTTCAGTCGGGTGACCGGGTACCGGCCGATCTGCGCCTCCTCCACCTTCGCGAACTGCATGTCGATGAGGCCATGTTGACTGGTGAATCGGTCCCGGTCGGCAAGGTAACCGACACTGTGTCCGCTACTGCAGCCGTTGGAGATCGGCGCTGCATGGCTTATTCGGGAACACTGGTGACCCACGGTCAAGGAACGGGCGTAGCCGTAGACACCGGTGATCGTACCGAGATCGGCCGCATCAGCGCAATGCTCGCCGAGGTACAGACGCTGACAACGCCGCTGACCCGACAGCTGGCGACGTTCGCCCGCTGGCTCACCGCCGCGATCCTGGCCATCGCGACGGTCACCGCGTTATTCGGCATCCTGGTACGTGGCTACAGTACGAGCGAGATGTTCCTCGCTGCGGTAGGGCTCGCCGTAGCGGCTATCCCCGAGGGCCTGCCAGCGATCATCACCATCACCCTGGCCATCGGCGTGCAGCGCATGGCCGGTCGCAATGCCATCATTCGGCGCCTGCCTGCCGTGGAGACCCTCGGCTCGGTCAGTGTCATCTGCTCAGACAAGACGGGCACGCTCACCCGCAACGAGATGACGTTGCAGAGTGTGGCGACCGCGACCGACATCTTCGAGGTCAGTGGCGTCGGCTACGACCCTCACGGCGAGATCACGCTGGACGGCGCACCCGCCCCGATCGAGAACTACCTGCTGCTGGAGGAAACCGCGCGGGCAGCGCTGCTGTGCAACGACGCCAGCCTGGTCAACGCTGATAACCAGTGGCAAATGCATGGCGATCCCACCGAAGGGGCGCTGCTTACCTTTGCGGTCAAGGTCGGGCTGGACCAGGCATTTCAGCACGAGGAATGGCCGCGCACCGATGTGATCCCCTTCGAGTCCGAACACCGCTTCATGGCCACGCTGCACCATGACCACGCCGGTCATGCCTTCGTCTATCTCAAGGGGGCTCCGGAGCGCGTGCTAGACATGTGCATGTACCACCGAATGCGCGGCGAGGACAAGCCGCTGGACCGCGTCTACTGGGAGGAGTGTCTCCAGCGGATGGCGAGCCGCGGCCAGCGCCTGCTTGCCATCGCCTACAAGACCGCCGCGCCATATCAGCGCACCCTGAAATTCAGCGATGTCGAGACCGGTCTCACCCTGCTGGCTGTCGTCGGCATCATCGATCCACCGCGTGTGGAGGCCATCGCCGCCGTTCGCGAGTGCGTGGCAGCAGGGATTCGCGTGAAAATGATTACCGGCGATCATGTGACGACCGCTTCGGCCATCGCCGGACAGATGGGTATTGGCGAGCCGGGTCGCGCCGTCACCGGGGCGCAGATCGAGACAATGGATGCAGCCCGGTTAACCGACCATGTGGCCAGCATGGACGTCTTTGCGCGTGCCAGCCCTGAGAACAAGCTACGGCTGGTCGAGGCATTGCAGGCGTGCGGCCAGGTGGTGGCGATGACTGGTGACGGCGTCAATGACGCACCAGCGCTTAAACGAGCCGACATCGGCGTCGCCATGGGGGTAAAGGGTACCGAAGCGGCCAAGGAGGCGGCCGAAATGGTGCTGGCAGACGACAACTTCGCCTCGATTGCCCATGCCGTCGAGGAAGGCCGCACGGTCTACGACAACATCCGCAAGTCCATCCTGTTCATCCTGCCCACCAATGGCGGCGAGGCCTTGACCATTCTCGCGGCCATCGCGCTTGGCCGCATGCTGCCGGTCACGGCGCCACAGATCCTCTGGGTGAACATGATCACCGCGGTGACGCTGGCCCTCGCCCTGGCCTTCGAGCCAGCCGAGGACGATGTCATGCGCCGTGCCCCACGCAACACACGCGAGCCCATGCTCACCCGCTTCATGATATGGCGCATCGCATTTGTCTCAGTGCTGATGGTGTGCGGAACCTTCGGCCTCTTCCTGTGGGAACGCCTGCAGGGTGCAGATATCGAAACGGCGCGCACGGTTGCGGTCAACACGCTGGTGATCGCTGAGGTGTTCTACCTGTTCAACACCCGCCGCCTGTTAGCCCCGTCGCTGACCATCAACGGATTGACTGGCAACCGCTACATTGTCATAGCAGTCGGCACAGTACTGTTCTTTCAGTTCCTTTTCACCTATGCGCCGTTCATGCAGTTCTTCTTCCACACCGCTGCGATAGATGGCTGGGCCTGGTTGCGGATCGTCGCAGTTGGTATCCTCCTGCTGGTGTTGGTGGAAATAGAGAAGGCCGTGCTGAGGGCCTGGCGACACTGATCCGTATTCGCGGGTGCCCTTTTACACATAACGCAGACCGTCTGGCCAGCCGCCACGGCGGCGGCGCCCGGGTGATGCACACATAGGGCCATGTACGAGGCGAGCCCCGGGAGCAACAACGGTTCTTCAGTGTTTCCCTGCCGGGCTGATGCAGTCACGATTACGGTAGCATATCGTTACGACACCTGACCTACGAACCCGCCCACTGTGGCGGGGTTTTTATTGGGAAGGTACGAGATACTCCAGAACCTGTCGTTCACTGGCGCCCGTCTGATTCCGGTCAGGCACATGCTCGGAGGATGTGGAATAATAATTTTCCTCTATCGATTTCAACGCCCAGGCTGGAATATCACCAAGATTCGGTGGGGCACTCGACCACGGGTCAGTCTGCTTGGCGAGTGAACGCCCCGCATCGAAAGCAGCACGCATCTGTTTCGGGTCAAAGGCTAGCGGATCGTTACCGATATCTACGTTGTCCGGAATCGCCACCAACTTGAAGTTGTAGCCCAATATCCGTGCCCCAAAATATGACCGCGTCAAAGCAGTTTGCATTGACTGGTCCATCATCACACTAACCGTTGTTGCTGCGACGTCGCCGAGGGCCCGTCGCAAGGCTTCAGGTGCATGATTGAGTCTACCGTTATCAATCATGTATATGTTGCCCTGCCCATAAAGCGATGGCTCGGGCTTCGCCGCACCACCCATCCCTACGACCACCACATTGGAACGGGCCGCCCCATCAACGAATAGGTGGCCGTCGATTTCAACTGGTGGAAAGACAATGGGGAACGAAGCGGAAGCCAGCAATACGTCGCGATAGAGCTCTAAATCACCTGCTTTTGCGATCAGCGACATATTCCAGACCCAGGTCTGTGCATAATCGACGTTGGTAGTGCCCACCACTAGAAGCCGATTATCATCATACGCTGCAGCGACGCGCTTCAAAGTCTCCAAGGTGATGTACTTGGCAATAAGTGCACGAAGCGGAGCAGTATCTTTTAGTGAATCCGTACCGGACAAGAGTCCGGTGACCCCTCGGACCGTGTAGATATCCTCCTTGGTAATGCCGGTGTAAAGTTCTTTCAGAACTGCGTCGTCAGCCGGTGTGCCAAGCAGGGCGTGAGTGGCCAGTAACGCGCCGGTGCTCACCCCACCAACCACATCGAACTCTGGCCGCCGGCCGCTCTCGCGCCAGCCAATGAGGAAGCCGGCACCAAAGGCGCCGTTCTGTCCTCCGCCTGAAAGGGACAGAATGTTCAGGGCGTGTCCGCGCTTATGCTCCAGGTATCGCGCTACATTTCCGCCAGGGCTCGACATTGCTTCAGCATAGATGGCCGAGGGTTGATTTGGATTCAGCGGATCGTACCCATTTGGCAACGTGGCATACGACGGCGCCTTTTCGGAGAGCACACGCTCCGGCGGGGATGCACACCCCACCAGAAACACCATAGCCAAAATGCCCGAAAGGAACAGCAATTTCATGTGTCTCATTACAGCACCCGTTTCATGATCCAGATGGTAACGCGTTGAACAAGTCAGTGTTGATCGATTTTGCGCGCTATAGTAGCGCGTTTCACATGTTATTGCTGCACCACGGTATTAAAGGTGGACTTAGAGTCCAGGAATTTTAGCCCTTGCTTCCAACTTGACAATCTATAAAGAAGCCTGGCTCACACTTGCAGTGCCTTTCGGTCACCCAGGTGTACATATTCATAATTTTCCTTGATCAAATATTCATGGTTTCAACCCACTTATCAAATCATTACCCGCTAATAATTTCTCACGGCATCGTGGTCACTTCCGGCATATAATTTAACTACTTACCGTCTAAGCAGTTGGGAAGAGAGCTCAATTGAAGACATGCTAACAAGGTAAAGCCTCACCCTATACCCTACAGATGGTGGTCACGTATGCCCCAGGTAACCTTTCAGTAACAGGCGAATCGCAGCCAGTGCTGGCAGGGTTGAGGCTCCCCTCCGGTGTGCAAGCACCGGAACCTCGACGCATCCCAGTATTGAGCGCCAGCATCATCAGAGGTTTGAGGTACTCAGGTAATTTCAGAAAATCCAGCGCCTTCAACAATCGAATGCGTTCATCGGCCTCCAAATATCGCACCCGATTATCGTTGACTTCCTCCAGCTTCGGAAATATGGCATAACCCGCGCACGCAGCCCAGGGATCTCGGTATCAGTAACCTCGTACAGACTAGGAGCCGGTTCCAGCGCCTCCATGTACCGGATGGTCAATTTCGCGGTATGGCTGGTTATTTGTGGCATAATTTCCCCCATCGACAGGGTTCAAAAAATGTCTACCAGCCTGAAACCAGAACGCCTAAGATCGGCAGAGTTCGGAATTGGTTCAAAATACAAGAGTATCACGGGTAGAGCGCAGGTAGAGAACAGAAAGTTATACAATTGTTATCGCTGTTTTTTTATACTACTTGTAACTACAACAACAAACACTTGAAAATGTGGCTGGAGGCGGGGGTCGGAGGTTCAAACCCTCTCACTCCGACCAGTTTAATCCAGCAAGTGTCTGCTTTTGCGATCAGGTCTGTCCCATGGTTGTTACTGAAGATTCATTCTGGAAAATCAAAAACCTGTCTGATATGAATCAGACAGAATGGGAATCCTTGTGTGATGGTTGCGGGAGATGCTGCCTGCATAAACTGGAGGATATTGATTCGGGAGAGATTTATTACACAAACGTGGCTTGCCGGCTCCTGGATACGACGATCTGCAAGTGCACAGATTACGGCAAGCGTATGCAGATGGTTTCCGACTGTATACAGCTGAATGCAAATGACAGGGACAATTTCAAATGGTTGCCTGGATCCTGTGCCTACCGGCGTATCGCAGAGGGTAAAAACCTGCAGTGGTGGCATCCGCTCGTCTCGGGAGATCCGGACACGGTACACCAGGCCGGAATTTCAGTTCGTGGAAAAACGGTAAGTGAAACTCAAATCGATGAGAGCCGGATGGAAGACCACGTCATTACGTGGATCACTGCCGACATTGGCTGATAATCCGCTTTTTGAGTAAAACGGTACGGATCGTCTTTCAGGTCCACACAGGAACACGCAGGGTACCGGAATCTTTCGGAGATACATACAATGGCGTTTCCTCTCGATCACGGCGGCTGGTGCAGAAACCTCCCTGCCGCCCTGAAACACGGCACGATTCCACTCCTGTTGATTACTTGCAGCAACGCTGTACAGGCATGTCCGGTAGCGAACAAAACCATACAGTTAACGGGTAACGGACATACTCTCACCACCGAGGTTGCCACAACCCGTGACAGCCACATGTGCGGACTGGCCTTCCGTCACGAATTGCCTGCAGACCACGGAATGCTGTTCGCCTATGCACAGGACCGGATCATCGGTTTCTGGATGAAGAATACGTACATTCCCCTGTCAATTGCCTTTCTCGATGCTGATGGCCGGATCCTGGAGACACACGATATGGATCCGCGCTTTCCTGCCCGTCGCTATATTTCAAGAGTCCCGGCCCGCTACGCACTGGAAGTCAACCAGGGCTGGTTCTCTGAAAATGACATTGAGGTGGGAGACAGCCTTGAAATCGACCTGCAAGCCGTCCAGGAAATATACCGTTTTGACAATAGATAGCCGCCTGTCCCTGCCCGTCGATCCATCACGATCACCGCCGGATCGCCAACCAGCAGGCCCTTCAGACACCACTACAGCCATCGGAACAGCGTCGATCATGGTGTCCTGTCGGA
>JARFQV010000177.1 GCA_029287615.1 Pseudomonadota bacterium | reverse complement strand
CCTGGAGGACAAGTACGATGTGTTCCTGGACCAGGTGTACGGGCCGGGAAGGGTGGTGTCCGAGGCGCCGCTGTCGGGATTCCTGGTGCTGAACTGGCGCCGCGACAGCGAGGCCGCGGTCGAAACCAGGACCGTGGAACTGGATCAACGTCCGGACTTACTGGCCGCAATCATGAAATCACCAGGCCCCTTCTATCAGTATCCCGATGGCCGTTTCCACCGGGATGACGCCAGCTTTGATCAACAGGCCTATCTGGATGCCCTGCAAGGTGTGCGAATCCACGAGGCTACCGGCAGGATCGATTTTGACGGCTTCGCCAGGCGTTGTCTCCAGGAACTGCTGGTTTGAACTCCCTTGCCGACAGGGGCGCCGGCGACAATACTGCCGGAGAATTCACCCATCACAGGAACCACACGGGTATATTGACGTGGCCAGACTGATCGCTGCCCTGATCCGGCACGGTGATTACGAGCAGCTGCCGAATACCCCGAGCGCCCACCAGCCGTTTCCCCTTACTGCTACTGGCGAGCAGCAGGCGCGTGATGCGGCCAGGTCGGTGTGTGACCAGATCGGCCGGCAGGGCTGGAGTCTGGCGTCCTGCATCGATACCTCCTCTCTGCTGCGTGCCTGGCAAACGGCGCGGATCATTGCGGAGCGGCTGGCAGATCTGTGTGAGGTTACGACAGAAGTCGCCTGTTTTGACGCCCTGGCCGAGCGTGGCCTCGGTAGTGCGGCCAATCTGACCCTTACCCAGATCGAGGAGCTCATTCACCGCGATCCCCGGTTTCCGGATGTGCCGCCTGACTGGAAGGCCAACAGTCACTACCGCTTGCCGCTTCAGGGAGCCGAGTCATTGCGGGAGGCCGGTGAGCGGGTGGCTTTGCATCTGCAACGGCGGATGAAGGCACTGCCTGATGAAACGGAGACGGGCTGGCTCAAGCTGTTTGTGGGCCACGGGGCAGCGATGCGCCATGCCGCCTGGCATCTGGGCGTGCTTGAATTCAGGCAGATTGCGCAACTCAGCATGTACCATGCGCAGCCGGTATTTCTGGAGCGCCTGCCAAACGGCTGCTGGCGGCATATTGGTGGTGAGTGGAAGGTCCGCATGCAGGACAGTCGGGATCTGGATTGAGCGAATGAAGCCAGCCGGAAAAAACTTCAAACTGCCTCGTTACCAGGGTACCCGGTGGATAAAGGCAGAACTGCCACAGGAGGCTCAGGTCTGGTCGCTCGGCAAGCACAAGTCCATTAGCAAGGAGCGCCAGCAACGTGGCCGGGTAGCCGAGGAACTGCATCGGGTTATCGAAGCTAACGCATGGCGGTGGCCAAAGCGCACGCTCTACTTTGTTTCTGACTTGCACGCCGATACCGATGCCTTTATCGCCTCGCTGGTCGCTTCGGGCGGATTCAGAAAGACCGGGCCCGGGGATGGGGATTTCAAGTTGACAAAGGAGGGGCGGCGGGCACGGTTTCTGATCGGCGGAGACTGCTTCGACAAGGGCCCGAGCAGTCTGCGCCTGTTGCGTATGATACGCCTGTTGATGGATGCCGGTGCCGATGTGAAGCTGCTGGCGGGCAACCACGATGTCCGGATGCTCGTGGGGATTCGTTCCCTGGATCTGCCGCCGGACCCGCGTACCGAGCACTTCTTCATACGCATGGGGCCCAAGGCAGTGCCCTTTTTTCGGGAAATCAGCGATCAGTACCTGCAGGGTAGCGACGCCCTGCGTGGCATTCCCGACAACCGCACGTGCCGGAGACATCTGTTTCCGCGCAAGCGCTGGTTCAGGGAATTTCCCCGTCTGGCTCGCTGGGCCATGCATGATGATCAGGTGGCGCGCGAGATGCAGCGCATGCGCAGGAAGTATGACGTTTTTGAACGTCATTGCAGCGATGCCGGACTGTCACTGCGAAGGGTGTATGCGGCCGCCAGGAAATGGCGGGAGCTTTTTCTGCATCCGGAGGGAGAGTTCTACTGGTTTTACCGCGAGATGAGGGCATTGCACCGGGAAAGGTCATTCCTGTTCATTCATGCGGGGCTGGATGATACCGGCGCAGGCATCATCCAGGAACATGGCATCAAGTACCTGAACCGGCAGTTTCGCAGGCAGATGCATCAGGATCTGTTCGATTTTTACTACGGGCCCGTGGCGAATACCGTGCGCACCAAGTATCGTGATGCGGACAGGCCGTTGACACAGCGTGGGGTCAGGATGATTCAGCAGAAGGGCATACATGTCATCGTGCACGGGCATGTGAATCAGTTCCATGGTCAGCGCATCATGCTGCGAAAGGGCCTGCCCAACTTCGAGTGCGACACCACCATCGACAGGAATTCGCGCAGGAAGGAGGGACTGAAAGGGCCGGGTGCCGCGGTCACTATCTTTCATCCCGACCGGGTGGCGCTGGGGATCAGTACCGACTATCCCTACATCAAGGTCTTTCAGCCGGACCGGTTGCTGCGGCAATTGAAGAAAGACGGTATGGCATGATCTGACAATCAGAAGGTAACACTATGCGACAAGGCAAGAAAAGTTTCCGTCATGAGTCACTGCAGGATGCCGATTCGATCCAGGCGATTCTGACGGCAGTTTCCGAGGGACTTGCCAAAGGCAAGGTGACATTCAGTGATGAAGATGACAAGCTGGTCATGAGGCCGGAAGGCCTGTTGCACCTGAAAGTAACCGCTTCCCAGGAGGAAAATTATCACCGGATCAATCTCCGTGTGAGCTGGCAGGTGGAAGACGAGCGGATGAAGAAGAAAAAGTCCCTGAAAGTTTCGGGCAAGTGAGGCTTCCCCGCCCAGGTGGGTCATCCGCGTGGTTCCTGGGGTCAATTAGCAGAGAAAACCGTGTTTAGCTGGAAACCGGGAACACAGCTGGTTATGCTTAAATACAGCCATGGCTGACAAACCCAAAGAAGAGAACGAATCGACCCGGTCACGGGATACCTCCCGGGAAGCGGAGGTGCGCTCCGAACTGGTCGGTCTCGAGGTCGCGCTCACCAAGTTCTCCCGGAGTTTCGAGGCCAGCGCCCACCGCTGGGAGATGCTGGTTTACCCGGCGATGCTGGTCTTCTTTATTATGGCTACCTCCGGATTCTACCTGATCTACAGCCTGACGGTAGACATGCACACGCTGGCCAATCATGTAGACCCGCAGATGGCTGAAAATCTGGATACCATGTCGACGCACATCGAGCATCTCTCGGGCAACATTCACGATATGACGGGAAGAATTGCGCATATGTCCGATAGCATCGATCACATCAATATGAGTATAGGAACCATGAATGTGACGATGGGTGATATCTCGTACAAGATGGATCCATTACTTGAAAATATCGCCGACATGAACTTTTCCATGCGCCAGATGACGACGGCAACCGGCATCATGAGCCGGGATATGTCAAACATGAATTACAATATCGGAAAACCGATGTCCATATTTCCCTGGTAATCGCAGTCGGGTACAGACCCGCGACCTGGCTGACCGCCAATCCCTCTGACGGACACGATCAGTATTCCCTGACACACCCCCCCAAGAGCAATATCGTTACCGGGTGGTGTTCACCGGGACCATCCGGCTGACCGGTCGGTAGCAACCTGTGGTTTGACAGCGGGTAGTTACATGACTTCAAGTCTCGACTTGACCTCATCCCACAGGGCCTGGTAGCACTTTGCCGCCCAGTTGTTGCCGGAGAAACTGCCCAGTGGAGCACGATGCACCCCCATTCGCTCGACTTCGCTGGTATACGGTATATTGGTTTTCAGGGCAGCGGAGAGTTTTCTGGGCGGCTCATCGACA
>JARFQV010000111.1 GCA_029287615.1 Pseudomonadota bacterium | reverse complement strand
GATAACGTGTGTTTTTCCACACAATATCTTTCTGCAATCGATTTCCATTTCCAGGAGCCCCGCATGTATAAAGTCGAGAAAAACCTCCTCGCTGTCATCTTCCGGGCAAATAACATATCGGGAAAACTGGGTAGGCAGGGTGCTCAGCATCTGTACCGCCGATTTCCCGACCACCAGTTCATGGCCGCTGATATCCAGCGTCTTGCCGGTTAGTGCCTGCGCATCCTCAATACGCCTGTTCGCGATGCGAATCCGCATCCTGGCGCGCCGCGACAGATGCAGAACCTGATTTACCGGATCTTCCGGGCGATACCAGCCGTTGCCAGATTCCGCGCCATGGATCAGATGGATCCCGGCATCCTCATCCTCTTCCAGCCAGGGCAGCGCCTCCATCAGCGCCGTGGATAACTCGTGCGCATGCTCGATCGGTAACCGGGGACAGGTAATCGCGAAGGCCAGATCGACGATATCATCCGGAACCTGATACCGCGCTTCCGGCTTTTTTTCCTCATTCCAGTACATGGTCATTCTCCCGGTTGCCTGGCCCGCGGTGAGAAATTCGGGCTAGGGAATGTTTCGGGTAGTCGAGAACACAGCCTCCAGACGCTCCTCCCAGTTATCGGGCGTATCGGAAAAGGGTGGCTTGACATCCATGCGGAAAAAGATCTCTCCATTGCGCGCATGGTTTTCCAGCACGGCCACCAGGGCGTCGAAGCTGTCCAGATCGTGATTCTGCAGTAAAATTTCACTCAACCAAAGCATCCCTCAGGCAACCTCCTGAAACATATCACAATATTCTGTACCCCGGATGCGATCCCAATAGCGGGCCCGGTACAGGTGCCGCTTGCGGCCCGTATCTGCATCGTCCGTAAAGGAACCCCGGCAATGCAGGACATTGTTGCTGATTATACCCTGACCCGGCTGCAACCGGTGTTCGTAGACATACGGTGAGCCCGGAGAAAGGATCCCGGAAAGGCACGCCACCGCTTCCTGCGTAACCGAGTCCTGCTTCCAGACGATACTCCTGGTTCTCGCCGTATAGCGCATGTACAGCGTTCCGGTGACGGGATGCACCGAAAACACCGGACCGCTCTGCGCCGGCCGTATTTCAGCACCCTGATGGATATTTTCGGGGATCGTCATGACATCCGGCTCCATCAGGGCGGCGATATAGGCCGGTTCCTCGTCGCGGAGCAGGATATAGGCAATTTCATGATCCATAAAACGATTCTCGCCACCGGTCTGCGCACTGGAGACGCAATGAATAATGAAACTCCTGACCAATTGATCCAGCCGGTTGTAATAACCATCGGTATGCCAGTTCATCCGCCCGCTGGTATAAGGTATGTATTCCTTGTGCTCACCGCGCGGAGTAACCCGGAGGGACGTAATACAGTCCTCGTCGGAGCGCAGATTGTTATCCAGGTGACAGAGTCCGAACTGTTGCCCGAGGGCAACCAGCGCGCCCTTGTCCGCCACCGGTCTCCCGTTGATCTGATAGACCGCGGCATTCGCCAGACGACAACGGCTCAGGATGGCGTCACGTTCACCAGCCGTCAAACTTCCGGCATCGAATATGGGTACCGTAATCTCCTCGACACTCGCGGGACGATCGGCCAGCTTGTGATCCCGCCACTGCCGGTACGCCTTGTCATCATCCAGTCTGAATGGATTCATACCACCTTCCCTTGCCCCGTTTGCAGTAACCTGCCAGGTGACGGGATATTCCTGTCCCCGTCGGTTATTCATGATGCAATGCTAATACAGTGCCAGCCGCTCCAGAACATCCATTTTTGGATAAGTAAATCGAGATCGGAATAACAGTACTGCTATTAAGTAATGTGATTGTTTGTAGTTTTTTCAAGCCCTATACAAAAGAACACAGGAATTACAATGTTTGGCATATAAAATAACTAATATGCCTATACCTCTTTCGAGATAGTCATCCCTTCAGGCCACCTCCCAAGGGTAGGGTTCTTTCACTCGATATTGACACCTAGAATTTGCACACTGGCATATGAAGGCCGTAACCACCTATGTCTGAAGGCAAGTTATACAGAGACTACATGAATTCCAAGGTAGAACTGCGCCAATCGGGACCGGCAGCTATCCGCCCGGTGATCCGCATAACCACCACCCAATATAACTCCCCAAGGAGATTGCGCCATGGCTAAAAATATCCACCCCACCCCGATGCTCGACGACCTCGAAAATGGTCCATGGCCGAGCTTTATATCGGGAATCAAACGCTTGCGTGACAAGCACCCGGAACAGCGCATCAATGAGGTTTGTAACAGCCTGCTCGGCCAGCTTGAACACTCCTATGAGACACGCAAGGGGTACTGGAAGGGCGGCACCGTCAGCGTTTACGGTTACGGGGGCGGTATCATTCCCCGCTTCTCCGAGGTCGGCAGCGCCTTCCCGGAGTCCAAGGAATTCCATACCCTGCGCGTGCAGCCACCTGCCGGCAACTATTACACCACTGACATGCTGCGGCAGCTGGGTGAGAGCTGGGAGAAGTGGGGTTCCGGCCTGGTAACCTTTCACGGCCAGACCGGCAACATCATGTTCATCGGGGCAGACACCGAGAACACCCAGCATTTCTTCGATGAGATCAACGACTACGGTTGGGACCTGGGTGGCGCAGGCCCCTGCGTGCGTACCGCGATGTGCTGTGTCGGTGCCGCCAGGTGCGAGATGTCCAACTGCAATGAGCACGGCATACAGCGTCACATGGTGAACAATTTCACCGATGATGTGCACCGCCCCGCCCTGCCCTACAAGTTCAAGTTCAAGGTGTCCGGTTGCCCGAATGATTGCCAGAACGCCATTGAGCGCTCGGACTTCGCCATCATCGGGACGTGGCGCGACGACATGAAGGTCGACCAGGAAGAAGTAAAGGCCTATGTACAGAAAAAAGGTCGCCAGTACATCATCGACAATGTCATCACCCGCTGCCCGACCAATGCCCTGTCTCTGAAGGATGACGACACGCTGGATGTCGACAACCACAACTGCGTGCGCTGCATGCATTGCCTGAACGTCATGCCCAAGGCGCTGCACCCGGGTGATGACAAGGGCGTCACCGTACTGATCGGCGGCAAGCGTACCCTGAAGATCGGCGACCTCATGGGTACCGTGGTCATTCCGTTCATGAAACTGGAGAAAGAGGAAGATTACGAAAAACTCCAGGAACTGGCCGAGGAGATCATCGACTTCTGGGCGGAGAACGGACTGGAACACGAACGCTGCGGCGAGATGATCGAGCGTATTGGCCCTGTCTCTTATACACATCT
>JARFQV010000076.1 GCA_029287615.1 Pseudomonadota bacterium | reverse complement strand
GAACCAGGCGTTGTTGAGGATGTTGTGATGGGTAAGCACGACGGCCTTGGGAAAGCCCGTCGTGCCCGAGGTGTACTGGATATTGATCGCGTCATCGGGATCGAGGGTGGCGCCGGCGATATCCAGTGTATCCCCGGCCAGCGATTTACCCGCGGCCAGCACCTCGGGCCAGGTCAGGAAGCCGGGACAGGGTCTCCGTGTTGCTGACGGTGCTGCCGGGTCGTAGATAATGACTCGCTTGAGTGTCGGCAGGGACTCATTTACCGGTTCTGCGGCCGGTTCGCGAGCCAGTGCTGGCAGCAGTTCCAGCAGCATGGCTACATAATCGCTGCTGTGAAAGGCCGGAATGGTGAACAGGAACTGTACCTCGGAACGGCGCAGGGCATAGGCCAGTTCACGGGCCTGGTAAGCCGGGTTGATGTTGACCAGAATGGCACCGATGCGTGCCGTGGCCAGTTGCAACAGCAGCCACTCCAGGTTGTTGGTCGACCAGATACCGATACGGTCGCCCTTGCCGCAGCCGATGCCCAGCAGTCCGCGCGCGAGGCGATCGACCTCATGCACCAGTTCCCGGTAGCTGAGGCGGCGCTGCTGCGGTACCGAGACAACCGCCTCCTGCCCGGCATGGCGTGCTGCGGCGGTGGCGAAATGTTCGGGAATGGTGGCGCCCAGCAGCGGCTGTTCGCCCCCGCGATGACAATAGCTTCGTCTGCCATCGTGCTGCGCCATGGATGCCCGGTTGCTCACGACGTCACTCCATCCCAGTAGGCGTCTACCCTTGCCTGCAGTTCGGCCAGCAGCGCGTCGTCGCGTTGCGGCGCGAACAGGTGCGCGAAGCGACCCTGTGTCTTCAGGTATTCCTCGACCGGCAATCGCCCGCGTGGTATCCGGGTATGCACCACCTTGCCGTCGATGTACTCCTTGAGTGGCCAGATGCCGGTCCTGACCGCCAGCCTGCCGATATTGACCGATTCCCCGGGATCGTAATCCCAGCCGGTCGGGCAGGGGGCCAACGCGATAATCATGCGTGGACCCCTGAGTTGTTTCACGGTCTCGATTTTGTGCGCCAGGTCGAGTGGTTCCGCGCCGATGACCGTGCCCACATAGGCTGGCCGGTGCGCCGCCCAGATGGAAAACAGGTCCTTCTTGTAACCGGCAAAGCCGTGTGCGCCCCTGCTGGTCGCTGTCTTCGCGGCATGCGGTGTGGCGCCGGAGTACTGCTGGCCGGTGTTGCCGTAACCCTCGTTGTCGTAGCAGATGTAGATGAAATCCAGGTCGCGTTCCATCGCCCCGGAGGTGGCGGACAGTCCCATACCGTAGGCGGCGCCGTCGCCGGTCAGTACTACCACCTGCAGGTCCTCCTCTGCCGGCAGTTCACCCCTCTCGCGCAGGATATCGAGGGCGTCGCGTATGCCCTGTGCACCGGCCGGCGACGAGGCCATGGCGGTGTAGAGCCAGGAACCGCGAAACGGCGTGAACGGATAGACTGAGAGCAGCGTCATGCAACCGGCCGCGTTGACGAACACGGTCTTCTCGCCAAGGATGTCGTAGATCTCGTGCAGGGCCTGCAATCCACCACAGCCGGCACACATCGGGGTGCCGGTACCCAGCAGGTGGGTGGAGGGCAGGTCCTTCATACGCCGAATGCTTGCTTTCGTCCCGGTCATGAGCGTTCTCCTGTATACCCGCCGTGCCGGCGCCTATCTGTGCAGTTCCTCTCGTTCCTGGTGAGCGACCGCCTGCAGTTTTCTGATCTCCCTGAGTTCGTCCCTGGTGTACAGCAGGCGAGGTGGCGGCGTGCGCCCCGTATCCGCCGCCTGGCGCAGGGTCTGTGCCATTTCGTAGAACTCCTCCGCGCTGATGTCCCTTCCTCCCAGACCCCCGATGAAACTCGCCACTACAGGCGGTGCCTGCGGATGTCCGTACAGCGCGCCAAGCAGTTCGCCATGCAGTACGCCGCCCTTGCCCATGGACAGGTTCTGGTCGATTACGGCCACGCCACGCCTGCCGGCGAGCAGCCTGCGAAGGGATTCTTCCGGGAACGGCCGCAGCAGGCGCGGCCGTAGCAGGCCGATGGACCAGCCCGCATCGCGCAGACGGTCGACCGCTTCCCGGGCCTTGGTGGCGAACGACCCCAGCATGACGAACAGGTAGTCCGCGTCCCCGGTGCGGTAGGCCTCGACGGCAGGGTGATTGCGCCCGAAGGTCGCACTGAATTCTGCGCTGATTTCGTCATACACGGACAGGCCGTTCAGCGATGCCAGGTGGGTTTCATAGCGAAAGTAGGAATAGGGCGAGCCGCCAAGGACTGCCACCGCCTGGCTCTCCGGGGTGCTGGCACGGAACCGGGCGTTTTGCGGGTCGAAATCACCGACAAAGCCGGCCGCCGCGTCCGCTGCAGGGATCTCGACGGGTTCGCGCGTAAAGGAGAGATAAAAGCCGTCGAGGTTGACGATTACCGGCAGGCGTACACGGGTATCCTCGGCGAGGCGGTAGGCCAGCAGGGTGCTGTCGAGTACCTCCTGGCAGCTTGCACAATGAATCTGCAAGAAGCCACAGTCGCGCGCGGCCATGATGTCGTTGTGATCGGATTCCAGCGTGATCGGCGCCGACAGGCCGCGCGATACATTCACCAGCACGAACGGTGTCCGCCAACCGGCAACCGTGTAGAGCATTTCCATGGCATACAGCAGTCCCTGGCTGGAGGTGGCGCTGAATACGCGCACACCGGTGGTGGCGGCACCACCCGCGGCGGTGATCATGGAATGCTCGGATTCCAGCGTCACCAGGCGACCCGCCATCTCGCCACTGTCGATCCAGCCGGCCAGCGTCTCGATGATCTCGGTCTGCGGGGTGATGGGAAATGCCGGCACGTAGTCCACCCCGGCCAGCCGTGCCCCCCAGGCCGCAGAAACATTCCCGGTCAGCAGGGTGCGGCTCACGGTGTCTCTCCTGTGGTTGTGTCGCGTTGTGCCTGTTCTTCGGATACCGCCTCGATGGCATGTGGCGGGCACTGGGCAACGCAGATCATGCAGCCCTTGCAGTGGTCGTAGTCGATGACGGGCTTCCCGTCTGTGTCAACGGCGATGGCGCCGTCCGGGCAAAAGGTGCTGCACACCCACCAGCAGTGGTTGCAACGCGAATAGTCGACTACCGGCCGCAATGTGCGCCACAGACCGGTTCGCACCTCCACGCTGTTTGCCGTGGCGAAGACGGTCGGTGCGGAGATCCGCGCGGTATCGAACGGGAGGTCTGCCCAGTCCGGATGCGCATATTTTATGGCACTGGTCATGCTGCCTTCCCTGACCAGCCCACTATGTGCCTGCATGATATCGTAGGCCTGCAGTGCATTCTCCAGGTTGCGGTCGATCACTCCCGCGCCGAGTGCGGACAGTTCCGTACGGATGGCGCCGGCCAGGGTGTCCCGAGCGATGACGCCAACCAGACGTGCGGCGGCACCGGCGCACGTCGCGCCGATGTAGGGCAGGTCGGCGCGGTCCTCGACCTCTGCCGATGCCGGCAGGGTGATGACAGGTCCGCTGATGTTGAGCCGCTGCTGCCAGGCGCTGGTGTTCTGCGTGGTGTTGATCAGCAGGACAGTGCGGGCGCCGATACCGGAGAGCACACCGGAGGCGGGTACCGGCACCAGCGTGTCATCGGCGACGACCACCAGGTCGGGGCGGCTGATGATCCCGCGCTCGTTGATCGCTGCCCGGGCCGCTCGCACATAGGCGAAGATGGGTGCCCCGCGCCGTTCGGCGCCGTAACGCGGTGCATCCTGTACCTCGAAGCCTTCCAGGAAGAAGGCGCTGCCCAGAATGCGACTGGCCGTCTTCATGCCCTGTCCACCGCGCCCGTGGAATCGTATCCGGTACATGTTGAATGCCTGTGGCTGCCCCGTCTGGTTCAGGTGTAATCCGGCGCCGTGGAGAACAGCGAGAAACGCCTGTAGCCCATGGCCTTGCGTACCCGCTGCCCGGCCATTTCGATTGCCGCCTGCCGGGGCAGGATCAGCTTCCTCTTCGCGGTTTCCATGACCTGCTGTGTATTGCGGCGCAGCTTCTCCTCGATGGTTTGCATCGCGGCCGCCTGGGTTGCACCCTGATACTCCATCGCGGCGCAGATGACGCCACCGGCATTGGCTATGAAATCGGGAATGCAGAGTATGCCGCGTTCGTACAGGAATTCCTCTGCACCCGGTGTAAACGGGATGTTGGCACCCTCGACGACCAACCGGGTCTTCAGGCGGTGTACGTTGTCCTCGTTGACGACATCGGGCCGCGCGGCCGGGATCCATATGTCGCATTCGACATCGATGACGGCATCGCTTTCCAGCCGACTGCCGTCACTATATTCGGACACGCTCTTTCCGGCCGCCTTCAGTTCAAGCAGTGCGTTGAGGTCCAGTCCCCGGTCATTTTGCGTGGCGCCGCGGGAGTCTGCCACGGCGACCAGTCTGGCTCCTCGTGCCGTCAGGAACCGGGCGACATGCCTGCCGACAGCGCCGAAACCCTGTACCACGATGCGCGCCCCCTCCAGTTCAAAGTCGCAGTACTGCAGGGCGACATTCACGACATGGCTCAGCCCCCAGCCGGTGGCACCGATCTCGTCGAGCGGAATACCGCCGATCTCGCGTGGCAGCGCCACGACCCGGCCGATCTCGTCCCTGATCCAGGCCATACAGTCCTCGTTGGTGCCCATGTCAGGGGCGAAGATGTATTCCTGTTCGCCGCGCAGCAGCTGTGCCAGTGCCCGGATCAGCTGTTCCTTCCGCTCCGCGGGCATCCCGGGGTCACCCGCCAGCACGACCTTGCCACCGCCGTGCGGGAGGCCCGCTGCTGCGTTCTTGAAGGTCATCGCCCGCGCCAGACGAATGCACTCATCCGTGGTGACGTCCGTCGCCATGCGCACACCACCGATCGCCGGGCCCATGGCGACATTGTCGATGACCAGTACCGCCTGCAGGCCAAGCGACGGTTCGCTGGCGTGTACCACCTTGGCAGGCCCGAGTTCGTCGGCGAACGAAAAAATATCTTCCATGCAGGATGCCCTTGCTTTGTTACTCTTTATATTCTGTCACCGGTCATGGGTGCATGCAGTCCCGAAACAGATACACCATCCATTACCCAACTATAGATGGCTGTATTGATTTCTGTATGACTTGGATCATATAGCCCGTATTCTATCGACAGGGGATGATTCGAACCCGGCACGCTCATGCGGTCGTGCCCCGGGGGCGTGTCGTTTGATCTTGCACTGAATGTATCACCGATTCACGATCCTGCCCCTGTACCCGCCTCTCCCGGTCATGTACAGTCTTGCATGTATTGTGCTTCAGGCTGCGAATAGGCCACTAACTTGTTGAAAAAAGGAGTCTTGGGCCGGGCGCATCCGCCCCCTTCATCGCTTCGGTTCGAGCGTATACCCTGTATCCGGTGCACAGGTGGCTTGTTACTGTAATAATATCCCTGTCGGGCGGAGAAGCTGTTGGGTAAGGATCAGGGCAAGCTTCATGCACAGAGCGGACAATGCAGTATGCCTACCTGACTGCGTTGAGTATCCCGGGTGCGGAAAAAATAGGGTGAAAATGCATCCTGCGTATCTGTTGATGGGTTTCCTGTCGGTTGTCTCTGCGATGACAATGGGCCGCGAGGACAGCGGGCAGGCACCGAGGGAAGTCGCATACGAATCCATAACCGAAGGATTTGGTATCCCCCTGGGTGAACCCTTTCAGCCGGAAATGGTTGAACGGGTAATCGAGCGGCATGCCGGTAAAACCAAATACTCCGTCCAACCCAGGAAAACGCATCCCCTGTTTACCAGATATGAAGTGACTACCGCAGGTGATGACGGTCCGGTGGGCACTGTGACCGGGTATCATCATTGCAAGAAGAATGACCCGAAACCAATAGAGGACTTCGAAAATCTGAAGCATGCACTGGAGAAAAAGTATGGTCCCTCGCAGACGGTGCGGGTTCGCGATGAGAGAAAGAAACCAAGAAAGAACAAGGGATGGGTGTATCAGGCGCGCATCCGGATCGACCAGGGAAATCGAAGTGTATTTCTTCAGATCAATACAGGTTTCAACTACACCTGTTATATAAAATACACCTACAAGGACAGGAATGCGCAAAAGAAGTAGGAACCAGGGTGAAGGAAAAATGCGCAAGCCATGAGCGGAGGCGGGCCGGATCTGTGTTATCGCTAAAGCCGTGACCTCCGGCCCGCTTGCCCGGATAGCATATCGGGCTTGCGCGGGTGTGTTGTTATCAACTACTGTTGACTTTCAGCAACCAGGTCACTCTCATGGAGTGGCTGCAACCGTACCTCCGTCGATACCGTGTCTGGTCCAGCTATTTATATCTCACTGCTTACCATCGAACTGATGATTCCTTGGGCCCGGTCCCTGAAAGACAAGCGAAGTGCCGTGCGCGGTCTGAAGGACCGTCTGCGTTCCCGCTTCAATGTCTCGGTTGCCGAAGTTGCCTATCAGGATAAATGGCAACGGTCGATCATTGCGGTCTGTATCGTGAATGGTGACAAACGAAAGCTGGAATCGGATATGACCAGGATCCGTCAGTTGTGCGAAGAGGCCCAGGACCTGCAGATTGCCGGGATAGAGCAACAATGGTTATAAGCAAACCCCCACAAGCGCGGGCAGGTCTGGATATGTGCGAGTCTCATGCACTCCCGCCCCGCTTCCTGTTATTCTCGCCGGAGAGATGATGCGTGCGAGGCAGATATGGGTTGACGCCGATGCCTGTCCAAGGCTGATCAAGGAGATCCTGTACCGTGCCGCGGACAGGGTGGGGGTGCCGGTGACACTGGTTGCCAACCACCCCCTTCAGGTCCCGGGATCCCGGTATATACGCTCAATACAGGTGGCCGCCGGTTTTGACATTGCGGACAATTACATCATGCAGCAGGCGCAAGCGGGCGATCTGGTGGTAACCGCTGATATTCCGCTGGCTGCCGAGGTAATCGCCAGGGGGTGCATGGCCCTGAACCCGCGCGGCGATCTTTACACCGAAGACAATATCCGCCAGCGACTGAGTATGCGGGATTTCATGGACACCCTGCGCAGCAGTGGTGTGGAAACCGGGGGGCCGGCATCACTCAGCCAGGCGGATCGACAATCCTTCGCCAACCAGCTGGACAGGTTGCTGTGCTGAATGATACCGGTAACCGGTCCTTTTCCCGAAAACCCGTTACTCCATTGATGAACAGGATTCAGGGAAGAAAATCAGCGATGAATACATTGGTTTCACCCTTGACCTTGCCATGGCGGTTGGATGCAAAAACAAGCTGTTTCCCATCATGAGAGAACATCGGGAAACCATCGAAGCCGTCGTAACGGGTGATACGCTCTGTTTCACGGGTCTCTGTATTGATCATGTAGAGATCGAAGTTCCGCCCCCCGGGATCATCCAGGTTGGAGGAGAAGATCACATGTTTGCCATCAGGATGCCAGTAGGGTCCGAAGTTGGCGGCGCCATTTTGCGTCAGCTGAACAGGCTTGCGTTCCTCGAGATTCATGATGTAGATTTCCAGCTTTCCGGGGCGGATCAGGTTTTCTTCCAGCAAGGCCCGGTAATCCACGAGATCCTGTCCGGTCGGGCGTGAGGCACGCCAGACGATCCACTCACCGTCGAGGGAAAAAAAGGCGCCACCGTCATAACCGGGCTGGTCCGTTAACTGTTCAACACCCGTACCGTCCGGGTTCATCAGATAGAGTTCGAGATCGCCGCTACGCAACGAGGTAAAGACGATCCTGTCACCTTTTGGTGAATAGACCGCTTCCGCATCGTATCCCTCCGAGCGGGTAAGGGGTACCGGGTTTTCACCCTCCGGACCGGCCTTGAAGATGTCATAGGCTTCATGCAATGGCCACACATAGCCTTTGGAATAATCGGGTTTTGGCGGGCATTGCCCGTGTTGCAGGTGCGTGGAGGCATAGATGATGGAACGGTTGTCCGGTGCGATGAACGCACAGGTGGTCACTCCTTTTCCCGATGAGATCTGCCGCACCTGGCTGCCATCCGCGCGCATGCGGAAAATGGCGTCACACTCGAGCCCGTCGCGCGTTGATTGAAAGATCAGCTCGCTTGCATCGTGCGAAAAGTAGGCCTCGGCATTCTGTCCGCCAAAGCTCAACTGGCGAATATTAGCCAGATGCGTCTCACCGGGCAGTGGCGAGATCTGACTGTCTGCCTCCCCGGCTCCATCGGCGAATGCCGCTTGCGGTAGTGCCGGCAACACGAGTACCACACTCAAAACCAGCTGTTTAATTTTCATATCACAATCCATCCCGGGGTTATTGCATGTTTTCAGACTGTGCGAGCATCAGCGCCCGGAATCAATTCCGGCGCCCGTCCGGAAACGCGGCGAGGGCGTCGCTTGTACCCGCATTGTGGTGCTCTCAACGTACTGCCTTACTCGATTGCCGGGCCGGGGGGGCATTCGATTAACGCTCACTCACATGCGTGGTAACCGTGCCTTCGGTGCCGTCACGCAGGTACCGCACGCGTATTTCATCCCCGGGGCTCAGCCGTTTGAGCGCATCGGAGTAGGCACGCAGGTTGAGGACCGGCATTCCGTTGACATTGGTGATTATATCGCCTTTACGCAGACCGATGCCGGCAGCCGGCGTCCCGGTACGTACATCGTCGAGTCGCACACCGTTACCTTCAAAGGTGAAATCGGGTATTGTGCCGAAACTCACCCGCCGGCTTGCCGATCCGGGTGAAGCTGAATCCTCCGTCGCATCACCCAGTGTGGAACCAAGGGCTTCCGGTCGCTGTGCGAGGTATTCCATTGTCTCATATGCGGCGCTGGCTACCTTGCGCAATCCGTTCCAATCGAGCTTGTCCGGAATATCCCCCGGCCGGTGGATGTCTGCATGGTTTCCGCCAAAGAATTGTACGGCGGGAATGCCTGCCTTGATGAAACTGGCCTGGTCGCTGGAACCGAAGTCCTCATTCACCGTCTGTAGCGGTATTCCGGTTACATAACCGACCCCACGGAAGATATGCGCCCATTCGTCTGCCGTACCCGTCCCGAACAGGATCAGCGGCCTGCTGCCCAGCCGTCCCACGGTATCCAGGTTTAGCATGGCAATGACCTTGTTCATCGGGAATCGCGGGTTGCGAATATAATGTCTCGAACCCAGCCGGCCGGTCTCTTCACCGGTGAAGGCAATGAACACGACTGTGCGCGGCAGTGACGTGCCTTGTACCGACCGCGCCAGTTCCAGCAACACGGCCAGCCCGCTGGCATTATCGTCGGCGCCGGGATGAATATTGCCGCGGTCCCCGGCGCGCCCGGTGTATTCTCCGCGACCCAGGTGGTCATAATGAGCGCCAATGACGAGACTTTGCCCGGTCATTCCGGGATCGCTGCCCGGCAGGACACCGATGACATTTTTCAGCTCCAGGGTCCGTCCGGCTGGCTCGACCCGTTCCTGCCATGTCTGGAACCAGGAATCACCATCGCCGCCGGGCTGTAATCCAGCCTCGCGGAACTGTGTGGCGAGATAGGCAGCGGCACGATCCAGTTCGACGCTACCCAGGCCGCGTCCGGCCATGTCGGTGTCTGCCAGGAATGCGATATCGTTTTTCATGCGGGCCACGGAAAAACGTTCCGTTGCGGATGCCAGCGCAATGCGTGGCGCCAGCCGTGCCGGACTGGCTTCGACGGTTACACCATCTTCCTGTGCCACGGTAACCGACATCGGTGAATTGACCACCGGCCATTGGCCCTTGAGCACATTGTCCGGTGCCGTTCCGGTGAAGGCGAGATAGCTGTAGCGTCCGTAGTGGGGCAGCTTGCGTCCCATGCCGGGTAAAGCAGCGGGTGAAGCGGCAGCCAGCCAGCCCAGGGCCTGGTCCGGTCTTTCCTGTTGCCTGCCCAGGACGACAAGGGAATGTTTTTCGGGTGTCACTGTGGTGTGTCCGATACGAACACCACCATCTCCTCCCAGGTCTTCGAAATCATAGGCCTGTAATGCCGACCTGAGCTGCGGAAGGAACCGGTTGCTCCAGCCAAACAGCCAAACGGTGCGGTCATCGGGTATGTCTTCCAGTGCATGATCAAAAACAAGTTCAACCTGCGCGGGTTTTGCCTTTCGCCAGGAATCGGCCAGGGCCTGATAGGCTTCCTGCGTATCCCTTGTCGCCTGTTCCGGAAGCACGATCAGCACCCGCTCCGCGCCCATTGCCTGGCTGATAGCCGGCGGGATTTCCTGGCGATGCAGGCGACGGAAAATATCGAACTCGGGATCAACGTCGATTTGTAGCGGGCGCGCCGGCAGGTCGAATTCCAGTCTCTCGTGGCGTCCGGTGATGCGGCTTTCGGTCTGATAGGCCTTGTCGGTGCCTTCCAGGTGTATTGCGATCGGTATCCGTAGATCATAGGGCGCCTCCGGCTGGGTTTGTTCGATGTTGACAGACAGACGATACGCATCTCCCTTCGCTATGGCTCTTGCACGGGTTATTTGTAGCTGTGGTGCACCGGGGCGCTCGACCCATTGCGAGAAGAAATCATGCAAGGGCCGTTCAGACGCATTGGTGAATACCCGTTCAAGGGCCGAATAATCCGCGACCTTGAACCGGTACTGTTCGTAGAAAGTCTGTAGTCCCTGAATTAATGCATCGTCCCCGATTTGCCGGCGCAACATGTGAAACAGCATCAGCGTCTTGCCGTAGCCGACGGCCTCCGTGCGTGCACTGTGCCGGCCGCGAAAGTCGGTTAAGGGGAAATCCTCCTGCTGGCTGACATAATCAGTGTACTTCTGCAAGGTATTGCGCCGGTATTCAACGCCCTGTCCACGTTGTTCCTTGATCAGGTGATCGGCCAGGTAACTGGTCAGGCCCTCCGCCCAGTTACCACTTCGGTAGTCGACATACACGCTGTTTCCCCACCAGTTGTGGAGAATCTCGTGCGGATAGGATGAATGCAGGATAAACGGGAAACGAATCACCCTGGACCCCAGCAGGGTAAAGGAGGGCATGCCGTAACCGGTTTCCCAGAAATTCTCGACCATGGCGAATTTACTGAAGGGGTAGGGGCCGATCAGGGATTCATAGAGTTCGATGTACTCGTGGGTGGTCTCCAGATATTTTTGCGCCAGTGCCGGATCAGGCTGGCGCAGCAGGACCATTGCCCTCACATCTTCCCCCGCCTCTTCGTATTCGGTGTAAGGTCCTGCGATCAGGTAGATTTCCTCTTGCGGGGTGATGCAGCGCCAGTGTTGACTGACCGAGGTATCCGTTGCCGCCTGTTTCAGGCGTTCACCCTGGCTCATGGTTCTCCACCCGGGCGGTACCTGTACATTGATATCAAACGTGATCAGGCCGGTGCCGATTTGCGGATACCAGAGGCTGGTGCCGGCAAGAAATACACCCTTAGGTGAAATGGTCCCGCGCGTTTGCCGGAAGCTGCGTGCGTATTCCTCTCCCCGTTGCTGAAAGTCGTGCCGGATGTTGCCCCTGTAGCGCAAGGTGAAACGGTTCGTGCCCGGGGCGAGATTGACTCGATACCGCCGGGGACTGATATCCGATTCAGGGGGTGAAACATTCAATGACGGCAGTTGTCGATCCGTGCCGGCCGGGAGTCGGGTCATCCGGGCATCTGTGTCCAGCAATTCAGGCTGCAATGCGGGGTGCAGTGTAAATATCACCGAGTCGGTATCGCCATCCGGCAGGCTAATGGTATCGATCACCTCGATACTGTGAGTATTCGGATGGAGTACAATATCGAGGTCGTGGTGTACCGGGGCTGCCGCTGTCCAGGGAACCCTGGCGAGACAGATCAGCAGGAAAAGGTATCTTGGCAGGATGTGCATGTTACATGAATATGATTTCGCAGGTCATTGTCTGGTCCGGAATGGTGCAGAATTGCATATGAACCGTCTGGTATTTCTGATGAGACAATTCTATGAATGATTTGTTCGTGCAATGAGCCTGATCATACAATCTTTCCATCCTCAGGTATCAGCCCTGTATTGGTTTCAGGCGGCAGTACCACCACGGCCCTGGTATCTTCTCCTCAAGGTGCAAAAGCATGGCAGACAAGAACCCTGACCGGCATTCATCTGACAGTGCTGAAATGGCCATGAACCAGGTTCTGCAGGCTGAACGCGATGCCGAGCTGGCGATTGCGGAATGTGAAAAAGAAGCCGGCAGGATTATTCAGGAGGCGCAACAACAGGCAAACCGGATTGCGAGTCGAACAGACGAGCGTATTTCATTCATGAAGATGCGCGTCAGTCAGCGAATAGCCGGAGATATCAAGGCGCTGGAGCGCGCAGAAAAGCTGGCTGATGAGAAGTACAGGCTGGAACTCGACGAGACCGGGCTTGCTGAATGCATCCGGGAAATTGCGCTGTTGCTGAGCGGTGGTGAGCGTTCCGCCGATAATCACGGGGACGACACCGGATGACGGATACGGCACGTTTTGCCTACGCGCAGGCTCGCCTGCAGGCCCGCCATGGCATGCGTCCGGATGCACAGGTATGGAGGCGGCTGGCCAGCGTGGGCGATCTCGCCAATTATCTGGATGTCGCGCAGCATACGGTGCTACGGCCCTGGGTGCTGGGAATGCAGGCATCGAATAACAGCCATGCCATCGAACTCAGGCTGCGCCAGCAGTTTCGTCGCTACGTCCAGGAGGTATCGCAATGGATACCGGCATCCTGGAGTTCTTCCGTGCGCTGGGTCAGACATATGCCGGACCTTCCGGCCATGCAGCACCTCCTCAAGGGAGAAATCGCCTATCCATGGATGTTGGAAGATCCCGAACTGCGTCCCTATACATCCGAAAATGTAACATCGAGACTGGACGCCATCCACAACACAGGTTTGGGATATCTGGCCAGGGCATGGCAACAGGGCAGTGCGCTGCCTGAAGCCTGGATTCAGCAGTGGCAGTCCCTCTGGCCGGCAAGGCAGGGGCTCGGTCATGGGCTCGCTTACCTCAGCCGCCTCTTGCGCCAGTATCTGCAGGCATGGCAGGCCGGATCCGATCTTCAGACCCAGCGACAGCGTGAGATCCTGGTATCCGGTCTCCTGTACGCCTTCCGGCGCTACAGCTTTCAACCGGGAGCAAGCTGCGCCCATCTCGGCCTGGTCGCACTGGACCTGGAGAGATTGCGCGGAGAGCTGGTACAACGAGCCCTGTATCCGGGGGCGAGCCAGGCGCATCCATGAGTATACGTCCGGAACACGCCCGATGGTTTGAGCTGCTGACCACCCGTGAAGACCTAACCACGGCAGTAGAGGTGCTCGCGGCTACCGGCAGCATCGAGCTGGAGACACAAAGCGATACGCATGCTGTGGTTAACCTGCAGGACCTGCACGAGCGAATGGAGGAATACAACCGGCTGGCGCGGCGTTATGAATCCTATTGGCCGGAGGTGCAGCCCCAGGCCTCGAAGATATCCGGCAGTCCCAACGTGATGCTGGATGATGCCCTGAAAAAACTGCTTGCCTGGGAGCAGGCGGCATTACCGTTGATTCAGCAGCTCGAGTCCCTGACCGGTGAACAGACGGAGTTAAAACTGCTCGAGACCATGCTGGCAAACATGAAGGGAGAGACGCTGGATTTCAGCATCCTCTCCGGCCCGGTCGCCACGCTGGCAGCGCGCCTGTTTGTACTGCCGGCAGCTACCCGGGTCGAGCACCAGCCCGGTGCGGTACTGACATCGCGGGTAAACACGGAATCCGGCGATTTCCTGCTGGCAGTCGGCACCGTTGCGGACCTGGATACACTGGGCGCAGAGCTGGCGATCAGCAAGGGCCGGGAGGTCGCGGTCCCCGGCTATCTGAGCGGTACCCGCAAGCGGGCACTGCAGCAGGTCAGACAGCGCCTCGAAGGTCTCGATGCCGAACTGGGACGGATCCGCAGCAGGATCGAGGCACTGGCCGCTCCGCATTCCCTGCACGAGGCGCTGGCCTGCATGGACCGCCTCGACTGGTTTTTGACTCACGTAACCAGCATGCCGGTTTCCGAAAATTTTGCCTGGATAACCGGTTGGACGAATGATCTGGACGACAACCGCCTGTCCTCCGCCCTGCGGGATGCCCGCGTCAACGCGATAATTCATTTCCCGCCTCCACCGCAAGAGACTGAAGCTCCCATGGTGATGCAAAATCCATGGTGGGCACAGCCATTCGAGTTGTTCGCGAGCATGCTGGGCACGCCTGCGCGCGACGAGGCGGATCCGAGCAGGATGCTGGCGGTGCTGGCGCCACTGCTTTTTGGTTACATGTTTGGTGATGTTGGACATGGCCTGGTGCTGCTGGTGGCGGGTTTCGTGTTGCAGCATCGCTGGCCGGTGGCGCGTCTGCTGATTGCCAATGGAATTGCCGCGATCGTATTCGGGTTCGTATTTGGCAGCGTGTTCGGTCGCGAGGATATTATTCCCGCCTTGTGGCTACATCCCGTGGAAGATCCATTGCCTGTCCTGCTGGTGCCGCTTGCCGGCGGGATCATTATCCTGTTACTCGGACTGCTCCTTAATGCCGTGGAGTCATACTGGCGCGGGAAGATTCGCCAGTGGTGGCAGATCGAGGCCGCTGTACTGGTGCTGTATTTGTCCCTTATCGCAAGCTTTTTCGTCTCCGCAGCCTGGATCGTCGTGGCCGGCGCCCTGATCTGGTATTTTACCGGCTGCCTGCTGCAGCCACATGCGCGTTTCTGGTCCACCTTGCCGGGCGCGGCCGGAACCTTGATAGAGAGTGTTTTACAGTTGTTGATCAATACCGTCTCATTCGTGCGCGTCGGTGCCTTCGCCCTGGCGCATGGCGGATTGTCTCTGGCATTCAATATCATGGCCGCAGCGACGGACAATCTTCTTTTCGGGTTTCTTATCCTGTTGGTGGGGAATGCCGTGGTTATCCTTCTGGAAGGCCTTGTGGTGACGATACAGACAACCCGACTGATTCTGTTCGAGTTCTTTATTCGCTTCTTGCGCGGTTCCGGGCGGATGTTCCATCCGTTGACGGCGCCCGGGTCAGGAGTCCCAATCAGGAGAATATAATGACGACAGGTATGAAAGGCTTGAGTATCTGGCTGGGCGGCGTGGCACTGGTCAGCATCGCAGCATCGCTGTTCTTGTGGTGGTCACCGTCCATTGCAGCCGAGTCCCTGCCGGGAAAAGAGGCATTGAGCTCCGGCGCGGTGCAGTGGGGATTTCTGGCAGCTGCACTGGCGACCGGTCTGTCGTCACTCGGCGCCGGCATTGCCGTTGCCGGTGTTGGCAGCGCCGCCATCGGTGCCCTGGCCGAAAAACCGGAACTTCTCGGCCGTGCCCTGATCATGGTCGGCCTGGCAGAAGGTATCGCCATATATGGCCTGATCATATCGATCCTGATCCTGAACCGGATTCTCTAGGCGCATTCACATGTCAGCGCCTGTTTATATCGGTGATGAAGTCAGTGCAAGCGGCTACCGGCTGGCTGGACTGCAGGTTCGTGTTCCCAGGAAGGGAAGCTTGCTGGAGGCGATCAATTCGGCATGCAGCGAGGCACCCCTGGTGCTGATCGATGCAGGGATTGCCAGTGAACTGACGGAAGAACAGCTGGAAGCGGTGCTGGTCAGGGTTACGCCGCCGGTGGTGATCGTGCCGGATCTGGAGGGGCATGCAGAGTTGATGGACGTTGCGGTACGCTTGCGTCAACAACTGGGAGTGCTGGAGTGAATGAATCGAAGGGCATCATCGACGCACAGCTGCAGCATCTCCTGCAGGTCGTCGAGCAGAATCGCGATCTGCGTTGCAGGGCCTTGCTGGATGAGGCAAGAGAGCGGGCGCATGCTCTTGTGAAGCAGGCTTACAGCGAGGCGCGTGGCCGCCTGCACCGGAATGTGGTTTCAACGCGTGAAAAGGCGCGGCAGCAGCTCGCGGCGGTCGAGGCCAGGCGCAATACGCGGCTGCGACTGCTGCGCCACCGCATGGATCAGGCTTTGCTGGTGCGTGCCTGGGAACCATTGTACGAGGAGTTACACCGTCGCTGGCAACTTCCCGAGGCCAGACAGCAGTGGATCGACAAGCTGGTGGCACAGGCCAGGACCACACTGGTGAACCCGCACTGGCGGGTCGAGCACCCCCGGGACTGGTTGGAACAGGAACGATCCATCCTGCAGGCGAGGCTGGTGGGCGAGCTGGGTTATCCCCTGGAGTTCGTGATGCAACCCGGGATACAGGCCGGTTTGCGTATTCGTGCCGGAAAGGTCTGTGTGGATGGTACGGTCGATGGCATGTTACGGGCACGAAAGCGTATCGAGGCATTGATGCTGGCGACGCTGAACGAATGTCGCAGCAGGATGATCGCCAATCACTCTGCCGGCAGCAATGAATGATCAACCTGGATTGAAGACCGGTTTATGAGATCGAATGCTCCTGTGGCCGAGGCCACCATCACCTGGATCAGCGGACCTGTCCTGCGGGCAATGACGCACGGTTCGTTTCGTATCCATGAGGCTGCGCTGGTCGGCAGGAGGCGACTGCTGGGTGAGGTAATCCGTATCAACGGGAATGAGGCCGTCGTTCAGGTCTATGAGGACACCACCGGGTTGCGTCCCGGCGACCCCCTGACCGGTACCGGCTCGCAACTTTCAGTCCGGCTCGGGCCGGGTTTGCTCGGTAATATTTACGATGGCCTGCTGCGGCCGCTTGCCGGAATGGGGCCATACGTGCGCCCGGGAATCAATCAGAGCCGCGGGGATCGAACCTTTCCGTTTATTCCGCTGGCGAAACCGGGCGATCACTTGTTACCCGGTGCGGCATTCGGTGCCATTCACCGGACCGATGCCCGCCCGCAGCACTGCCTGGTGCCACCCGGACTCGAGGGAGAGGTCGTCAGGATTGCCGATGCGGGACACTACTCCGAAAAACTGGCTATAGGCAGCTTGCGTGACGAGGCAGGTGATACCCACCCGATCAGCATGAGTCACCACTGGCCGGTCAGGCGACCCCGGCCCGTGTCATCACGGATCCCGGTAGAGGGCCCGTTATTCACCGGACAGCGGGTCCTGGACAGTATTTTTCCGATTGCCTGCGGAGGCCGTGCCGCCATGCCGGGTGGGTTCGGTACCGGTAAAACCGTATTGCAGGAAACGCTGGCGAAATGGTGCGATGCTGATGTGATCATCTATGTCGGCTGTGGCGAGCGCGGAAATGAGATGGCGGGTGTGCTGCACGAATTTCCAAGCCTGGAAGATCCCCGCACCGGGCGCCCGCTTATGGAACGCACCGTCATCATCGCGAATACCTCCAACATGCCGGTATCCGCACGGGAGGCCAGTATCTACACCGCGGTCACCGTGGGAGAGTATTTCCGTGATCAGGGCATGCGTGTGGCCCTGATGGCGGATTCGACCAGTCGCTGGGCGGAGGCGTTGCGCGACATATCCGGGCGACTGGGCGAGCTGCCCAGCGAGGCAGGCTATCCCGCCTACCTCAGCAGCCGTCAGGCCGACTTTTACGAGCGCGCCGCGCATGTGCGCACCTTGTGCCGGCATATCGGGTCGCTCAGCATTATTGGCGCGGTCAGTCCCCCGTCGGCAGATTTCTCCGAACCGGTAACTACCCATACCAAACGTTATGTACGCAGTTTCTGGGCGCTCGATGCCGGCCGCGCACAGGCCCGTTTCTATCCGGCGATCGACCCCCTGCAATCCTATTCGGAAGACATCGATGCTCTCAGCGAGTTCTGGAACCAGAACGGCAATCCACAATGGCCGGAACAGCGGCGGCGATTCCTGAGCCTGCTCGAGGACCAGGATCGTCTGGAGCGCATGGCGCGCATCGTGGGCAAGGATTCCCTGCCACAACGGCAGCAGCACATACTGCTGTGCGCCGATCTGGTCAACGAGGCCTTTCTCCGCCAGTCGGCATTTTCCCCTGTGGACCGTTTTTGTACGCCGGCCCGCCAGATTGCCATGATGAAGCTGATCATTTATTTCATTGAGCAGTCCGAAAAGGCCATTGCGCAGAAAGTCCGCGTTGAGGATATCAGTGCACTGCCGGTAATGAGGCGCCTGCGTCGCATGGGGGAAGAGATCGGTGAGGACGATCTGGATAAATTTGACGAACTGCGGCTCGAACTCGACCAGGAATGTACAGAATTGACCAAAAGGGCGGCGCAAAATGTGGGCTGAGGTAGAAGTTTCCGGTGCAGTAACCCGCCTGGAGGGACCTTTACTGTTCCTCGAACGCACGGTGAACGCAGGCCTGAATGAGGCCGTCGAGGTTGTCGGTGCGGATGACCGTGTGCGACTGGGTCGGGTTGCGGCACTGGATGAGCATGTCATAACCATCGAGGTCCTGGAGTCCACTACCGGGCTTGGTCTGGCGGAAACCCGAATTCGATTCAGGGGGGAGCCGCTGCACTTCAGTGTTGGTCCGGACATTCTCGGCCGGATGTTCGACGGAGTCGGCAGGGTGATCGATGATGGTCCACCAGTCTCTGCGGCACACAGCCTGCGTATTGATGGCCTGGCGATCAATCCTGCCGCACGCGCCATGCCCAGGGATTTCATCGAGACCGGGATATCGACCATCGATCTCATGAACAGCCTGGTACGTGGACAGAAACTGCCGATCTTCTCGGGGGCCGGCCTGCCTCATGATCGCCTTGCCATACAGATCGCCCACCAGGCGCATATCCTGGATACCGCCGCCGGTGAGTTCGCCATCGTATTCGTTGCCATTGGAGTGCCCTTTGATACGGCCGAATATTTCCGCAGTGCAATGGAGAACAGCGGTGCCCTGGAGCATAGCGTGGTTTTTCTCAACCTTGCTTCAGATTCAAGCACGCAACGCCTGCTGTGCCCACGCTATGCATTGACCGCAGCGGAATACCTGGCTTTCGTGGCAGGCAAGCATGTACTGGTCGTTATGACCGACATGACAAACTACTGCGAGGCCTTGCGCGAGGTTTCGGCCAGTCACGGTGAAATACCAAGCCGCAAGGGTTTCCCCGGCTATTTGTACACGGATCTGGCAACACTCTACGAGCGAGCGGGATGCCTCAGGGGCGAGTCGGGTTCCCTTACCCAGATCCCGATCCTGACCATGCCCTCGGACGATATCACCCATCCGGTTCCCGATCTTACCGGGTATATAACGGAAGGGCAGATCGTGCTCGACCGGGAACTCGATCGCGCGGGGATCTACCCGCCGGTCAAGGTATTGCCGTCCCTGTCGCGCCTGATGAAAGACGGTATCGGTGAAGGCTATACCCATGCGGTGCATCCCGACCTCTCCAACCAGCTGTATGCCGCCTATGCACGCGCGGTACACGTGCGGATACTGGCGAGCGTTGTGGGTCGTGATGGTTTATCCGCTATTGATCAGGATTTCCTGGATTTCGGCAGCCGTTTTGAAAAGGAGCTCGTCAACCAGTCAAACGACAGAAACCTGGAAGAAAGCATGGCGGTAGGCTGGAGTCTGTTGCGGAGCTTGCCGGTATCGGAACTCAATCGCCTGAGCGACTGGCAGATTGAACAGTACATTCGCAGCGGAGATTCATCCTGATGGCGACTGAATCGGCACCAACACGTGCCGCGGTACTGGAGCTCAGGGCGGAACAGCTCATCGTGAAGGAGTCCTACGAGTTTCTCGATGAGAAGCGGCTATTGCTCGCGGCAGAATTGCTTCGCCAGCTGGATCACTACGAGCGTTTGATCGCCGAACTGGAGGAAAAGAGGAATAACGCATACCAGCTGCTGGTTGCGGCCGTCCAGCGTCATGGCTTGCAGGGCCTCGGTGTATACCCTGCGTCATCGCTGGAAGGGATGCGAATGGAAACATCCAGAAGCAACCTGATGGGGGTGAGCCTGCAGGAAACGGCATGGCAGGACCCTGAATCACCATCACCCGAAAGCAGGATGGCGAGCAATCCATCCGCCGCGGCTGAACGGTGCCGGGACATTTTTCGGGAGATCGTCCGGCTTGGCGCCGTACTGGCGGGGGTTTCCGGAAATCTGCACCGCCTGTCTGCCGAGTATCGTTTGACCGAGCGTCGTGCGAGGGCGCTGGAGAACATCATCCTGCCTGATATCGAACAGGCACTCGTCAGGATGAACGCCTACCTGGATGAACAGGATATGGAAGACGCGATCCGGGCGCGCCCGCTGGCGAAACCCTACGGTGAGCAGTTATGACCGGAATCGGAAACAGGGCAAGGACAGAGCACAAATCCGGGTTTCATGGAACAGGGACCGTCGTGCCGCTGTGAACAGCTTTCACTATCAGCGCACAAGCAGGACGGGACAGGACAGTATATCCAGGCATTGATCAATACCGGCCTCTTGCAATAGCGGATGCTTGGCTTCCGTGATGAATATGCAGATTCCGCGTGTACTTACCATTCTATTCAGCGTTTGCATGTCAGATCCGGCAAGCTGTACGAAGCTGGCCGGTTGATTGTGCGCATCCAGAATGATACGGGCCTTCTCCTTCAGGCCCTCTGTGTCTTCAGCCGGATCATCCGGCAACAGGACAGTAAGGCGGGCAGCCGGGTCTTTTGCAAGCCTGCAGGCGGTGGTCATTGCCCGCGCCGCCTGCTCCGAGTGACTGAACAAGACACTGATAGCAGCAATCGCGTCTTTGTATCTGTGCGCGCGAGCGTGTGACCTGGTCCGCATACGGGAAGAGATCAGTGAGCCTGCCCTGCCCTGGCTCAGGATATCGGCGCCGAATGCCTGTGTCAGTGATGCTGCCCCGGCGTGGCCACGCCATATTTGAAAGGACCAGGGTATGTCCTTCTCTCTGGCCGCCTGTTCAAGCATCCGTTCGGCCTGCCTGGCCAGTGCGCGGAGTTCACGTTGCATGCGTTGTGTACTGATTTTTTCCTCGGCGAGCGACCAGGTTCTCAGTTCACGCAGAAAAGGAAGTCCTTCCAGACGAATCAGATTGATATCTTCAACGAAGACGCCTTCCAGCTTGGCGCCCAGTACAGTAGCAAGCCGGACTGCGGTCTCCAGTACCGGGCGGCCTGACTCGGATGCATCCAGAGTAACCACGATATGCCGGATTGAGGCTTGTTCAGATACCGGAATCATTCTACTTTCTTGTCTTTTGCGGAATTTCCCTTACCGCCTTTCTCTGAATAGGCGTGCATCATCTCGGCGTACCGCGAGAGTGTATCTTCCACCCGGCGGTTGATACTGTCTTCAGGGAACAGCCCCTGGTCATCACGTTGTCCCGCGGGTACGCCGGTGAGTAACTCGATTCCGTCATCGACCGTGTCAATGGCATGAATGGCAAATTTTCCGGACTCGACTGCCTTGCGGATATCCTCGCGCAGCATCAGGTGCTTTACATTCGTTCGGGGGATGATGACACCCTGGTCTGCCGTCAGGCCGCGAAAATTGCAGATATCAAAGAAGCCTTCGATCTTTTCATTCACGCCGCCGATAGGCTGGATCTCGCCTTGCTGGTTCACGGACCCGGTGACGGCCAGTGACTGCCGGATGGGGGCATCCGCCAACGCAGACAGCAGCGTATAGAGTTCGCCCGATGAGGCACTGTCGCCATCAATCATGCCGTAGGACTGTTCGAAAACCAGGCTTGCCGAGAGCGCGAGCGGCCGGTCAGGCAGGTAGCGTGATCCCAGGAAAGCCGAGAGAATAAACACTCCCTTGGAATGAATGGGGCCGCCCAGTTCCACTTCCCGCTCGATATCCACCACGTTGTTATCTCCCATGCGCACACGGGCCGTAATGCGTGATGGCCGGCCGAACATGAAGTTACCCAGATCGAGTACCGAGAGTCCGTTCACCTGGCCGGTTTTCTGTCCCGCCGTATCGATCAGTAGTGTCCCTCGCTGGATTTCCTCCTGGATATACTCGCGAATGCGGTCTACGCGGTAGACTCTGGTATCGATTACCTGCTGCACGTCCTCACTGGTAACCGTTTCATGATTACGTTGCCTTGCCCAGTAATCCGCCTCGCGCAGTATGTCTGTGAGGCTGTGAATATGGGTCAGCAGTTTTTCGCTATCCTCCAGTTGCCGGGCGCTGTGCTCGATGATACGGGCGACCGCGGAGCGATCCAGGTGCTGCAGGGATTCCTTTCGCGCCAGGGTTCCGATCAGGCGTGCGTAGAGCTGGTGGGTTTCGGGGTTGCGGTCCATGCGGTAATCGAAATCCACGGCAACCTTGAACAGTTCGTTGAACTCGGGATCATACAGGGAGAGCAGGTAGTAGATGTGGGGCTCGCCAAGCAGAATAACCTTGATACTCAGGGGGATCGGTTCCGGTTCCAGGGATACGGTGCTGACGATGCTCATCAGCTGGGCCAGGGACTCGATGCGTATTTCACCCGCCTGCAGGGTTCGCTTCAGCCCTTCCCAAGCAAATGGTTGCATCAGTACCTTGAGTACATCCAGGATCAGGTAACCCCCGTTGGCACGGTGCAGGGCGCCCGGACGGATCATGGTGAAATCGGTAATCAGTGCTCCCAGTTCCGCGCGGTGTTCCACCCGACCGATGAGATTATTGTAACTGGGGTAGTCTTCATAGATGACCGGCGCACCGTTGAGCCCTGCATGTGTGATGAAGCAATTGATTCGGTAGCGCTTGTCAATCTGTATGTCTTCGTTGTGCTGTGGTAGTTCCGTACCGAAAAGCTGTATGCCGTGTTTTTCCTCTTCATGGCGCAGAAAGTGGCGGAAGTTTTCAATGACATCCTTTTCCACCTCATCCAGATACTCAATTACGTCTGCCAGTTCCGCGTAAGTCTCCCGCAGCGAGTCGATGAGATGCGAGATGGCGCTGGCCGCCATTTCCCGGTTGAGTTTGCTCATGCGATCGCGGACTTCCTTTTCCCACTTTGGGACCTCGCGCAGCATCTTGCGCAACTGCTCCTGCAAGTACCCGGTATCCTGCTCGATGCGCTCGCGCTCTTTTTCGGGTAGTTTGTCAAAGTCCTCCCGGCTGAGGACCTCGCCCTTGCGCACAGGTGCCAGGGTAAAACCGGTCGGTGTGTGAATAAGGGTGATCTGTTTTTGTTCGGCGTCCGCCTGGACCTCTTTCAGCGCCTGTTCCTTTTTCTCGCTGAGTTCCTCCTCGATTGACTGCGATCGGGTGCGATACTCATCGCTTTCGAAGACCGTGGGAATGGCAGCGTGCAGATCCTCGACAAGCTGTTCCATGTCCCGTTCCAGCTCTACGCCGCGCCCGGTAGGCATGCGCAGCAGGCATGGCTCGTGGGGTTGTTGAAAGTTGTTGACGTAACACCAGTCCGGCGGGTGCGGTTCGGTATTCGCCTGTTCCAGGGCGTAGCGATGTACCAGCTCATGTTTACCGATACCGGTCGGGCCCAGTGCGAAAATGTTATAGCCCTTATGCCGGATGCCAATACCGAACCTCACCGCCTCGACCGCCCGTGGCTGGCCGATGACTTGGCTCAGGTCTTCCAGGTCCTCCGTGGTTCGGAAGTCAAACTGTGATGGATCACAGTGCTGGTACAGGGCGTCGGTTTTCAGTTGTGTTATGGCCATGCTGATATATTTGGGACGTATGATGATGAAAAGACTGGATGCTTAAAGATTGTACGATTCCTGCTGAAAAGGGCAACGGCTGCCGGTCATTGCTCTTCACTGCCAGGTCTGCCTGGGTACCGGATCTAGAAGACAAGGGTAACTATCCGGTTCATTGTAAACGAACCGTGTGAGGAGGGGTCGGCTGGAGGGATGTGGCTTTGATGCAAAGCCACGGTGAACAATCTAAACCCCGAGGGAGACAACCCATGCCACTTCAGGATCTGGCTGGATTTCCACCAGCATACTGATTCTCTGATCGTTAAGCGTAAACTGGGACTTTACCAGATTTGCAACTGCATCATATATGTCAACAGCGGCATTGTATTCCTTGCGTACAATAATCCTGAATCTTTGCTGTCTTGCATTCTACGACTGGATTGGTGTCCTGAATTTGTAATAATCGCTGGCAGAACTGGTGAAGATGCCGCTCAGTGTGCATGGCTGCCTCGGCCTGTCCCTGGTGGACTATAGCCTGCTCCCGAAAGTATGCTCACTTTTTGCAAGGCGGCGCGCTACCGGGCATGGGATGCCGGAGCTTGTATTGCAATCCAAATCAGGCATGAAGATAATTTGAACGGAAAAACAACCACGTTGAAATGACCGGATTTATACGCGGTTTTATTGACAGATATTGCCATGGACAGCATTGCGCAACTGAAAAAGGCCGGGATCCATGCCCATGGTTCGGCGGAATTGCAGCGCTACGAGGAACATCTCGTGCGTTATTTTACCCGAGAGTACAAACAGCTGGGAGAGAACCATACTGCCTGTCTGGCCGATTATGGTATCTCTACCAGCAACGGACCGATGTGGCAGGAGACGGATGCTCTCATGTCACAACACTATGATGAGCGCCCCGAGTTCTTCCGCGCGTTTCTTGATAGAAAATACATGGCCTATTCCATGGCCTATTATGGCGAGACTCCGGATCAGATCATGGCAAGCGCGTATACACTCGAGGAGGCGCAACACGTAAAATTCGAACTAATCTGCAAGCGGGCGCAGGTCCAGGGGCACGAACGGGTATTCAGCATCGGCTGCGGTTTTGGTCCCCTGGAAACCTACCTGCTGGAGAACTATCCGGATATCGAGGTTACCAGTATCACGCCGAGCCAGGTACAGGCAGAGTATATACGTCAGCGGATGCAGGATTCAGCGCATCCTCTTGGCTGCGGCCGAATGAAGCTGATCCACGGGGATTTTGCAGCATCAAGCACCGCTGAGCTGGGTGGGGCCGGCTATGATCTGGTATTTGCCGTCGGTATGTTTGAGCACATCCATAATCTGCACAGTGCATTCCGGCATATCGCGGCGCTGCTGCCTGCCGATGGCCGCTGCTTTTTGCACCTGATTGTGTCCAGACCGCTTTTCCCGCAGTACATGGACTCCGGCAAGACGCTAATCGGCAAGTATTTTCCGGGTGGGCGTGTCTGGCCGTTCAGCGAGTTGCAAAAGCAGAAAGACTATCTTGATTCAGTGGGCAGCTGGTATGTCAATGGTTTGAATTACTGGCGAACGCTTGATGAATGGCATCACCGTTTCTGGAAGAATATGGACAGTCTCCATGCACGGGTTCTGTCGGTAGACGACATACGTCACTGGAACGATTATTTCATTTTATGCAAGACCGTCCTCTTCGCACCCCTCGATGGCAGTATATACGGCAATGGCCACTATCTGTTCCGTAACAGGCCCTAGCCGAAAGCGCTGCCGGCAATCATCCCCGCCAGCTTCGCACTGCCAGAACGGCATTGAGGCCACCAAACGCGAATGAGCTGGAGAGGGCGACATGCAGGCTGGTTTTCCGTGATTGATTGGGGACGTAGTCGAGATCGCAGCCCTCGCCTGCCGCAGTGAAGTTTGCTGTGGGAGGAACAATACCGTTCTTTAATGCGAGTACAGTTGCGATGAGTTCATGTGCGCCTGCCGCACCGAGGCTGTGTCCATGCATGGATTTAGTAGCAGAAACCAGCAGCCGGTCAGCGTGTTCCTTGAAGACGGCTCTCAATGCACGGGTCTCCATCACGTCATTGGCGAGCGTTCCGGTGCCGTGGGCATTGACATAATCCACCTCGGATGGCGATAGTGCCGCATCTTCCAGTGCCGACAGCATTGTCCTGCTTGCCCCATCTGATGATGGATTCGTGATATGGCCGGCATCTGCTGACATACCACAACCGGCAAGTTCGGCATGAATCGATGCGCCACGCCGCTGCGCATGATCGAGCGATTCCAGTACAACGATACCTGCGCCCTCACCAAGCACCAGGCCGGATCGATCCACTGAAAACGGTCTGCAGGTATCCGTAGACAGGACCCGCAGCGCTTCCCAGGACTTCATCAGGCCATAGGTAAACGGCGCATCGGTGCCTCCTGTTATCACCACGCTGACCATGCCGCTACGGATCATGGTCATCGCCATCGATATTGCATGAGCAGCCGATGCGCAAGCACTGGCGACGGAGAAGACCGGGCCGGTGATACCCAGTTGCAGGCTGAGCTGGCTGGCTGCCGCGCTTGGCATGCCCTTCGGGATTGTCAGGGGGTGCACGCGGACCTTCCCCTGCTGATACAGTTGCTGATAGGTCTCCTCGTCCGTACCCTTGGCGCCGCAGCCGGTACCGACTACGGCGGCCGCAGCATGAATCGCCGCATCATCGAGACCGGAATCCCTCACCGCTTCCCGGGCGGCAATCAGGGCAAATTGGGAAAAGCGATCCAGTAATGGCAGGTCCTGTGGGGTAAAGAAATCTTCAGGACGGTAATCGGGCACTTCTGCCCCAATCGCTACTCTGAGACGGTCGGTTGGCAGGCAGGATAGGGTCCGAAACCCGGTATGGCCTTGGCTAAGGGCATACCAAAACTGGCCGGTAGTATGACCAAGTGCCGAGATGGCACCCAGCCCGGTAATTACCACCCGTTTGTTCAAGTCAGGCCCGGGCAGCGATCAGAGTGGAGAGCTTGTCGACGATGTCACGGACTGACTCGAGATCCGCAAGCATCTCATTGGGAACCTCGATGTCAAACCGGTCTTCAATGTCATACATGATGGAGATGGCATCGAGGGAATTGACGCCGAGTTCGGACAGGGCGGAGCCGGGGCCGATGCCGGATGGATCCAGTCCTTTCTGTTTCGAGATCGCCATAATCACAGCATTTTCGATATCTTGATTCATACTTCAGGCCTGTAATTGCATCGCCTGTTATAGAGATGGAAGGGTACTGGAAGACAGGCTAGACTATCATTCATTTGATGCGTTTCCAATGCTGGCGGGACACCTCGTTGTGGGGGGGTATGAATACCCGGAGACCGGATATTCCGCGCTTTATTATAAATGTCTATTACGTTAGTCTGACTGGATCGTTAGCGGAATAAGTTCATAAGATACATTAACTGGCATGCCAAAGAATCCCGAGCAGCGGAGCAGTGCACCGGACAGCCCCTGGCAGAACCTGCGGGCGGCTCTCCGTAACAGACCCGATTCGGAACACGAGCAGGCGTTGATCCGGATCATGATCGTCCTGTGTGTTCTTGCCTATTTGCTGGTGTTTCGGACCGAGAGTTCCGGGACTGTATCGAACGGGGCGCTCGCGGTGGTCTTCGGTAGCCTGCTGGTGTTTTCTGTCGCATTGCTGGTTGCCATTCTGCACCAGCCGGACGAATCACCCTTTCGACGTGTAATCGCCATGGTGATCGACCTCGGGATGACCACCTACTGGCTGACCGTTACCGACGAGCTCGGCGCGCCATGGTATCCCGTGTATCTCTGGATTACCTTCGGGAATGGATTCCGGTACGGTGTGAACTACCT
>JARFQV010000286.1 GCA_029287615.1 Pseudomonadota bacterium | reverse complement strand
CTCCTCATAATCGGCAGGTCGAAGGTTCGAGTCCTTCTGGGCCCACCATTTTTCATAAAAATCATAGAGTTATAGATAGTTAGACCATCCGACTATGGGTGGGAATTTGCCCTGGACCTGCAGACCTATAGTCGGTGGGTGTATGCAGCCCGCCCCTGAATCGACTACCCTTCTGGTGTAATAACCAACTGGCCCGCCATCACTAAAACAAGATGCTCAACCGCGACCTTCTCATCGTCAGGCTGAAACAACCGTTCGTGGACTGGATCAACGAAGCTGATCCTTATCCAGATAGCAGCCATATCACCCTGGAGTCCGCCAACGAAGATAGCTCTGTTTTCCTGATCCACGAATTTGCCAGCGAGGAATTTGAGAGCTGGTTGGAATCCTGTTACCAACCCCTGTTCGATAACATCCTGGGAGAGTGGTACACAGATCCTGCGCTCTGGCCTCAGGATCGCACATTGAAGCTTTTCAAGGCCTGGTGTGCTCTGGAGGTACACAGCATGGTTCTGGATTATGTTGATGAACCGCTGATTGATGATGACCTTTAGAGTGAGGCTCTGCGCAAACCTCAATACCCCGACTGCGTTTTACCCGTTCAATCTGAAGGCCAGGTATGCCTATAATCATTGCTGCGTGGGACATCGGCGTTCTCTCCATTAAACAATCTTCGCAAAATCAGTTTAAAGAATGCCCTTGTCTCCCGTTAATGATGAACAGCCACAGGACGTAGACGGTCTAAGCGCCGGATTTAGCTCTCGCCACGCAAAAGCATGATGCACGCACAGCTTGAAACAGCGTCCCCCAGACAGGACAATGTCACCCTGGCGCTTGTGAGCAGTAGACCTATATACTCATGCAAAAAAGTCCCCTTAGATGCCACAATGGCCGGGTTGGCCTGATGCTGCTTACGGCCCTGACCTTTCCTCTTGTCTTCACGCCAGCCAGCGAGACCTGGGCCGAGCCCAGCTCCCTGCTGATCGATAACGCGCGCCTTGTGGGTTTTTCCAAGCCCGAACCGGCGATACAAATGGGCGTATCACTCCTTATCCGGGACGGGACAATCGCAACGGTCCTACCGGCCGGGGAAACGGCGCCTGCCGATACCCGCATTGACGCTACTGGCCTGACCGTCATCCCCGGCCTTACGGATATGCATGTTCACCTTTGGGATCAGGCGGAGCTGGGGGCCTACCTAGGCAACGGCATCACGACTGTTCGCAATATGTCCGGAATGCCCTTCCATCTGCGACTGGCGCAGCAGATCGACGCAGGACAACTGAACGGGCCGCGAATCCTGACCAGCGGACCGATCCTCAACAGTAACGGACCCAACGAGCAGGTCAATCACCAGATCGTCAACGACGAAACCGCAGCCAGAAAGGCCGTAGCACAACAGTACGAGAGCGGCTTCCGCCGGCTAAAGGTGTATTCCAACCTTTCCCAGGAAGCCTACGAGGCGATACTGGATGAAGCGTCGCGTCGCAAGATGATGATCACCGGACACAGCCCGGAGGGCATCCGCAGCGAGGGGATTCCCCGGGACAAGCCTTTCGCCATTGCGTTCGAGAAAATTCTCGATGACGGATTCGAGAGCATCGAACACGTGGAGACCATCGTCTGGCACGGCCTGCGCAATCGCCGAGACGAAGAGGCCGCCCGGACGCTGGCACAGCGGATCCGCGATGCGCAGGTGGCTGTGACACCGACCCTGATAGCCTACTACAACTTGCTGCGGGTCGCGCAGACCCATGGCGAGGCAGTACATCGCGCGGGTACAGAGTGGCTGAACCCGCTGGAACAGGCTACCGAACAGGACAATTTCACTTTCTGGGCGAACCAGCCGACGGCGCCGCTCGAGCGCAACACAGCATTTTTTGCCGATTTCACACAGCTATTGAAGCAGGAAGGCGTGATGCTTATAACCGGTACCGACTCCGGGATTTTCAGTAACCCGCCGGGCTACTCACTGCACGAAGAACTCGGGCTGCTGGTGGACGCCGGACTCACTCCCTATGATGCCCTGCAGGCCGCCACCTGGAATCCGGCGATGGTACTGGGCGAGACCGACGTTCATGGCTGTCTAAATGCCGGCTGCGCAGCGGACCTGGTACTCTATGCATGCGATCCCCTGGCAGAAATCAGCTGCGTGCAGCATCCCGTAGCAGTAGTCCGGGCAGGGCACTACTTCGACGCTGAAGCCCTGCAATCGCTAAGGGACAGTGCAGCCCGGCATGACATGGCCCGCACCCTGGAAAATGTGCAAAACGGTCTGCGCGCCCAGGGTAGCGATATCGATCTACAACAACTCATGGAATGACCCGGTTACTTTTACCTCCAGCACCTGTGGGTGGCGAATTAGCAACTTTGAGTCTGGGGTGACGGCGAGGGGAATGCATCCCGTAAAGAGTTTAGTTCCATATGTACTATAATTTCGTGAACAACGCAGAGGACAGTCCTTATGAACGAAGCCACACCCCAGCGAGCCTTGTTTCACCATATGAAGGATGGCACCCAGGAGGACTGGGACATCATCGCGGGAGAGGTCAAGGAAATGGCCAAGGGGCTGCCTGACCGTATCCTGCAACATTTGAAGCTGCTGGACGGTGATTATGGTGGCTTCCCTGTTGATCGGCTCACTCACTGCCTGCAAACCGGAATGCTGGCGCACCAGGATGGTAAGGACGAGGAGTACGTGGTTTGTGCCCTGTTGCACGATATCGGAGACACCCTGGGCACGTATAACCATGCTGACGTTGCCGCCGTGCTGTTGGAACCCTTCGTGAGCGAGGAAAACCACTGGATGGTCAAGCATCACGGCATTTTTCAGGGATACTATTTCTTTCACTACCTGGGCATGGACAGAAACCAGCACGAGCAGTTCAAGGATCACCCCTGCTATGAGCACACGAAGGAGTTCATCGAGAAGTACGATGCGCCAGCCTTTGATCCGGATTTGGAAACCTACCCGCTCGAATTCTTCGAGCCATTGGTCAGGCGCGTGTTCGCCAAACCTAGAAAGACTTTGTATTCTGGTCTTCAGGAAGCTTGAGCAGCTGTGGGTGGCGACTTCGAAGTTTGTGTCGAAGACTAATCTTCAGCGCCCACCTCTGAGACTACCACACAACCCGAGGCACTCGACGTACCCGTCGCCAGGTTATCAACAGCAAAGCCTTACAGCACATGATCTGTCGTCGGGTGCGTCAGGCCCGATGAGTATATCCGGAATTTTCTACTGTCCCTCCTGTAAATATAATCGTGCCATTTTTCGAGTCACTCTTTGCAACCGCCATCAGGCTGCAATTCTCTCGTATCGATGATGCAGGCCACCAACACGGGGAAACGCGACAACTTTTCCCGACTCTGGCGGTTCAACTGTTCGGGTTTCTGGCGGATCCTTGTTTAACGACAAGTG
>JARFQV010000036.1 GCA_029287615.1 Pseudomonadota bacterium | reverse complement strand
TTGATTCGCGGTGACCGGTACAGCCCCGAGACCTTCAGTCGGGCACGCCCCGGTATCTGTGCATGTACCGGACTGACGCACCCGGAAATGGCGGTGCGTGGTATCTGCGCGTTTTTCATAGGTTCACAGTATATGAGATTGTTTTGGGTTGCATAACCATGTCTGCCGAGTCGGGCGTCCGAATTCCCCACCAGTCGCTTGTCCCTGATTACGAACGCCCCCCAACACCCGAAATTTTATGACACAGAGAGTTGCCAGTGGCAAAGGATATCAGCTAATTGTTACATTTTCATTGCGGTTTGTAACGAATTTCAAACCGTTCGATGTTGATGCTGTAACAGGACCGGTCAAGGTGAAAGTCGATACGGTGATAAGGACGCTACAGCACTCTGCTGACCAGCACACTGAATCAAAAGAACAGGCTGTCGCCTGGTGAGCAGGTTCCCACAGATTTTGTTTTCCTGAAAATATGCGAGTATTTTATAAGGCCACCCGTAATCCGGCATCAGGGAGTATGAATACATGAGGACAAACCATGGATAACTCGTTGTTGCTCTGGTTTGGTGACGAGACCATCCTGCAACAGTACGTGGCCGGGCTTTCAACCCCTGTACTGCTGGTCATTATCGCCGTCTGCATCGCCATGTTGTCGAAGGGCGCGGACTGGATGATCGATGGCGTCGTTGATCTTGCCGAGCGAACCGGGTTGCCGAAAATCGTGATCGGCGCGACCGTGGTCTCTCTCGGTACAACCTTGCCGGAAGCCTTTGTTTCCGTCATGGCCGCCTACATGGGTAATCCCGGGCTGGCTCTGGGTAACGGGGTGGGATCGATCATCGCGGATACCGGTCTGATCTTCGGGCTGACCTGTATTCTGGCGGCTGTGCCGGTCAATCGATTTATCCTCAACCGTACCGGCTGGGTTCAGGTGGGCGCGGCCACGCTGCTGGTTGTGATCTCCGTGGGTGCCTTGCTGAGCACCGATGGCGAGCCAATGCTCAACCGGTGGGTTGGTTTTCTCTTCCTGGGTTTGCTGATCGTATATCTCTACGTGACCTATATCTGGGCCAAGCAAGGTTCCGGCATACTGGAGGAGGAGACGCTCGAGGAACATGAGTTGATGGGTTTGGGGAGGTGCTGGCTTCTGGTGATCGGCGGCCTCCTGCTGGTTGTGCTCGGGGCCCGGATCCTGGTGCCCAGTGCCTCGGAGATCGCGGTTCGTTTTGGCGTACCGGATGATGTGATTGCCGCGACCATGGTGGCCTTCGGCACCTCCCTGCCGGAATTGATGACCGCAATCGCGGCTGTGCGCAAGGGTCATCCGGAAATCACGGTGGGCAACATCGTCGGTGCCGATGTACTCAACGTACTGTTTGTGATTGGAGCGGCCGCGGCAGCCGTGCCACTGGCAATACCGGATAACTTTTTCTACTTCCACTTTCCCGCCATGCTATTCATACTGTTCTCCTTCCGTGTATTCATCAGTATGAACAAGGGCGGCGTATTCTACCGCTGGCAGGGTGTCTGGTTGCTGGGGGTATATACTATCTATGTGGTTCTCCAGTATGTACTGAATGTGGGCAGTGCCCACGCAGTGGCATAGCGGTAATCCATCGGAATATCCAAAATGCGTATATCTACAGAGGAAAACAGGGCCATTCAAACATGAGGATTTTACTGGCTACGGACGGATCTGACAGCGCCAGGTTCGCGCTGGATTTTCTGGTGGATTTTCCCTTTCCAGCTAAAAGCGAGGCGGTTGTGCTATCCGTCATCGACTGGAATGCCTTCAAGATAGAGAAGGAACTCAGTGACGAGCATAACCGGACGATCAGGAAGGCGCAGGAGTTCATCCAGGACGAGACGGAGCAGTTACTTACCAGCGAGGGAGAACGGCTGAGAAGCGCCGACTGGGCGGGATCAGTCGAGATCCGGCACGGTGATCCGGCAGACGAGATCATTCGAGCGGCGCAGGACCTCGAAGTGGACCTCGTGGTCCTCGGATCCCACGGAACCTCGGGAATCAAACGTTTTCTGCTCGGTAGCGTCTCCCGCAGGGTGCTTGAATATGCCTCCTGTTCGGTGCTGATTGTGAAACAACCATCCGCGGGGAAAACGGAGACCGGATCCACGGAGATGGTTTCGGGAGAACATGAAACAAGACCAAGACGACGCATCCTGCTGGCATATGACAATTCCGAGCCGTCCAGGAAGGCCCTTTCCCTGTGTTCCTCGCTGCCACTCGATGACCGGGCGGAGGTGACAGCGGTCAGCGTTATGCCGTTGGTGACGGCCTATCGCCAGGATATCCGCCAGCACATGAACACGATCTGGCAACAAAAGAAACACGCCGCCAGCGTTGCCCTGGAAGAGGCGATGCAGGCGTTACGCTGGTCCACACCCCATGTGTCTGCCGTTATGCGCGAGGGTGCCAATGTCTCCGAGGAAATTCTCGACCTCGCGGAACAATCAGGGACCGATCTGATTGTGGTCGGGTGCAAGGGGAAAAGCGCCATCCAGAGATTCCTGCTTGGATCCATTACCAACCGGATTGCCGGACATGCGCATTGTTCGGTGTGGGCGGTACGAATCTAGCAGAAGTTCTGGCCCGGTATGTCAGGGGTTCGTGGTAAGAAATACGGGCTAGTCGCTGCTCAGGTTTGCCTGCCACGCGAGAGACGAACCCACTCACGAATCAGCGGCTTCCCGTATTTTCGAACCAGACCGGCCGCGACACCCGGATTCCTGCGCCGGCGGGAACCGGGCCTGCGGGTATTCGCCCGTCGCTCAGCCCGGTTTTCAATGCCATCACTGTAGCTCGTGCTCGCAGTCAGCCCGACAACAGCAGCCGGTTTTCCTGGACGGATAACCGTGGGTCTCCGTCCAAGCCAGGGCCAGACATTCACAACACTAACCAGCGAAGAGGCAATATAGGTCAAAGAACACGCCACCAGGATCTTCCTGGCATCCTTGACCTGATTCACGTCGATGTAACCATCCTTCAGCATCGGCAATGCCCTTCTGAAGCTGGCATCCAGTTCCGAGGGAAGGGCCGCGAACTGGGCAATCACGCCGGTTCCGAGCATGGCAAGCGCCGCGGACCCAACGATAATCGGAGGAACCGGCTGGCGGCTGGCTAGTGCCGTGACCGGAACGGCGAGCAGCAGGATGAAGCCTGCCTCGCCGGTAAACTGTGCAATCCGCGCCAGACGACCTCTCCAGACAAAAGGGGCATAATTCGAGGCATGCTGGATTGCGTGAGCCACTTCGTGGGCGGCGGTTGTGACGGCCGTGAGGCTCTTGCGGTCGATCTTGTCCCGGGTCAGGCGTACCGCCCTGGCACGGGGATCATAATGATCACCGATATCGGTGCTTTCTACCTTGACACGCTGAAGGCCATGCTGGTCAAGCAACTGACGCGCCAGTTCACGAGCCGAGCAGGGGAGTTCTTCCTCTTTGCGGTTGTGCTGCTTCAGGACATGATTGACCCATAATTTGGGCCCCAGAACCATTGCCGCTGCCGGGATAAGGACGATAACCGG
>JARFQV010000035.1 GCA_029287615.1 Pseudomonadota bacterium | reverse complement strand
TGGTACAAAGAAAACAACAAAAAGGTTTTCTGGCATTACCATTTTTCCGTGTATGGGGACTTTGGAAAAGTGTTGAAAAAACAGGTCCATGAAATTGCTGCGTTGATCTAGCAATAGCAACATGCCTACCCAATAAAGCTTAAGTCACTCAAACCGGCGATGGAATCAGTGAATACCATGCCCAATCGTATCAGCCGGTACCGCGGTGCACTACTTGGCCTTGCCGCTGGTGATGCGCTCGGTACTACACTGGAATTCAAACCGCCCGGTACGTTTGAGCCTGTCGTTGATATCGTCGGTGGTGGTCCGTTCGGACTGGCAGCGGGCGAATGGACAGACGACACCTCGATGGCCCTGTGTCTGGCCGAGAGTCTGATCGAAACAGGAGGATTCGATCCAAAGGACCAGATGAAGCGTTATGTTAGCTGGTGGCGCAACGGGCACCTTTCCAGTACCGGGCATTGTTTCGATATAGGCGGGACCGTGAGCAGCGCACTGTACCGATTCGAGCGCGATGGTAATCCGTTCAGTGGCAGTACGGATCCCCATTCCGCAGGCAATGGTTCTATCATGCGACTGGCGCCGGTACCGCTGCGATATGCGGGTAACGCGGAAGAGGCGATTCAACTGTCTGCAGAGAGTTCGCGTACTACACACGGTACCATCACTGCGGTCGATGCCTGTCGTTATCTTGGTGGGTTGATCGTTGGTGCGGTGCAGGGTGGAAGCAAAGAGACATTACTTGCCGATCATTACACACCTGCTGCGGGTGGCTGGGAATCCCAATGTTTGACTCCAAAGATTGCGGCAATCGCATCGGGATCATTCAAAGATAAGAATCCACCAGAGATTAAGGGAACCGGCTATGTCGTTGAATCTCTGGAGGCGGCACTTTGGGCGTTCCACAACAGCGCATCGTTTCGCGAAGGCGCTCTGCTGGCTGTTAATCTCGGTGATGATGCCGACACAACCGGTGCGATCTATGGTCAGCTCGCCGGGGCCTTTTATGGTGTAAGCGGAATACCTGAAGGTTGGCGGGATAGGTTGGCAATGCGTGAACTGTTGCTTGATTATGCGGATAAACTGTATAGCTCTTCTGGAGTTGGAGATTCCTGAATGAATCCCGATTAATGGAAGCAGACAAGATAACATGCACAAGTATTACGGAGACTTGTCATTGATCTGCGCCGTCTCGAAACCTTCTGGCTAAGTATTCATATTTGGGTGTCTGCGTGTATGGGTTCTAATAAAAAAATATCGATGAAAAGATGAAGAAAATTTGTGATCTCCTGCTCCTGGAAGGCCACAGGCTCTTTGAGTCTGATCCCGAACCGGTAAAATTCACGGGTGAACAAGATGCAGATAATCTGGTGAATGATCTGGAAAAGTATCCACATGCCTTTGTAATCGGATGTCTGTTGGACCGTCAGGTCAATGCTGAGAAAGCCTGGGGGGCACCAGGTAAACTCAGAGAAAGGTTGAATGGTGACTTTGATTTCAAGCGACTTGCGGAGTTGGACAAAAAAGAAATTCTGGCGCGGATGGACAAACCCCCGGCAGTACATTGGCTGCTGAAAGAAATGTCCAAGAACGTCTATAAACTGATTGCTCGAATTCGGGATGTCTACGAAGGTGATGCATCGCTTATATGGCGAGGGAACCCTTCCAGTGCTGAGCTTGTGTACCGTTTCTTGGGATTTCGTGGAATCGGGCCGAAGATCGCGACAATGGCGTCCAATATCTCTTGCCAGAGATTTCAAGGTCCCTATGCGTGATTACTATTCAATCGACATCTCAGTAGACGTTCATGTGCGCAGAGTCTTTGCAAAACTAGGTATGGTTCCCCTCGATGCAAAGGCCGATCAGCTGATCTACCAGGCTCGAGCGATCAATCCTGAATTCCCCGGTATCCTGGATCTCCCCTTATGGGAAGTCGGGCGTAACTGGTGCATGCCGAAAAAGCCCAAATGCAGTGAATGCTATCTTTCAGAGGCATGCCCTCACGTTGGAGTTTGAAATCACTTCCGTACAATTTACATAAAAATTCATACAGCAGGCAGTGATTAATTTGGCAGGAACTTGATCGGGAAGGAGAATGTTTTGTCGGTACAGGTCATACAATATCTCCTGGTTCCCGATAGCAGTGCAGCACGACGGGTCCGACGCGCACTGGTAGAAAATAGTGCGCGATCAGGTATTCTGGTGGGTACTTGGCCTGAACTGGTAGAGACTGCGCGGAACGCGTATCTCCTGCCGGATGCCGGTGATGACTGGGATGAGAAATTGCACACAGCTCTTGAAGCCTTGCGCGGTTCGTTCTGGGCAGAGAGCTTCTCCGTTTCACCACATGAGACTGCAATCACTGTAGAGAAGGTGTTTTACCAGCTAGTCTCCGCCACGGACCCACATTCAGAGTTGGATCTTGCAGGTTCCGGGAATCTCCCCCGAAGACCACGCAAGCATGTAGAGGATCTCGCACTCTTATACACGAAGCTGGAAGGGCAGTTACCAGCCAGGTTGTCGATGGTGCGGAGATTGCTGGCAGAATCTGCTCAATACGCCATCCAGCATCTCTGCGTGTATTACCTGGAGGGATTGCCACATCTGACACGCTGGCAGACAGCGCTCATCGAAAAGCTGAATGCTGACGCCGGGGTATCTCTGGATGCGCAGCTCACATCTGTGCTGAAAGATACCCTGTCGGGGGAACAACTCCCTGGAGTACCCGGTGGCCTGCTAACCCTCCAGAAAGCCCTTTTCCGGCCTCCCGGGGAGAAGACTTCATCCGATGATTCGGTTCAATGGGTGGGTGTGCGAGACTTTCTGGAAGAGGCCGAAGTGGCGGCGGGGATGGTCCAGCATATGTTGGCCGAACACGAGGATCTGCGCCACTCCGATATCGGGCTGTTGCTGCCCGAGCGATTTGAATACTCGGTTGCCGTGCAGGACGCATTCACGCTGGCTGGATTGCCACTATCCGGCCTGCCCGTGGAACACTGGCAGCGTGATCTGGGTCGGGAGGCCCTGTTCCAATTTCTCTACTGCCGACAGAAACCCGCACCGGCGATGGCGTTGGCAGTGTGCCTCTCCTCGCCGTTGATGCCCTGGTCGCGGGAAGAGGGCGCGGTGCTTGCACAGACGGTCATGGACGGAGACTATGGGCTTCGGCCTTTCTCCAAAGCGGGTAGGGATGCCTGTGCCATGCTGGATCTGCTTCGGAAGGGTGACGAGACCCCGGATAGCCTCATTCAGGCGATTCAGTCATTTATCTCGCTGCTTGATGGTGGGGATGAGTATGCCGGTCATGTCCAGCAGGCTAAAGCCGCTGCTGAGAGTGCCTGCACCCTGTTGGAGACAGTGTCCGTTATTGATTGGGCGGCGCTGCGTCGTGCTGCCAGTCCCAAGATCATCACTACAGGCGAGTCTCCCGATTTCAACCTCGAGGGTGTTACGGTCTGGCGGGAAGGGCACGAGCCGTGGAGACCGGTTCGGCACTTGCTGATCTTCGGCTTTGCGGAAGGCAGTTATCCATCCGAACCCGGATCGTCCCCGGTATTCGTTGATGATGACCTCAATGCCATTCGCGATCATCTGGGATTGCCGGTCGGTACCTCTGCGGATGAACTGCAGCGCCGGCGGGCACGCTTCAGGCGGCAATTGGCAGCCGTCTCCGATTCTGCCCGCTTCCTCGTGCCGCATAGGGATCCTCATGGTGCGGATCAGGCTCCATCCGAAAGCCTGGTATTCATGTATCAGTTATTCGACCCTCCAAAGGCGATTGACACTCCAGAAGACCTGGTCCTTCAACTGGATGCGGTCGCGGATCGGGAGCATATCCATTATCTGGCTCAGACGAAACCCGGTATCCCGAAGCCACCGCGACCGATCGTTGCAAGCGACATCGAGTTCGATCGGGATTTGTTGGCGCTTCGCACCAATGCCAACGGGGGGCAAAAACCGGAATCACCCAGTAGCCTGGAGACGCTGATGGTATCCCCCCTGGCCTGGTTGTTACGGCGGCTGCACGCCGAACCACTTGGATGGATGCCGGAGGGCGCCAACGTCATGCTGCTGGGCACACTGGCGCACGAAGTCTTTGAAAACTTGTTTAACAATGAATCGCTACTCATTGAAATAAATAAAATAGAAACCAAGGTAAGTTCGCTGCTTGATGTGGCGATCCGGCGACATGCTCCTTTCCTGAGGGCGGCGCAGTGGCGAGTGGAGCGGCAACATCTGTCAGCCGGGATCACCAAAGCGGCTCTGGCGTGGAGAGAGATCTTGTCCGCGCTTAATGCCGAGGTGCTGGGTAGTGAAGAATGGCTGGCAGGTAACCTCGATGGTGTCCCGATTCATGGTCAGGCGGACGTCTTGCTGGGGCTACCCAATAATCGCCTGCTGGTAGTGGACTACAAGCGTTCCAGTTCGAGGAGTCGCAGGCCACGTATGCAGCGTGGGTATGACAGCCAGGCGAGCCTGTACCGGACTATGTTGCAGACCGGTGGTCCCAAAGATAGAGAAAACACCGAATTGATCCGTCGCCTGAAGGGTGCGGTTCAGACCGGTATCGTCTACTACCTGTTGAACGATCAAACGGCGTTATCCGATTCAGTGCTGATCGAGTCAGGCGGGATACCTGGCTGGGAGGCGCTGGAGGGCGACGTTGCCGGTCATGCCATCGAACTGATCGAAGGAAGCCTGCAAAAGGTACAGGCAGGTTTTCTGAGGCTCAACCGGGAAGGGGATGCCGTTTTTTTCGAAAAGCAGGCCGGTCTGAAACCCTATGCACTGGAGAACAGTCCCCTGATACCACTGTTCACCTTGCCTGATGAGGCCGGGGAGGCGGAATGACCTTGCCATCGCTTACCCTTGTGCCGGCCGGGGCTGGATCCGGAAAGACCTATACCATCCAGCAGCAACTCGGTGACTGGGTTGTCGAGGGCAGGATCGCCCCCGAGCGAATCGTGGCGGTGACCTTTACCGAGGCGGCGGCTGCCGAATTGCGGGAACGCATCCGCACCAAACTACTGGGTCTCGGACGCCTGGAAGATGCTCTCAGGCTGGATCAGGCCTACATCTCGACCATACACGGTTTCGGATTGCGGCTGCTGACTGAATTTGCATTCGATGCCGGGCTTTCCCCCCGGCCCCGGCTTCTAAACGAAGACGAGGAGAATACCCTGATACGCCTTGCGCTGGCGCGAACGGACAAGGCCAATATCATTACCTCCAATCTGGCCCTGTATGGATACAAATTCGATTTCATTTCAGAGAGAAGCGCCGAGGAAGTTTTTCGGGATGAGTTACTGGGCATTGTCTCCCGGCTTCGCTCGCTTGGCTGGCGGGAAGAGAGCACAGCCTATGCCGCACAGGCCGCCGATTGGATCCGTACACGGTACGGGAGAACCGGTGATGGCAAGGTACTGACCGCCGCACTGCATGCAGCGGTAAATAAACTGTTAGCGGCCTTCCCCGAGAGCCTCTCCCGGGAATGCGGTACCTCTGACACAGCCGAAAAGGAACTGCGACGTGACTATCGTAATTTACACGGCGCCCTGAGGCTTGACACACTGTCCACTGAGTGGAACTTGTGGAAGGGGCTTCGGTCGATGCGGCAATCAAGGCGTGGCACACCGCTACCTGATGGGTATGACGAGCTTGCCGGTGCCGTCATGCAGGCAGCCAATGCGCTGCCCAGGCACCCGGGTCCCCTCGCCCATGCCATTACGCATATCGAAACGCTACTTGCTGCGGGACAGGATGTACTGGTTCATTATGCGGATGCGAAACGTGATGCGGGGCTGGTTGACTACAGTGACATGATCGCCATGGCCGGTGAGGTGCTGCGCGAACGACCAGATGTGCTGGATACCCTGGTGAAACGCATCGACTGCCTGGTGGTCGATGAATTCCAGGACACCAATCCGTTACAGTTTTCACTGTTGTGGCAGTTGAAGAAGGCCGGTGTGCCGACCCTGGTGGTCGGTGATCTCAAGCAGGCGATCATGGGTTTTCAGGGCGCCGACCCAAGATTGTTCGAGGCACTGATCGACCAGAATCAGGACGTCGCCGATCCACTCACCCGCAACTGGCGCTCCGGGCCGCGGTTGATGACATTCATCAACGCGGTGGGCCCGGGTTTGTTTGGAAATGCCTATATATCCCTGGACCCGCAAGGGGCGGAGAGCGGGATTGA
>JARFQV010000019.1 GCA_029287615.1 Pseudomonadota bacterium | reverse complement strand
TTGTTCCCACAAGGGATTTTCTTCCCTCGGAAATACACACGGGTATTCCGCTCAGTCAGAAAATCCCTTGTGAAAACAAATCTGCTTCGTGATCTCCGCGCCGACTGGTGAGAAATGCGGGTTAAGTGATCAGCCGTTCGCCCCGGTTTCGGCCCGGTCGACCCACACAAGGTTTTTGCTTTCCAGTTGTTTCTCCCCGCTCCACCGGTAGGCCACCAGTTTTCCCCCGGGTTTCTCCGCACTGTAATCCAGGCAGGCGATATTGTCTGCCAGTACCGTCGGGGTTCCCTCCAGCCAGTAATGCCCAAGAAAAACAGGTGGTTCGTCATGAGCGTACTCCACCAGGTGATCGCCGGTGATCTCATCGTCAGGGATGTGCGTCCTGCCACCTTCCGGACCCAGGAAGGCCTGCCGGTAGGTCGATGCCGTCCGGTCCCACCAGCGAACCCGTATATTGTGACGCAGCGTGCCGTCCTTGTCCCGAAAACCGGCGCCATCCTGCAGGGTGATCTCCTTGCCCTTCAGAAGGGTTTCGATCGCTTCAAACTGCCAGGTCGACTCACGGCATGACTCCAGCAGGAGTTTCTCACCCAGCAGCCGGCCTCCAGCCTGGTACCCCTGTATCCTTTCTATCCAGGTTCGATCCCAGCAGGCATGGATCACTCTCAGGGCACCCAGGTCCAGCCACAGGGGCAAGGTCCGGAACCAGTCGATTACTGCCCGGTAGTCCACCGGCCGGTTGCCATAGGCATCCAGAAATGCCCGGTGCTGACGGGCATTCCTGGTGGAGTGCTCGCGCAGATAACCGCCCGTGACAGGATCCCGGGTATGGTAGGCGATCGCATTGAATTCATGATTACCCATCACCGACAGGGCCGTGCCGGCATCCACCATCGACTTAGCGATCGCGACAACCTCGCACTGACCGGACCCCCGGTCAATGAAATCACCCAGAAAGATCACCCGGCGAGACGGGTGCCGGTACACACCATCCACGCAGGAATACCCAAGCCGCCCGAGCAGTGCCTTCAGGGTACGACTGCACCCATGGATATCACCAATGAGATCGTAACCCACCGTTCTGCTATACATAATCCGGGACGAGACAGGAATGAGTGACAAATGTTGCGCCGGTTGTTGCCCATGCGCAATAGGCTTGTGTTCGATCGGCGTGGTGCAGAACCGAATCCCATATCTATAATTTACATTATTATTGTGTTTTAACTTATTGTTATTATATTTTATAGTTAATGTAATACACCCTTATTGACGACCCGGCCACCGACTACCAGCGCCCGCCCGGTCCCGGATTACAGCCTTGCCGGTACCCCGGGACAGTACCCGTATTTTGCCTGAGCCGATGCTGCAGCAGGCGGTGTGAACGGGCCCGCTGCCCCAATGGCCCAACCCCTCCACCCTACCGGATCGATCCAGTAGCTTGCACGGACGGCATGCACGTGTCAGCGAGACGCCAGTTGACTGAGCCGGTTGGAGAATCGACGAGGGGTACATCCAGCTTCGTCACTCATGATGAGATCCGCAAACGGAAAAAGGCCAGCATGATTGCTTCCCGGATGCGGGCTTCTTCCATCGCCACCATGACAGGGATATGCCCCGTGGGCTGACGCAGTGAATAGTCCAAACGCGCGACATCATCGAAATCTGCCTACCCGATATACAATACGGGAATTCGGTATCGCAATGCTGCCATCCCGACGATATCCGGCCAGATGATTGAAACGCCTGTATGTTCATTCATGTTTAGAAAGGACCTGATCGATGTGCTGCATGAGCAGCCGACCTCCCTCCATGAACTGGCCCAGCGACTGGGCATCCAGCCGAAGATACTGGAAGATGATCTGCACCACCTGATCAGGCCGCTCAGGCACATGCCGTATCATGCTATGATAATTCCTGCTGCCTGCAGGAAATGTGGCTTCACTTTCCAGAAGGACAAATTGCACAAGCCCGGAAAGTGTCCCAGGTGTAATGGCACCTGGATCACGCCTGCCCTGATCAGCATCAAGCAAAGATAAACCGGAAGCGGTAGCAATCCTGACAGAAAAGGTGCTTGGCCCTGTGATCGAAAGTCTGCATTGAATATCGCATGGCGGTTATGGAATGCACCACGGATGCAGGGATGGATCGAGATGACAATTCGGGATTCGAATCAGGCACCAGACCCGCGGAAGGACGGGACCGGGTACAGAAACCGAATCAGAACGATTTGCTAGAGGGTACTATCATGAAACTTTCAACCACGTGTCTTGCACTCTTCCTGCTTGCGGCGTCACTGGCCGCAAGGGGAGACAATGCGCTACCGGATTATCCCGCCGTCAAGATCACCGATCGGGTCTGGGTAATCCATGGGCCGAGGGAATTACCCAATCCGGAGAACAAGGGATTTATGAACAACCCGGCCTTCGTGGTGACCAGTGACGGTGTTGCGGTGATCGATCCCGGATCAACGCTGGAGACGGGACGCATGGTCCTGCGGCAGATCAGGAAGGTAACGGAGAAACCAGTCACGCATGTTTTCGCCTCGCATATCCACGGCGACCACTGGCTTGGCAATCAGGCCATCCGCGAAATCTATCCCGCCGCAAAATTTTTTGCGCACCCCGTGATGATCGAGCAGGCCCACGCGGGTCAGGCTGAAAGCTGGGTTGAAATGATGCTGCGGCTGACGGAGGGTGCCTCAAAGGGTACGGAAGCGGTAATTCCCGATCAGGTCCTGGAAGATGGCCAGGAGATCAGGGTGGGTGATGTGACGTTCAGGATCTACCTGTCAGACTGGGCGCACACCAAAACCGACGCAATGGTCGAGGTGGTTGAGGACTCACTTCTGGCAACGGGCGATAACGCACTCTACCAACGCATAGGCCGGATGGACGACGCATCGTTCAGGGGCAATATCGCGGCCTGTCGACAGGCACTGGATCTCAAGATGAAACACTACATTCCCGGTCATGGCGACTCGGGGGGACCGGAAGTCATCGAACCCTTCTGTAATTATCTGGAGGTACTGTATGCAAAGGTGGCTGAGTTGTACGAAGAGGGGCTCAGTGATTTCGAGATGAAGGATACGGTTGTCGAGAGCCTGTCGGCTTACAAGGAATGGTCGGGTTTTAGCGATGAGGTAGGCAGACACATCAGTCTCGCGGTGCTTGAGATCGAGCAGGCCGAATTCGAATAAGTCAGCAGGCAGGAAGCGAGGGGGCAGACCGGCTGCTGGATAACCCGGCTCTGCCCCGGGTAAGCCGCCGGTAAGCCTGCCTTGCGTAGGATGCCGGTCTCTTTCAGGGATCGGCAGGTTGAATTACTCCAGCAACTGCAGGCGGGTAGTATTGAATCTGATCCTCCGGGAAAACAACATGAGCAACAATCAGGACAGGGTCGCCGAATCCGGTTATCAGGAAGATACTACAGACACCTTCAGGGTCGAATGCTACGCCGGTCACAAGGCGGAAGAATCACCACGGCGCTTTTTCATCGGCAAGCGTGAAATCAAGGCGATCGAGATCATCGACCGCTGGCTGGACCCGCAGCATAGCTATTTCAAGATACGGGGTGATGATGGCGGTATCTACATACTGCGCCATGCACAGGACAGTGACGCCTGGGTACTGATCCTGTTCAACAGCGGCACACTCGAAGAAGCACGCCTCTCCTCGACCTGACACCACGGTGAGTGTGCAGCCTTATCAGCGATCTTTCCGGATCGCTATCGATCGTCAAATCAGGTCGCCTGACGGTAGCTTTTCACCCATCCCGAACGGATGGCGCGTGCAGCTGTGTCCGAGAATGGCCAGGCCGGGTCATCGCCTGCCGTTGACCCCGGATTCTCCCCGCACGGGTTAACCGGGGGATGCCGGCTAGCGTTTCACATACCCGGTCGTCAACCGGCGACAGATCAAATACTCTTATTTCCGGCAGTTAGCGCTGCCAGCCGGAATCGCGTCGCCAGCCAGGGACGAAAATCCGGCCCTCGCGTGCGTGGTATCGACGTAAGCGGAAGCCAATTCTTCGCAAACCACTGTTCTTTATCAGATTCGCAGTTCTGGTACGGAGTTTGCTTCTGTAGTGCTGCACACAAACAAAATGGAGCACAACCCAATGAAACATTTCATCATTGCACTTTCTCTCAGCGTATGCGCCATGGCGGCACAGGCTACCAGCCCGCAGGTGACTATCCCCGACGAACCGGTTATGCACCTGCCACTAAAATTCGGCAACATCGACAGTGACCAGGACGGGTATGTCAGCAAGGCCGAGGCAGACTCCTTGTCTGGCCTGGAGCTGAATTTTGATGTAGCCGATGCCAACCAGGATGGTCAACTCAACGAACAGGAATTCACAAACGCGATTCCCGTTCAATAGATAAAAACAGGCGACGGCTTGAACCGTCACCGCATCAGAAGTTTTCCTCCTGACGTGGAGTTTATGCGGCCATCCCCCAGGCCGCATCTTTCTTTCCCGCGTGATGGGTGTTTACAGTTAATCCGGATTTCTTACTATGAATATCGCTCGATTGGATGTCTTCAACAAAAAGTACGTCGCCAGTAGTACACCGCGACCGGAAGCAACAGACCTGCAGCGGATAAAGCGGGGCATACTGATGCAATACCCGTTTTATCACAACTCCACGGAATTCATGCAGGAGAAAATCAGCAATGCGGCCACCTATAACGCGCTGGAGACAGGAGACTACCTGTTCAATCAGCATGACGCCTGCGAGCGCGTCTTTCTGGTAGGCAGCGGGCATATACGCCTTTATGCCCGGATGGATACGGGGCGTGAAATCACACTGTACCATGTTGGTCCGGGTGAGATCTGTCCGATCAACATACTCTGTGTATTGATCGGGGGATTGGAAAGCGTCACTGCACAAGTGGTATCGGATGCCGAGACGGTCATGCTGCCCGCTGCCGCCTTCAGAAAGTGGCTTGCCGAGGAGGACACGGTCCGGTATTTCGCATTTCAATCGCTGAAATCCAGGTTCAGTTCGGTCATCTCCCTGGTTGGAGATATCGCTTTTCGGAAAATGCACGAACGCCTTGCCAGCTACCTTCGCAGCCGCTTTCGTGACGGGGGCGAAAATCCGTCCACGCTGCACCTGACCCATGAGCAGATCGCCATGGAACTTGGTTCCGCTCGCGAGGTAATCAGTCGTATCCTGAAAAACTTCGAGCAACACGGTGCCATCAAACTGGGTCGCGGCTCTATCAGACTCATCGATGAGGCATCGCTGCAGACTATGGCAGGAGATGCAAACTCCTGAGCGAACATGCGAACCGGTATCCCGGCGCCCGCCCTCCTCCACACCGTTCCCGGAACCCGAACAGACTGCAATTATTTGTTGGGTACATCCAAACCAAACAATACAGGCCGGCGCTGGCCGGCGATCCATCGGATTACGGCAGAAATAATAATCCCCTTCTGCAACAGATAGTTATAATTTATTTTCCCGATTCATCGAAAACTGGCACGAGCCCTGCAATATCCAGGTCAAGGGCGGCAGGCAATATCCCTGAACCATTAACCCGATACTGAAACGATGAAACCCCGGAGAAATGACCATGAACACAATCGCACTCAATGACCTGAAGATGAACGTTGATCTCGACAACCAGGCCCTCCAGGCCGTCAGCGGTGGCGGCTCGCGCCAGGTAACCTACCGCCGGACCGTGTACTCCAACCGGTTCAACCGGGAGAGCAGGAAGCTGGTCGGCTTTGTGTGGACCAAGCGTGGCCTGAAGCGCAAGTACTCCTTCCGCAAGGTGTACGGTCACACGAAA
>JARFQV010000013.1 GCA_029287615.1 Pseudomonadota bacterium | reverse complement strand
CAGATGGACGTGAACATGAACAGACCAGGTCAGCGGAACCGGGGGTTTACCCTCATCGAACTGATGATCGTGGTGGCACTGATCGCCATACTCGCCGCCATCGGCTTCCCGACCTATCAGGACCAGATGCGCAAGGCGCGGCGATCCGAGGCCACCGCTGTCCTGCTGGATATCGCGGCACGCATGGAACGCTTCTATGCAGACCGGGGCACCTATACAGGCGCCACGATTGGCGCCGGTGCCGGTACCGACGTCTATACCAGCACTACCTCGGAAAATGGTCACTATACCCTGACGATCAACCCGCTCGCCGCGGAGAGCTTTACGCTCAATGCCACACCGGTTGTCGGCGGCGCACAGGACGGTGATGACTGTGGCGTCTTTACACTGACCTCCGCCGGTACAAAGGGATTTACCGGCGCGGGCGGCACGGTGATTAAATGCTGGTAGGGCAGGTTCCTGCCGTGAGGAACCCCGGCCAGCACCGCGCATCGGCCGACAGGGATATTGCGGTCTGTCCGGCGAGGAATGCGGGTTAATCAGCCGGGCTCTGCAGTGCCCGGGGCAACGAGAAAGATACCCTTTCCTCGCGTCCCCCCGCCTCCTCGACGACTTCCGCACCCAGATCCTGCAATCGTTCAATCACCGCGGTGACCAGCACCTCCGGCGCCGAGGCCCCGGCGGTTATGCCAATGGTCTCCACCCCCTCGAACCAGTCGGGACGGATCTGATCCGCCGCATCGATCAGGTAACCCGGAATATCGTATTGCCCGGCGATCTCGCGCAGGCGGTTCGAATTCGAACTGTTGGGTGAGCCGACGACCAGGATCACATCACAGGAATGCACCAGGGCCTTGACGGCATCCTGCCGGTTCTGGGTGGCATAACAGATATCGTCCTTGCGCGGACCGGTGATCCCCGGAAACCGCTCCCGGAGGGCATCGATCACCCGGGAGGTGTCATCCACGGACAGGGTGGTCTGGGTTACAAAGGCCAGATTATCGGGATGACGTACCTCCAGGCTGAGCACGTCGGCGGGTTTTTCCACCAGATACATCTCGCCCCCCCCGGAGCGGTCGTACTGTCCCATGGTGCCCTCTACTTCCGGGTGCCCGACATGACCGATCAGGATGGACTCCCGGCCGTCTCTCGCGTGGCGGCTGACCGCGAGATGCACCTTGGTCACCAGCGGGCAGGTGGCGTCGAACACCCTGAGAGTGCGCATCCGTGCCTGGTTGGATACCTCCCGGGAAACACCGTGGGCGCTGAATATGACCGTCGCCCCCTCGGGCACATCATCCAGTTCATCGACGAAAACCGTTCCCCTGGCCCGCAGACTGTCAACCACATAGCGGTTGTGTACCACCTCGTGGCGGACATAGATGGGTGCACCGAAGAGTTCGAGTGCGCGCTCCACGATCTCGATGGCGCGATCGACACCGGCGCAAAACCCGCGCGGGTTGGCCAGAAGGATTTTCATTCCCCTGCCTGCCCTCCCGGAATCACATCGAGTATTTCCACATCATAGCGAATGGCATGGCCGGCCAAGGGATGGTTGAAATCGACCTTGACCGTATCCTCTCCGGCCTCCAGTACCAGACCGGGGATCTCCTGACCTTCCTCACCGGTAAAACCGATGATTACCCCGGGCTCCAGCGTCATGTCCTCCGGGAACCGGTCCCTGCCCAGGGTATGGATCTGTCCCTCGTCCCTTTGTCCCCAACCCTGCTCCGGCGTCAGCAGGATCCGCTGACGCTCACCGGGCTTCAAACCAAAGAGCGCAAGCTCCAGGCCACGCGCCAGGGTGCCATCCCCCATTACAAAATCCAGCGGTTCATTGTCGAAACTGCTTTCCGCCACGGTGCCGTCTTCCAGCGTCAGCGAGAAATGCATGATTACCCGGCATGACAAACCGATCTCACTCATGCCGGTTCCTGAAGGCATCCACGACCAGCAGGATGGCCCCTATGGTGATTGCCGAATCCGCTACATTGAAGGCCGGCCAGTGCCAGTCCCGGTAATAGACGTCGATGAAATCGATCACATATCCGTGGATCACCCGGTCGATGACATTGCCGATCGCCCCGCCCAGGATCAGGGCGAGTGCGACGGCCAGCCTGCGCTGGTGTATCTGCAGCTGGACCAGCCAGAAAACGATGTAGATGCTGACCCCGATGGCCAGCACGATAAACAGCCAGCGCTGCCATCCGGAGGCATCGCTCAGAAAGCTGAATGCCGCACCCGTATTGTAGGCCAGTGACAGGTTCAGGGATGGCAGAACCGCCAGCGGCTGGTGCCAGTCCAGCCGGGTGTTGGCCAGGTATTTGGTCACCTGATCCAGAACAATGATAACCAGGGATAACCAGGTCCACTTCAGCACAAGCGGACCCCGGGCTGGTGCGTCCGGTACTCAGGCATATTTCCGGGCCTCGCCCGCTCCGGCAACGTTTTCGATACATCGCCCGCACAGTTCGGGATGCGCATCACTGTTCCCCACATCCTCCCGGTGGTGCCAGCAACGAACACACTTGGCATACACCGACGGTACCGCACGTACCCAGACACCGGCGCCTGGCAGATCGGCCTGGACCGCATCCTCCGGCCGTTCGTTCAGCGGATGCACCCTGGCGTAGGAGGTAATCAGTACAAAACGCAACTCGTCCTCCAGCAGGGACAGACGAGCGAGGCTTGCCTCATCGCAATACAGATCCACCTCGGCATCGAGCGCAGAGCCGATTTCACCGGCCACGCGCAGGCGCTCGAGTTCCTTGCTGACGGCATCGCGCACGCCGATTACCTCGTTCCAGTATTCCAGGCTGTCCATTTCCCCCGATCCGGCCTCCGGTCTGAAACCATCCGGTAATTCGTACCAGCCCGACAGGAACACCGAATCCTCGCGATCCCCTGGCAGATGCCCCCAGATCTCCTCTCCCGTGAAACTGAGGATCGGGGCCAGCCAGCGTACCAGACACTCTGCCACGTGATACATGGCGGTCTGCGTGGAGCGTCGGGGAATACTGTCGGCCCGGGTGGTGTACTGGCGGTCCTTGACGATGTCGAGATAGAAACTGCCCAGGTCCATGGAACAGAAGTTGTGTACCTGCTGGTAGATATGGTGGAACTCGTACTCGGTATAGGCCTTGAGCACCCTGTCTTGCAGATTAGCTGCACGTGCCACGATACTGCGGTCGAGCGCCAGCATCCGTCCGGGTTCCAGCAGATCGGTTGCCGGATCGAAACCGTTCAGGTTAGCGAGCAGGAAACGCGCGGTATTGCGCAGGCGTCGATAGGCATCGGAGGTTCGCTTGAGGATTTCGTCGGAGACCGACATCTCGCCGCGATAATCGGTGGCCGCGACCCACAGGCGCAGGATGTCCGCACCCAGGGTGTTCACTACCTTCTGGGGCGCGACAACATTACCGCGCGACTTGGACATCTTCTGTCCCCGCGCATCGACGGTAAAACCGTGGGTGAGTACGGCCCGGTAGGGGGCCTCTCCACGCATGGCCACGGCACTCAGCAGGGAGGACTGGAACCAGCCGCGATGCTGGTCCGACCCCTCCAGATACAGGTCCGCCGGCAGGCCGAGTTCCCCGCGTTGCTCCAGCACCGCGTAGTGACTGACCCCCGAATCGAACCATACATCGAGGGTATCGGTCACCTTCTCGTATTGCCCGGCCTCCTCACCCAGCAGATCAGCCGGGTCCAGTGCGAACCAGGCATCGATGCCACTGCGTTCCACCTGCAGTGCGATCTCTTCCATCAGGCGCGTGCTGTCCGGATGCAGCTTGCCTGACTGCTTGTGCACGAACAGGGCAATCGGCACGCCCCAGGTACGCTGGCGCGAAATACACCAGTCCGGCCGGTTCTCGACCATACCCCTGATTCGCGCCTTCCCCCAGTCCGGCATCCAGACAACCTTTTCAATCGAGGCCAGGGATGCCTCGCGCAGACCGTTCTGGTCCATGCTGATAAACCACTGCGGGGTTGCCCGGAAGATGATCGGTGTCTTGTGGCGCCAGCAGTGCGGGTAGCTGTGACGCAGCTTCTCCTCATGGATCAGCGCGCCCTTGCCCTTCAGCACCTCGATCACATGCTCATTGGCAGCGAAGACATGCATGCCGGCAAACAGCCTTGTATCCGGCAGGAAACGCCCGTCACCGCCGACGGGATTATCGACCGGCAGGCCATAGCGAACGCCCACGGCATAGTCTTCCTGGCCATGCCCGGGTGCGGTGTGCACCGCGCCGGTGCCTGTCTCCAGGGTCACATGGTCGCCCAGGATGACCGGCACCTCCCGCTCGTAGAAGGGATGGGACAGCTTCACTCCCTCCAGATCCTTTCCCTTGCAATAGGCGATGACCTGATACGAATCGGTATCGTAGCGCAGCATGGCGTCCTTGAGCAGGGCATCGGCGAGCAACAGGCGCTCGGGACCATGACCGGTATCACACTGCACGATGGCGTAGTCCAGTTCCGGATTGAGGGCCACGCCGCGGTTTGCCGGCAGTGTCCAGGGCGTGGTGGTCCAGATCACTGCCGAGAGCGGGCCATGCCCGGAATGGCCCTCGACATGATGACAGCGCGCCAGTACTACCTCTTCATTCAGTGCCGGGAAACGCACATCGATGGCGCAGGAATCCTTGTCCTCGTATTCAACCTCGGCCTCGGCCAGCGCGGAACCACAGTCCGTACACCAGTGCACAGGCTTGTATCCCTTGTGCAGGTGACCATTACCCACGATCCGGCCCAGGGCCCGGAGGATATCGGCCTCGGTGCGGAAATCCATGGTGAGATAGGGACG
>JARFQV010000008.1 GCA_029287615.1 Pseudomonadota bacterium | reverse complement strand
CCCCAGTGGCTTGTTGCATACGAACGTGACATGCTGAAGCATTCACCCGATGCCCTTGGCGGAACCATCGAGGTTATTTTCGAACATGGAGAACGCCCATCCTGGCTGCAGGACGAATTACTGGGGTTTCTGGGACGCTTGGACCATGGAGATGGTCAATGGCTGACCGATCCTGCTACAACATTCTATGGGGGTAATTTCGCGGTAAGGACAGAGATATTCGACACAATCGGTGAATTTGACTCTGAACTCGGTCGTAAAGGCAAAGTTAACGCAGGGGGTGAGGACACCGAGTTTTACCGCCGCCTTATCGACAACAGCTACACGGTGCGATGGGTACCGGATGCAACCATATACCACAGAATCCGGGCTGATAAATTACGCAGGAGCTATTTCCTGGACCTGCACTATCGGCAGGGAATGATTGAGGGTTCAAGAAAACGCGACAGGGAATCTCGCATACCACCCAGATATCTCTTTGGACAGCTGACACGTGCAACCGGGAAGGCATTGCAGGTCAGGTTTAGCACCGGCAAGGATCATTCCCTCAGGCTGGAAATGAACGTGGCCTACTTTATTGGATACATCAAGGGATGGATAAGCCGGTAACAATGTACATCCAGTCATGGGTCAGGACAACATCTGTATGGACAGCATGAATATGCCCTCGCTAACTGTACTGATATGTACACATAACCGGGCACCATTGCTGGAACGCACCCTGCTTCACCTTGTTTCAGCCCGTCAACCGGATGAATGGTCTGTGGATATTCTGGTGGTTGTCAATGCCTGCACTGACAACAGCATTGAATGCATTGAAAATATGGTGGAAAGGAACAAGACCGGACCTGCAATCAGATGGATAGAAGAGCCGGTACCAGGAAAATCCAATGCGCTGAATCGTGCAATACCACTGATTGATTCAGATCTGGTTGCTTTCGTGGATGATGATCACCGGATTGACCCTGACTATCTGGCCAATGTATGTCTTGCTGCAGATAAAAATGCAGATGCAGATCTGTTTTGCGGGCGCATTCTACCGGACTGGGATGGTTCCGAGCCTTCCTGGGTGCATGACACAGGCCCCTATCGCATCTATCCACTGCCAGTCCCCCGTTTCGACCAGGGCGATATACCACGCCTGCTTACACCGGAAACTGCAATTCCCGGTGGAGGGAACCTTATCATTCGCGGAGCATTGCTCAGGCAGGTTGGCACTTTTAGCACCGAACTTGGACCTACGGGTCATGATCTGGGTGGATCGGAAGATCTGGACTGGGTCCTGCGTGCTCAAAGCCTCGGAGCCCGCTTGCAGTACGTCCCGTCAATTCTGCAATACCACTACGTAGACACCGGACGATTCAGCATATCCTATCTGATAAAAAAGTCATTCATGCGCTCATCGGCAACAGTCGGGATAAGAAATACACCAAATGGTCGTGTACCGCTCTACCTGTACAGAAAACTCGGCAAGTACCTTGTCGCTGTTTTGACATCTGTTCGTACCAACCGAAGGCGCTTTTATCTCGTACGAACTGCAGCAGCGCTGGGTGAAATGCATGGACATCGAAGAAAGACACAAATAACCAGTGCTTCCGGACTCGGCGCATCGTAGGCTGGACACTGGAAATTTCAATGAAATACCATACTGACCAGGGAAATCTCAGACATCCCGCCAAATACATGCACCGACTTGCATAGACCATATCCACAGTGACTTCAAATCTTGCATTTCACGAATCAATGCGAACCCGGACAACTCCGGATTGGACAGGACCCGATGACAACCGACAGTACACCTCTCCCAGGGCAGGAAAAATACTATCTGGATCAATTATTCCATGCAGCTACCGGGCCTGGTTCCGATCGCATGATCGACACGGGTGTATTTACGCGATCACAACAGAAACTCCAGGGAGATACAATTCTCCTGCTGGACGAGTTCCCTGACCATGACGGAGCGTCCTGCTGTTTTCTGCGCATGGCAACCGGTGTAGCCCGGACTGCTGCATTCCAGCTACAGGGAGAGTATCAGGCAGAAATCTGCAATTCAGGGGGGTGGTTACTGAAGCCTGCAGACCCGGACATGCCCTCATACTGGATACCCCAGGCTCCGGTATCCCGTACGCAGGACGCTAATAAACGCATCCTGACGGAATCAAGTGCAGCGGTTACAGGCTTCAGCGCCTCAGCAACGGAATTAATTGTAACAATTTCAGTCCCTGAAAATGCACTGGTTGATATTACACTCTGGAGATTCAGTCAGGAATCTGCCGGCGCAGTGAAAGAACTCGAGCAGTTACTTAACCTTGAAACACAACAAATATATCTCTGGAACTCACAAACCGATTACAGCATTCTGGCCGATATTTACCTTTACCTTGTCCATGGCAATGTATACACAAACCGGTTTATCTGGCCCCGCATGTGGAAGATATGCTCCGAACTGGATGCGTATTCACTGTTTGTCACCATGGACGGGCTTGAACTTGCTACTGGTAAACTAATCTACAATCTTCTGAAACGTCAGATTCTGTTCTCAGTGATTACTCGCCAGGATGAGGATGGCGGCTGGTATCATGGCGAATGGACTGACCAGATGGAGTCCCATTACAGATTTCACAATGGTGCATTGCTCCTGCTTGAGGCAGGCATGGATGAATGGCCTGAAGCGATAGTCAGCGAGTCCCTGGAACGGGGCGCAGAATTTATCTCCCGTCAAAGAGACGAGACAGACATCGGCACATGGTTCTTGCATGATTCTCTTGAAGACAGCCCCGAACTAATGGACGAATTATGCAAACAAACCGGCTCCCGATGGATACCCAATCGCATCTTCGGAAAATCGCCCACCAACAAACTGATCCTTAACACACATCTGGATACCATTGTCGCACTCAAGCGGTATTGTGACGTTACCGGCGACACACGGTTTGACCATCTTGTACAGTCTGCCCGATCGGCAACAAAAGCAGTCCTGGCCCTGAGGCCTGCTGAACTTCTTTACCGAATTGTTTACCGGGCCATTGGTTTAACGCTGCTTCCTGCATCGAAGGCCGAGCGACTGTCATTCCTGCCGCGTGCAATCAAGCGCCTGACGTGGATGTACCTGACTCCACAGGTTCACAGGATCAAAAGAACCTTCCCCAGATTCGTCATGCCCGGTGGTTTGATTGAACGGCACCTGTCAATGCCGCATTGTGACTTTAACTATCCAGCAGTCAATGTCATGGATCTTGCCAGATACTGGCGATGTTTTCCTGATGAAGACCTCACTGAAATTCTTGATAATGCGATCCTGGCCGTAACGGGTACCAGTATCATGGAGTACTGGGCCGAGGTAAAAGCGCGAAACCGGCAGCAGTTTGCTGTAGTGGTATGGGTTGAAGCAATGTACAATATCTGTACATTGAATAACGAGCCTGCATACCGGAACTATCTCGCAGAAGCGATTCTGTGCGCCGAGGATGCCAAACTGGGCTTGCCACCCTCATTACTGGGCGCGGATCACGAAGCAGTACAGAAATCACAGCAACTTCCCTGCCCGTCACCTGCAGATCACCGTGTACGTATAGTTAACCTGAGCCGAAACGGTACGATGGAATTACTTGTCATCAACAGTACCAACGGAGACATAGACCTTGCATGGGAAAAGTCACCGGCTTCCTCTCTTTCATGGTATACGGCAGATGGCCGGTGCATATCAAAGCCAGGCGAAGTAGATCCTGCATGCGTCACAGCACGCAGCTGGCTTCGGGGTACAGGGCAGAGCTCACCAGATACTTGAGAACATACAATGTCAAAATAAACATCATCAAACATCAATGCATTGAAAATCCAGGGCTGGCCGGACACGTGGAGTCAAGAGTCTGAATTATGATAATTTCACATACGCACAAGTTTATTTTTATCAAATCGGAAAAAACTGCCGGAACCAGTATTGAATCTGCCCTGTCGCAATACTGTAGTGGCGATGATGTGGTAACACCGATCAATGACTACAGGCATAACCGGGACGAGAACGGACGGTTCATGCATCAGTCAATGAATGCAGAAGAATTTATCAGGCTTGACTTGCCTAATTTGCAACACGTGGATGCTGCCACGATAAAGGGCATGGTTCCCGATGAGGTATGGAACGGCTATTTCAAATTCAGCATCACCAGAAATCCCTGGGACAGGATCATATCGGATTTTTTCTGGAAAAAAAGGCAGGACCCTGAACTCATACCCCGCAAGCGTTTCTACCACTATCTGGGAATCCCGTTCAACGAACTGGAACAGGTCAAGAACAAGTTTGACAGCTTTCTCAGGAGCGATCAGTGGACAAACAACGACCGTTTTTACATTCTCGATGACGAGCTTTGCATTGATCAGGCTATCCGCTATGAACGGCTCTCTGAGGACTTCAGCGAAATCTGCAGGAAACTGGGACTTGATAATTGCTCACTACCGCGACTGAAATCCGGCATGCGACAGAAAAATCATCATTATTCTGAATATTTCGATGAAGATAGCAAGGCAATAGTCGCAGAGAAACATAAAAACGATATCAGGTTTTTCGATTACAGGTTCGAGCATCCACAGGCATGATGTGCGCTTGCACTATACAGACTGGAAAACCAGCGAGGCAGGACATGTCATTCACTGCTGTTCGCGGGTTCCTTCCGGTAATACATGGTCTGCCCAGGGGACCAGATCCAGCAGTTTGCTGGCAACGAGATTCGCACCACTGACCGTATAGTGGACATCATCATACATGTACTCGGTTTTTCTCGGGATATGCTGCTCGAGGTCAACAAGCATCGCACCACAACTCTTCGCTACATCCCGTGTCGCCCGGTTGAAATTTTCCATGGCGCGTGATTGCTCGTGGATTGCCGGAACAACTGCATAATCACGGTAATAATAATCATAAAACAACTTGCCAATCTCTTCCTGCGACATTTCTTCCCGATATAGGCTGGGCTGGGTAAGCAACACAACGTCAGCCCCATCATCGTTTGCCCGCCTGACGAGTTGACATAGATTGCGACTGAAAGACGGCAAGGCACGAAGCAGATCCACCGGTTTTCTTTCGGGCGCTGGTTCTCTCTGGAAAACGTCTGAATACCAGGTTCTGGAAAGCCAGTTGTTTACAAGCAGCCGCCGCACATCATCAGTAAACTGATCCCTTGGATTTACACGCAGCCCCAGCGCACCGAAGAAATGACCATAATCGCCACGAAATCCGCCTGAGGCGAGCTTGCCTTCTGATGCCTGGAAGATGTCATTGAATGCATGCATGACAATCACAATATCCGGCTCCCAGTCGGCATAGAGGGCCACATATCTCAGCAGACTGTGCATCGAGGTATGCCACGGCACACCCGCGTTAAAGATCTCGAACTGTGCTTGCGGATATCGATGCTCCAGCATTTGTCCCAGTACTGCCGGGTACGCCTGTTCACGTTCCAGCCTTGAGCCATAGGTAGTAGATCCCCCCAGTGCCAGCACCCTGATAAC
>JARFQV010000351.1 GCA_029287615.1 Pseudomonadota bacterium | reverse complement strand
GGGGTATTGATCTACTGCCTCAACGGATCGAGGACCCGTGATGCGGAGCCCATCCTGTATGGCAACGATATCAGGAATGTCTATCACCTCGATGGCAGCTTCGAGGGCTGGATTCGGGGCAAATACCCGTTTGAGAAGGGTGGCGTCAAAAAGACCGGCTGGTAGTCGTATAGAAATGCGCTACCCGTACGACATGCCGATGGTGAAGCGATGCGGGTTCATCCTGCAAGACGGTAGAAAGTATTGTACAGTTGTCTCAGGATGTGTCAGTGGGAAATACTGAATATCCACAGTCCGGTTGGAAGCATGTTCTCCCGACACACGATACGTCGGTTTTCTCCTTTCATGCCGTCCGACCGGTAACGCTTGCAGTTGTATCAATCAGGCCAGAACCATGATCCATGATTTTCCGAACCGGCAGACAGCCGGTAAGCCGAGGCCAACGCCTGTCACTGTTTCGTATCAGGAAGGCCGGATGCGCATACGAGCCGCAATACACCGGGTGGCGTTTTTTACGCTACTCACCTGTGGCCTGCAGGCGGTATATGCCGGGACCTTCGATCCTCCGAACCTGGAAGGATTCAACTTGCATTTCGAACGGGATGCCGATGGTGACGGTGACGGGACCAATGAGACCCATATCCGGCAATACATGAATCCGCAGGGTGACAGTATATTCAGCATGACCACCAATGGACGGCTGTGGGCCTGGAGCCTGGATACCCAGGACAAGAGCACCGGGGTACGCAACTACGTCATTCGCGACAGCGATTGCGATGGCGTCTACGACGAGGTCTATGGTCTGGACGAGGAGTTTCACGTCCCCGACTGTGTTAAATAAGCCGTTAATGGTGTCAGGAACCTTTATTCAGGCGCCTGTATCTTGAGAAAAGGTTCCTGACACCTTTAATGTTCTGCAGCGGCATTGAGTTCCTTCTGCAGCTCCCCGATATTTTCCTGAAGCCGCTGCATGGCCAGCTGATTGCGCTTTTGTACCAGGACAGGGAGTTGCTTGATTACCTTCTGTCCGGTGGGTGAACTGTAGAATTTATTCATTTCCTTCAATTCCGCCTCGGTAAATTCGGCGAGATACATCTCCGTGACTGGCTCGCGCATATTCTCCCAGCCGATCTGCCGCTCCAGGAAACTCTGCACCAGGTCCCGATGTGCACCGAGTTGCGGATTCTGCTGCAGTTGCAGGGCGAGTACCGTCTCCACACTTTCATTGATCTTCTGTTCCATATCCGTCAGCTCCAGGAGGCGTTCGACGGCCTGTCGATGGGATTTTGCGTCGGCATGTGCCAGCCACGGAAGCTGGCACAGCAGGAGAAACAGCGTGTAGCGGAATATCGGCTTTGTTGTCATGACAGGATTGCCTCGTTGGAATGAGAGTGAAAGGGCTGGTTTGCTTTTATTGTATCGTAGAAATGAAGAACAGGCTTTCTCTACCGCGGGGTCGTGCAGCTGGCGAAGCAGCGGGGTATCGATTCTACGGGAAATATTCAGTTTGTCCCGTCAATCAGGCGGCTATATCGGTTTCCGGACCGGGATCTTGCAGCGACGGGGGGGATCGACTGCCCTGATTCCGTCCGCCATTTTCTGCTCAGACCGCCTCGCCCCTGCGGACCGCTTCCTTGTATTCCTGGTACAGGTCGATCATGCGCCGCCATACGGGGCCGGGATTCCCGTCTCCGACCGGCCTGTCATCGATTCGGGTCACCGGGGAGATCTCCCGGGTGGAACTGGTCAGCCAGACTTCATCCGCGTCCCGCAGCTCCGGCTGGGGGATGTCTTCCTCCCGGCAGGGGATATCATTTTTCCGGGCCAGCTCCAGGATCAGATCACGCGTGATCCCCGGAAGCAGCGTTGGCCCATTGGGTGGGGTGATCAGACTGCCGTCCCTGGTGATGAACAGATTGCTGGCCGCACCTTCCGTGGCCAAGCCGTCGCGGATCAGGATTGCCTCCGCGGTTCCTGCATCCACGGCCTGTTGACGAAGCAGGACATTCGGTAACAGGGTAATGGCCTTGATATTGCAAAACTGCCAGCGTGTATCGGGCAGGGTAATGGCGGTGATGCCCGCTGTCCCGGTTTCTGTGCCGGCAGTAGTCACCGGTGTGCTCATCACGAATACGGTGGGTTGCGGCTGATCGGGAAAACTGTGGTCACGTCTCGCCGCGGGTCCCCGGGTTACCTGCAGGTAAACGGCCTGGTCATCGCCGTCATTGCGGCACACGATCTCTTCCAGTACCTCGGTCCACGCCGATTCCTGCAGGGGGTTGACGATTCGTATCGCATCGAGACTGTTCTGCAGCCGCTGTAAATGCTGTGCGAGACGGAACAGTCGCCTGCCATAAACCGGGATGACTTCATAGACACCGTCCCCGAACAGGAATCCCCTGTCCATTACGGGGATGAGCGCCTCTTCTTCCGGCAGGTAACTGCCGTTCAGATAGACTGTTGGCATCAGCCTTACCGCTTACTCGAAATAGAGCAGCGCCTCGTCGATGACGCGCTGCCAGATGGAACCCTCACCGACATCCTGCAATGCCACCAGGGGTGTTTCACTGACATCGCTATCCCCCAGCCGGACTGATACCGTGCCCAGGACCTGGCCATGGCTGACCGGTGCGATGATGCGGTTCTCGATGGTCATGGAGGCATCGAGCTGCTCGTACTGTCCGCGCGGGATCGTGACATGCAGCGGTCGGCTGAGGCCCACGGGTATGGTCTCTACCGCGCCTTTCCAGATGCGGGTCGTGGTCAGTTCCGTGTCGGCGTCATACAGCAGGTGGGTCTCGAAGAAGCGGAAGCCGTAATTGAGCAGCGCCTGGCTGGTATCGGCGCGCGCACTCTTGCTATCCGTGCCGAGGACGACCGATATCAGTCGCATCCCCTCCCTTTTCGCAGAGGTGACGAGACAGTAGCCGGCAGAGTCGGTGTGTCCGGTCTTGACGCCATCAACGGAATCGTCGCGCCACAACAGTTTATTGCGGTTTTCCTGGGTGATGTTGTTGAAGGTGAACTCGCGTTCGGAATACCAGCCATAGTATTCGGGATATTCCCGGATGATGAGCCGGGTCAATGTGGAAATATCGCGTGCCGAGGTGTAGTGCTCGGGATCCGGCAGTCCCGTCGAGTTGACGAAGTTGGTCTCGCTCATACCGAGGTCCTGGGCATAGCGGTTCATCAGTCCGGCAAAGGAGTCTTCACTGCCGGCAACGAACTCCGCCAGTGCCACCGTGGCGTCATTGCCGGACTGCACAATCATGCCCAGGAGCAAATCTTCTACCGAGACCTGTTTGCCGACCTCGATGAACATGCGTGAACCCGGCGTGCGCCATGCCTTTTCACTGACCGTTACCATATCCTGCAGGGTGATATTCCCCGAGCGCAGTTCCTTGAATACGACATAGGCGGTCATGAGCTTGGTGATACTGGCCGGTTCTATTCGCTGGTCGGCGTTTTTCGCGGCCAGTGTCTGGCCGCTGTTGAAATCCTCGAGCAGGAAGGCACGGGCGCCGATCGCGGGTGGTTTGGGTACCGGAAGATTTGCCGCCTGGGCGAGGCCGCTGATGAATAACAGCAGGAAAATCAGGGTTAGGTGCAGCAGATTATGTTTCATGGCCTTCGTTGTATTTCAGGGTGACAGTGAGTAGTGCGCGCATTGTCCGTTTGTCCCGGGTAATTTGCAATTCTCAGTCGATGACCACGTGAGATTCCCCGATGCCGAGGTGTGCAAGGGACGCGGAAATACGGTCGATCTCGTCAACCGACGGTATCGGGCCTATCCTGACGCGGTACCAGTGACCGTTGTCACTCTCGCCCTCGACAATATTGACCGGCGACAGTTTTTCTTCCTGCAGGCGGGTGCGCAGGCGTTCCGCGTTTTCCGGCCGGCTGAAGGCCCCGACCTGCAGGAACATGGAAGGATCATCCGGCAGGGGGCTGGCAGCGACGGTATCGGGTGCAGCGGGCGATGTTGATGTATCGATGGCCTCCACCTTGACCAGTCCGGTACCTTCCCGGATGATTCCGAGCCGTGTGGCGGCCGCATAGGACAGGTCGATAATCCGGTTTTCGTGGAAAGGGCCCCGGTCATTGATGCGCAATACCACAGACCGGCCGTTGCGCAGGTTGCTGACCCTTGCATAGGTGGGTAATGGTAGTGTCTTGTGTGCCGCGGTCATGCCGTACATGTCGTAGGGTTCACCGCTGGAGGTCCTGCGTCCGTGAAATTTTGTCCCGTACCATGACGCAATGCCCTTTTCCACGTAGTTCAGGCTGGAAGACAGGGTGAAGTAGCGTTTGCCGAACACTTCATAGAAGGGTGGATTGCCATAGCGGCTGCGTGGTTCCTTTTTCGGAACCGCATCGGGCACCCTGCTGAGGTCCGGCGGACGGGATGGCGCCTGATCGCGGTCACTGGTTTCGATCACCGGACTGTCCCTGGTGCATGCGCCCAGGACAACCAGCAGGCAAATGACAAGGACTGCGGGCAGGATTTGAGGATTAGAGAAAGCCTGAGTCTTCATGCTGCTGATCCTCCATGATTCCAGGTTGATACCGGTCGGGCCATGACCGTGCATTTACTACCTCACCGGCCATTTTTCGTTGATGAGGTCGTCCTCAAGCGGGATACCCCGTTGATACCTCATTCGCTTCCCTCACCCTTGCTTTCGTATAGCGCGCGTATTTCCTCGCTCAGCTGGTAGACAGCCATGGCATAGAGTGGACTGCGATTATAGCGGGTGATGGTATAGAAGTTATTCAGCACCACCCAGTACTCCGGTCCCCCCTTGTCTTCCAGTTCAAGCAAGGCAGCCTTCATGTTGCCCGGGAGAGGCGGGTTGGTCTGTACACCCAGTTTATTCATCTCCCTGACCGGCGTGGCAGGCTTGATACCCTTCTCGAGCAGGGTCTTGTAGCCATCACCCTGCACCCTGGCATGACGTGCGACCGGTTTGCCCAGTTCCCATTTGTGTTCATGCAGGTAGTTTGCAACACTGCCGATGATATCCCACGGGTTGTCCCAGAGGTCCCGCTTTCCGTCATTATCAAAATCCACTGCGTAATGCCGGTAACTGCTGGAAATGAACTGTCCATATCCCATGGCACCGGCATAGGAGCCCTTTACTTCCAGTACATCCACGTCCTCTTCCCGGCTCAGGAGCAGGAACTGCTCCAGTTCGCTCCGGAAGAATTTGGCACGTGGCGGATAGTCGAAGGCGAGGGTGGAGAGGGCATCCAGTACGCGGTAGGAGCCGGTATTGCCTCCGTAGCGGGTTTCAACACCGATAATGGCAACTATAACCTGCGCATCCACAGCGAATTTTTCTTCCGCGGCCCTCAGTATATCCGCATGTTCACTCCAGAATTTCACCCCGCCCTCGATGCGGCTCCGGGTCAGGAAAATAGGTCGGTATTCATACCAGGGTTTGGCCTCGGCAGGCCGTGTCATGGCCGCGATGATACTCTCACGTGGTTGCGCCTGGTCGAATACTGTGACCAGTTCTTCCCGGTCAAGACCATGTGTGGTCACCATCTCGTCTATAAAGGTTTGTACTTCGGGGCGATTGCTGAAATCTCCCGTAGCGCCGGTCTGCGGTGTTGCGCTGCAGGCCGGCATGGCGAGAGAACTGAACAGTAAGATGGCGCATGCCCGTAGCCGGTGGCTCATGGATCTCCTTCCTTGTCAATCAAGCGTTATGTCTGTCGGATTATGAGTGAATGGGGTCGAACCCGCAGTCTTCACGGCAAGATCCCCCTGTATGTACCCGGTCTTTGCCAGGGCCTGCAACATTGAGCCGGAACTTCGCTTACAGTGAAAGTCTGCATAAGTCCGGAAAATAACTTTCATTCTGTCAAACTGGTGGTGAAGCCGGCTCCCGGTCCGGGAACAATACTGACGATCCGATGACCACCCAAAAGCAGTACGTTCGAGGCCTGTCATCATATCAGGTCGGCAACAGTTTCCGGTGCGTGTGAATGGACATCAGGATACCGAATCCGGCCATCAGGGTCACGATGGATGTGCCGCCGTAACTGATGAGGGGCAGGGGAAGCCCAACCACCGGAAGCAGTCCGGTCACCATTCCGGTATTGACGATGATGTAGACGAAGAACGTCATCGACAGGCTGCCTGCCAGCAGACGGGTGAAGGTGTCCTGTGCCTGCGTGGCTATATAGATACCCCGCACCACCACGAGTGTATAGAACGCGAACAGCAGCAGGATGCCGATCAGGCCGAATTCCTCACCCAGTACCGCAAAGATGAAATCGGTGGAGCGTTCGGGCAGAAAGTCGAGGTGAGACTGGGTACCGTTCAGCCAGCCTTTCCCGTAAATGCCGCCCGAACCGATGGCAATCTTAGACTGGATGATATGATAACCGGAACCAAGTGGATCCTGTTCCGGGTTCAGGAAGGTGATGACCCGCTGTCGCTGGTAGTCACGCATGAAATGCCAGAGCAGAGGGGCGGCGGCCGAGACAATGATCGCCATCACGGTAAGCACGCGCCACTGCAGGCCAGCGAGGAATACCGCAAAAAAACCTGAACTGGCAATCAGCAGCGAGGTTCCCAGGTCCGGCTGCTTGACGATCAGCAGGGTGGGTATCAGGATCAGCACCACCGAGCCCAGCAGATGCAACCAGTTTGGCGGCAGGCTGATATCCGCCAGATACCAGGCGACCATCATGGGTACCGCGATCTTCATCATCTCGGAGGGCTGGAAGCGAACGATACCGAAGTCCAGCCAGCGCTGGGCGCCACCGCTGGTATCACCGACCAGCAGGACCGCGGTCAACAGGATGATGCCGATACCGAACAGCCAGGGTGCCATGCGCTGCAACAGTCGTGGTGAGACCTGTGCGGTCAGTATCAGTACGGTGTAGGCCAGACCAAGGCGCATGAACTGGCGCATGAGCAGTTCCGTGTCCTTGTCTCCCGCGCTGTAGAGCACCACCAGGCCGAGGATCGACAGGCCGGTCAGTCCGAGCAGGAGGGGTACATCGATATGCAGGCTGTATTGCCAGCCGCGACGGCTGGCATCCTCCCGGTTGGTGCTGATGATCGTGTTCATACCGGCTCGTCCAGCAGATACTGATCCAGTATGATCCGGGCGATGGGTGCGGCGACCGAGCCACCACCTCCCCCGTTCTCAACGATAACCGCTACCGCAATGCGCGGGTTTTCGACCGGTGCGTAGGCGATGAACAGGGCATGATCGCGGAGTTTTTCATCGATCTTTTCCGCATCGTATTTTTCGTCTTCCTTGAGTCCGAAGACCTGGGCCGTGCCGGTCTTGCCGGCGATCTGATAGCTTGCGTCCTCACCGATACGCCTCGCGGTGCCCCGTTCGCCATGAACCACGTTTACCATGGCATCCATCACGGCGTGCCAGTTGTCGGGATTCTGGATGGTGATGGTCTCGGACACTTCCACCAGGCTGGGGATCAGGGAGTCATCCCCCACTGCCTGCCGGGCCAGCACGATCCTGGGTTGCATGCGATTGCCCAGATTGGCAATGGCCGCTGTGGCGGAGGCCAGTTGCAGCGGTGTGGAAAGGGTGAAGCCCTGGCCGATCCCGGTAATGATGGTTTCACCCGGGAACCAGGGTTCGTTGCGATTGCGGCGCTTCCATTCCCGGGAAGGCAGCAGACCGGGGAGTTCGCCCTGTATATCGATCCGGGTCTGTTCCCCGAAACCGAAGTGATGGAGATATTCGTAGATCCGGTCGATGCCCATGGACAGGGCGAGGTCGTAGAAATAGACATCACAGGACTGGGTGATGGCGGTGTTCAGGTCAACCGGGCCATGTCCCCAGCGCTTCCAGTCACGGAATTTGCGCTTGCGGTTGGGCAGGGTGTAATAACCCGGGCAATAGGTGCCAGTGCCGGGGTTGGTCAGGCCCATCTCCAGCCCGGCAAGACCCACGAAGGGTTTCAGGGTAGAACCCGGGGGGTACTGGCCACGCAGGGCGCGGTTGAATAGTGGCTGGTATTTATCCTGCTGCAGGGCACGATAATCGGCAACCTCGATCCCGTTGACAAAGGGATTGGGATCGTAGGTGGGACGGCTGACGAAGGCGAGGACGTCGCCATTGCGCGGATCGATAGCGACGGCCGCCCCGCTGAAATCACCGAAGGCATCCTCCGCGACTGCCTGCAGACGCGAATCCAGCGTCAGATACAGATTATTGCCCGGGATGGGGGGGGTGCGGCTCAGGACCCGCAGGGCGCGGCCCTGGGCCGTGATTTCGACCTGCTGGTGTCCCACGGTCCCATGCAGTATATCCTCATAGGTCTTCTCCACGCCGACCTTGCCGATGTACGAGGTACCGCTGTAATTGGAGGTGGAGATAGTCTGCAGTTCCCTTTCATTGATACGGCCTACATAACCGACCGCATGCACGGCCCTCTCTCCCAGTGGATAGTGGCGGGAGAGGCCCGCCTGGATCTCCACACCGGGAAACCGGTGGCGGTTGACCGCAAAGCGGGCGACCTCCTCGTCGCTCAGGTGAAAACGCAGGGGAATTGCCTCGAAGCGCGGCTTGCGCGAGCGCATTTTTTCGAAGCGGCTGATATCCGTCTCGCTGATTTCGATAATCCCGTCCAGGGCATCCAGGGTGGCCTGCATGTCCTTGACCTGTTCCGGCGTAATATCCAGGCGGTAGGACGGGAGGTTCTCGGCAAGCAGGATACCGTTACGGTCGTAGATCAGTCCGCGGGTCGGTGGAATAGGCAGGATCTTGACCCGGTTATCATCGGAAAGTGTGATGAAATGATCATGCGCGATCACCTGCAGGTAGAACAGGCGGGAAAAAAGGATCAGGACCAGCAAGGCACAGAAGACGAGCAGGATAATGGCGCGGCTCATGAACAACCGGCTTTCGAACAGGTGGTCCTTCAGGGTCAGTTCGCGAGGCATGACAGGTTAATTGATTCGGAACTGCCGGCGCAGTTGACGCAGGCTGAGGAAAACCAGTGGCCAGATCAGCATGCCCGCAATGGAGGGTATCCAGTAGGTCCAGTTCTGGGGCGGGCGTCCGATTACCCGGGTGATCCACAGGTTCAGCAATTGATGGATCGCCAGTAACAGGAGTACGGTCAGGGACTGTTGCCAGACGGGATACAGTCGCAGTCGCTGGTGCAGGTTCAGGGTAAGGTAGGCCACGATCGTCAGGCCAAGGGCATTCTGGCCCAGCAGGGCGCCGGTGAGGATATCAACCAGCAGGCCCAGGATGAAGGCATAGCTGACCCCCACACGATCGGGAAGGGCAAGGCACCAGTAAATCAGCACCAGTCCCACCCAGTCCGGGCGCACCAGGCGTGCCCAATCGGGTAGCGGTATGATGGTCAGGATCAGGGCAACAATGAAGGAAAAGATGATCATGCTGCCGCCATGCCGCCTGGTCAGCATCATGGCCGGGTTCCCCTGGAAGTGGTGTACTCGCCCACGACCCGGGCCGCCGTGCCGGCTTCATCCTCCCCGCTCGTTGATTCTGCCGCGGATTCGGTGACCTCGTCCTCCGCCACCTCGTTCGCAAAGGCCTCCGGGAGGGTTTCAGTCTCCTTGATTGGCCAGACCAGCAGTACCTCGCGGCTGCGGTCGAGGTGGGCCAGGGGGACGGCGCTGACCCGCGCAAATGCATGTCCCGGGTCATGTTCGATGAGCGTCACCTCGGCGACCGGATAGCCGGGCGGAAAGCGGCCACCCAGACCGGAGGTGACCAGCAGGTCACCGGGCCTGATATCCGCATTATTGGGAATATAGGGCAATTCCAGCCGGTCGATGCTGCCGGTGCCCAGCGCGATGGTGCGCAGCCCGTTCCGGTTGACCTGAACGGGGATCGCGTGTGCCGGGTCCGTGATCAGCATGGCTGTGGAAGACAGCGGGCCAACACCAACAATCTGGCCCATCACCCCGTCCTGATCCAGCAATGACTGGCCGGCGTATACCTCGTTCAGATCACCCTTGTTAATGCCGATCTGGTGCTTGTAGGGATCGAGGTCGACACTCATCAACTCGGCTACCAGAACCCGCTCACCAACCTGGAATGAGGAGTCCAGCAATTCACGCAGGCGAATGTTCTCGGACTCCAGGGCAGACAACTTCTGTACCTGGCTCTTCAGCAGCAGGTATTGGGTGCGCAGACTCGCATTCTCTTCCTGCAGCGCCCGGCGGGTCGAGAGCGATTCCCGGAACCAGTCTGTAGTGGTCGATGGCAGATCGACCAGCAATTGCAGGGGATACACCACCATGGATAATCCATAGCGCAAGGAATCCAGGTGTTGCTGGCGGTGGTCCAGAGTCATTAACACGATCGAGGCCAGGACGAATACGATCATCCTTGCCGTCGTCGGCGGACCGTGTGTGAAGATAAGCTTAATGGATGGCTTCCACTAACGGGCAACAGTTGACTGAAATGGTGAATCCCGAAAATTTACCGAGTAGCGCGGAAAACCGGTACGCCCCATCCCGCTTATTCTACCGCAAATACTTCACCGCTGCGCTCATCGATCATTTCAAGGGCGCGGCCACCGCCACGGGCCACACAGGTCAACGGGTCGTCGGCGACCACGACCGGCAGGCCGGTCTCTTCCATCAGCAGGCGGTCCAGGTCCCTGAGTAGCGCGCCGCCTCCCGTGAGCACGATACCCCTTTCGGCAACGTCGGCACCCAGTTCGGGCGGTGTCTGTTCCAGTGCCGTCTTGACGGCACCCACGATCCCGGACAGGGGTTCCTGTATGGATTCCAGTACCTCGTTGCTGTTCAGGGTAAAGGCGCGCGGGATACCCTGCGACAGGTTGCGCCCCTTGACCTCGATCTCCTGGACCTCGTTGCCCGGATAGGCGGAACCGATTTCGTGCTTGACCCGCTCGGCGGTGGCATCCCCGATCAGGGTCCCGTAATTGCGACGCACGTAATTGATGATGGCCTCGTCGAAGCGATCACCGCCAATGCGTACCGAGGAGGAGTAGACGATACCATTCAAGGAGATAACGGCCACCTCCGAGGTACCCCCACCGATATCCAGCACCATGGATCCCCGGGCCTCGTCAACCGGCATGCCGGCCCCGATTGCGGCCGCCATCGGTTCCTCGATCAGGTAGACCTCCCGTGCGCCTGCGCCCGCAGCCGATTCACGGATCGCGCGGCGCTCGACCTGGGTCGATCCGCAGGGTACACAGATCAGCACGCGCGGACTCGGCTTGAAGAAACGGGTCTCGTGCACCTTGTGGATAAAGTGCTGCAGCATCTTTTCGGTAATGGTGAAATCGGCGATGACCCCGTCCTTGAGGGGACGGATTGCCACGATATTGCCCGGGGTGCGCCCCAGCATCAGCTTGGCCTCGGTTCCCACGGCAGCGATACTTTTCGGACCACCCCGTCCGCGGTCCTGTCGAATAGCGACCACGGAGGGTTCATTGAGTACGATTCCCTGTCCGCGAACGTAGATCAGCGTGTTGGCTGTGCCCAGGTCGATCGAGAGATCATTCGAAAACAATCCCATTAAGCTTCTGAATACCATTTGGTGTGCGTCCGTCGGTCGGTCAAGGGGCGTAATCTAACAATGGGGAAGGTTTTGGGCAAGGCGCCATGTATGCTACCTTAGGCAAATTTGTGAATTTGCCATGCTGCCGGGAGTGTCTATGGAGCTGGATGACGCTGAAGTGAAAAAGATTGCCCATCTCGCCAGGCTGGGGATTGACCCCGCGGATATTCCGGAGTATGTGCGCAATCTCACGGATATCCTGTCCTTCGTGGAGCAGTTGAACAAGGTGGATACGGCGGGAGTGCCCCCACTGGCGCATCCGCTGGATGCCAGTCAGCGCCTGCGTGCTGATGTGGTCACGGAAACCGATCAGCGTGCGGAATTCCAGTCCGGCGCCCCGCTGGTAGAGGATGGCCTGTACCTGGTTCCGAAGGTCATTGAATAACCGGGGATCCGCCACGCCCGGCAAAAAGCTCGTGCGAGGACGTGGATTGACCCCTGCAGGCGGGGCCCGGTAATCCTGCCGCACAACCGGACGTCTCCGCGCTCCTCCCCAAACTGGATTGAATCATGCAACACAAGACACTCGCTGAACTTTCGGCTGGCCTGGATTCCGGGGACTACACCAGTGAAGAACTGACCACTGCCTGTCTGGAACGGATCGAACGGCTGAATGGCCCCCTGAACTGCTTTATCACGGTAACGGCGGAGGAGGCACTCGCCGCTGCACGGGCCGCTGATGCCCGGCGGCAATCCGGCAAGGCCGGACCGCTGACTGGCATCCCCTACGCCCACAAGGATATCTTCTGCACCCGGGGGGTTCGCACCAGTTGCGCCTCACGGATGCTTGATAATTTCATCTCTCCCTATGATGCCACTGTTACGCAAAGGCTGGCGGCCGCTGGTGCCGTGATGCTCGGCAAGACCAACATGGATGAGTTCGCCATGGGTTCGTCGAATGAAACCAGTTACTACGGGCCCGTGCGGAATCCCTGGAACCAGGACACCGTGCCCGGCGGTTCTTCCGGTGGTTCGGCCGCGGCCGTCGCCGCGCGCCTGGTGCCTGCCAGCACGGGTACGGATACCGGTGGTTCGATACGCCAGCCGGCTTCCCTGTGCGGTGTAACCGGCCTCAAGCCGACCTACGGTCGGGTATCCCGGTACGGGATGATCGCCTTCGCATCCAGCCTGGACCAGGGCGGTCCCATCACCCGCACCGCGGAGGATGCAGCCCTGCTGTTAGAGGCGATGGCCGGCTTCGATGAACGCGACTCCACCAGCGTGGACCAGCCCGTGGAGGATTATCGGGCCGGCTTGGGTAACTCATTGAAAGGGATGAAGATAGGTCTGCCTGCCGAGTATTTCGATGGAGCCGTGGATTCCGGTGTCGGTGATGCGGTGGAGCAGGCGCTGGAGGAATTCCGCCGCCTGGGCGCGGAGACCGTCGATATCCGTCTCCCCCATACCTACCTCTCGGTGCCCACCTACTATGTGGTGGCGCCCGCCGAGTGCTCCTCCAATCTTTCCCGTTTCGATGGCGTACGTTTCGGTCACCGTTGTCAGGATCCGCAGGATCTGGAGGATATGTACAAGCGCTCCCGCGGAGAGGGCTTCGGTGCGGAGGTCAAGCGGCGGATCATGATCGGTACCTATGCCCTGTCGGCCGGCTATTACGACGCCTATTACCTCAAGGCGCAACAGGCCAGGCACCTGATCCGGGATGATTTCCGTCAGGCCTTCGAGGCAGTCGATGTCATCATGGGCCCGACCACACCCACGCCCGCCTTCCGGCTGGGAGAGAAGGTTGACGATCCGGTCACCATGTATCTCTCGGATGTCTATACCATCGCCGTCAACCTCGCCGGCCTGCCGGGCCTATCTGTCCCGGCGGGTTTCGTGGACGGACTGCCTGTCGGCCTGCATGTCATCGGTAACTATTTCGATGAGGCCCGTCTGCTGAATGTCGCCCACCAGTATCAGCAGGTGAGCGACTGGCACACGCGGGTGCCGGAGGGATTTGAATGACCGCTACAGCGCGGCATCAGCATGAATCCCTGCCAGGGAGGCTTCGGTTGGTGAATATTGCGTTTTTCCGGGTTCACTGACAGTGTCCCCGGAGAATCACAGGGTTGCAGGTAAAAAGCATTTAAAATGATAGGCTTAAGGTAGCGTCGCTATGGAATGGGAACCGGTCATCGGGCTTGAGATTCACGCCCAGCTAGCCACCAGCAGCAAGATTTTCTCGGGGGCCTCCACCGCTTTCGGGGCACAGCCCAACACACAGGCCTGTGCGGTTGACCTGGGCCTGCCCGGGGTGCTGCCGGTCCTGAACCGGGAGGTGATACGCATGGCGGCCAGCTTTGGTCTGGCAACCGGTTCCACGGTATCGAAACGTTCGGTATTTGCCCGCAAGAACTATTTTTACCCGGACCTCCCCAAGGGCTACCAGATCAGCCAGTACGAACTGCCTGTCGTGCAGGACGGGGAACTCACGATCGAGCTTGAAGACGGCACTAGCAAACGGATTGGCATTACCCGTGCGCATCTGGAGGAAGATGCCGGCAAGTCCCTGCACGAGGACTTCCACGGGATGACGGGGATCGATCTGAACCGCGCGGGAACCCCGCTGCTGGAAATCGTCTCCGAGCCGGACATGCGTTCCGCGAAAGAGGCGGTTGCCTATATGAAGATGATTCACTCGCTGGTTCGCTACCTGGAAATCAGCGATGGCAATATGCAGGAAGGCTCCTTTCGCTGCGATGCCAATGTATCGGTTCGCCCCGTTGGCCGGGAATCCTTCGGTACCCGAGCCGAGATCAAGAATATCAATTCCTTCCGTTTTGTCGAGCAGGCCATCAATTACGAAATAGAACGCCAGATCCTGTTGCTGGAAAGTGGCGGTGCGGTCATCCAGGAGACACGCCTGTTCGACCCGGACCGGCATGAGACCCGCTCCATGCGGAGCAAGGAGGAGGCCAACGATTACCGGTACTTTCCGGATCCCGACCTGCTGCCCGTCGTTCTGGACCAGGAATTCATCGACGGCGTCGCGGCCGCCTTGCCGGAACTGCCGGCAGCCAGGCGCCAGCGCTTTGTCGACCAGTATGGACTCTCCGACTACGATGCCGGCGTGCTGACGGCCAGCAGGGAGTTCGCGGAGTTTTTCGAGGCCACGGCGAGAGAGGCAGGCGGGAATGGAAAACTGGCGGCAAACTGGGTAATGGGCGAATTCACGGCCGCGCTCAACAAGGGCGGTATCGATATCGCCGACAGTCCTGTCAGCTCCGGGGACCTGGGCAGGATGCTGCTCCGTATCGATGATGGCACCATCTCGGGCAAGATCGCCAAGCAGGTATTCGAGGCGATGTGGAACGGGGAGGGCGATGCCGACCGGATTATCGAGGAGAAGGGACTGAAGCAGATCACCGATCCAGCGGCCATCGAGGCGGTGATCCGGGAGGTCCTGGAAAACAGCCCCAAGCAGCTGGAACAATACCGGGGCGGTCAGGAAAAGGTCTTCGGCTATTTCGTGGGTCAGGTGATGAAGGCGACGAAGGGCAAGGCCAATCCCGGGGAGGTCAATGCCCTGCTGAAGAAGATGCTGGGTTCCTGATCGAGGTACAGGAGCCTGCTGGTCGCAGGATGTACGCTAATCGCATGAAGATTGTCGCTGACGAAAACATACCCTGTGTACGCGAGGCGTTTTCCACCCTGGGAGAGGTGATCACTGTGCAGGGCCGTTCCCTGAGCGCGGCCGAGGTGCGTGACGCCGATGTCCTGCTGGTTCGCTCGGTCACCCGGGTGGGAGCCGGTTTGCTCGCCGGATCCAGGGTCCGGTTCGTGGCATCGGCGACCATCGGGTTCGACCACATCGATCTCGATTA
>JARFQV010000333.1 GCA_029287615.1 Pseudomonadota bacterium | reverse complement strand
AACACACCAACCTCGTAGGCGCTGTAGATGTTGTCGCCGAAATGGCTGTCCAGCCCCGTGATCTTGAGGGCCTTGCGCACCTTGGGCATGGGGCCACTGGTGACCACGGCCATGGGCAGGTCGAGCGCCGCCAACAGTTCTGCCACGCCGGGGATCGGCTGCAATGCCGTGTCGAAATCCAGCATTTGCTGTTCACGAAAAGCCTGCTCGAATCCATCCGGCAACTCGCGGCCTTGTTGCCTGAACAGCAAGTCCATCACCTCGCCCATTTTCCAGCCCCGGTAGTCAAGGTGTAGCGCTTCCGGGTCCAGGTCTATTCCATGAGCCGAAAACATGCCGGCCAGCACCTGGAAGGACAGCGGTTCGCTGTCCACAAGCGTGCCGTCGCTGTCAAACAAAATGCACTCGATCACGTCCGTAGATTTCCTCACTGGATTGCCGCGTATGCTGACCCGGGTCACTTGACGCTGGCGCCGTGCTGTGGGAACTTACCCGGTCAGACCACATTACCAATTTTGCAAGAATAACCTTATTGGCCTGACCATGGAACTGACCGCCGTCAATGTAAAACGTCTTTACCTGCAGATCGCCGAGCAACTGGCCGCGCCCATCCGCGCAGGCGAGTTGAAAAAAGGCGATGCCCTCCCCTCTGAACGGGAACTGGCCCGCCGCCTTTCCGTCAGCCGGCCTACCATCCGCGAGGCCATCACCACGCTGGAGGTGATGGGCCTGGTGGAAGTGCGCCCGGGTTCCGGCGTCTACGTGCGCGACTCGGGCGCCGCCATGATGGAAGTGCCGGAAAATGTGCCCGGCCCGTTCGAGATCCTCGAGGCGAGGAAGACGCTGGAGCCGGAGATGGCCGCCTTCGCCGCCAACCGCATCAGCGACGAGCAGGTCGAACGGCTGCGGGAAATGCTGCGCCAGTTCGGCGATTCCAAACTCGACGCATCCGACATCGAGCGCATCGACCGTGATTTCCATTGCCTGATCGCCGAGGCGACGAACAACAGCGCGCTGTCCGGCCTGGCGAAATGGCTGTGGGAAGTGCGCAGCGATTCGGAGGTGAACGTGGCCTTCTACAAGCGCGTGCGTGACCAGGGTGTACGCCCGGCCGTAGACGACCACCGCGCGATCATTGCCGCGCTGATGGCGCGCGACGAGAACGCCGCCCGCAACGCCATGCGCGAGCACCTGCAGCGGGCAATCGAGGACTTAACGGAGATGAGCCTGGATTAAACCCAAGACGATGCTGACGATCCCGATGAGTTCAGCGTAATCCCGCCAATTTCTCTTGTTCATGTCTGATTATCTGCCAGGGCCAGAAACCGCAATTCTAACTTAAGAAGTTTGCCGGTCCGCTCATGCGAGCAAAGCAGCCGTTGAACCTTATTGTTTTCCATCCGCTCCGAGCCGGCAGCCGCAAGAGTCCAATGGACAAACGCATGGTCGGTAATGCGGTAGCAAACGGAACATCCCTGGCTTTGGATTACAGCGGCCTCTATGTCTCAGTTCGACCCTTTTGAAAACTTTGAAATAGTTCATTAATTAAGCATCAAATCGTAATTCTGTAACTACCTCCTATACTGAGAACTGCGGTGTCAGCCGCTATTTCTTCGCCAGCTTATCAACAACAATTTGCTCGCAAGAAGCAAGTAACCTCCCGATCCAATAGCGGTCCTCACCTTATTAGTAGATTCACTATTTTTATAGGAGGTTGAGCATGAAAGCTTTTCTACGGCTTACCTTAGCCACAGTACTTTTGCTGGTGACTATTCCGGCGATAGCCGGAGGGAATAAAGACGGCTGCAAGCTGCAAGGTAGTTGGTATGGACACGACGGCGACGGAATCGCGTGGTGGAAAAGTACTGCTGATGGACAAAGTGCTTCGCACGGGACACTTAATCTGGAGGTGCCTAGCTCTGTTCAATTTTTTCCAGGTGCGGTCACAGTCACAGAGCTCAAAGGGCAATGGAAGAAAACCAGTGGAAATACCTATGATTGGACAGTCATAGGCTATCCTCTTGACGCAACCGCAAACACGCTCTTCATAGCAAAAGTAAGCGGTAGAGACATAATGGGTGAAGATTGCGACACATTGTTAGTTGCCGATATCGTTATGGAGGTCTTCCTGCCAACGGCCAATATTGACTTAGATTCGCCCATAATGATTGAGACTTCATTCCCCGATCACCCAGGCTACAGGGTCAAAGTTGATTTGCCTGAGCTTCTTCCCTGATTGCGCTTTGATAATTTACAGGGCCGTCGCGTTGGCGGCCCTCTAACCTGACTTTCGCGATGCGCCAGCTTGCGGAACCAGGTTAAGTTTTGTGCGATTTGGCGGCTAACGACCCAACTCGGAACTCTGAGTTGTTTCCGATAAATTCATCAAATAGATATTTGATAATTGTGTCCTAGACTGAAAGTTGCGGTACCGACCGCTACTTCTTCGCCAGATTATCTACAAAAAACCAGCTCGCAAGAGGCCCATAAGCTCCCGATCCAGTGGCGGTCGCTGCCACTCATGGCAATCCAGTATTGGATTCGAACATCGGATAATAGGAGGGAGGTCGAATGCAATTCCGATACAGTCGATGAGGCATCGGACGAATTGTGTGGTGCTGAAATTACAGCACGCTGCAATTCAGATGGCCCGGTTCTGTTTGGCATCGCATTGGCTCTTGTTGGAGTGGAGGATGATTACTTCTAGCCACCCGGAGCGGAACCTGGAGCAAAGAATAGGGCCGCACAATGGCAACCCAATTCATCCCTCTTTGCAGGTGGCTTTGCCATTTCTGAGTAAAGAGCTTCTACTGAAAATTGCCGACCGACGGTGTCCTCGGTTGAAACTCGCTCGAAGCTGATTTGTTTAGCGTAGAAAAAACAACCCCGGGCCTAAGCCCGGGGCGTCAGTCCCCCTTAAACATCTTGGAAATCAGGCCCTGGTGATTTCAACTATCGAACTGAAGAGGGTAAGTAGCAGTTCAATATAATTTGCAGGTGGCGTATGTGTATTTGGCCTGTCTATCATTCCGTACAGTTATCAATATGCAAGAGTGATGCCAAGAACTTCTTGGCTGTATGAAAAACAACAAAAACAAATAGATACGATGTGTTTGACACGGTTTGCTAAAATGCATTTAGCCATATGTGTCGGTTTTGGTCAGCCAAGAAGACAATTTGTGTCGGTCAATGCGTTCGAAGAAGTTCTGCCATAATCCCAAGAGCAATGAGAGGGCTCTCTGAAACCGCAGCCAGTGGCGGACACTCAGAAAACACGAAATTGGAGTTCAGATCAAAGACCCGAATATGCGACTCCAGACAGTAACGCCATTTCACGATGCCAAGTTGCAAGATCCTTGTTATTAAATTGATTTAGATGACCATGCCCACAAGCTCGTGCCCTCACTTTCATTAAGTCGACAGAGGCGCTGAAAAAGCGATGTAACTGAACTGACGACTGTTCAATATCAAGCTTTTTGCGTAACGCTTCTTTCTGTGTAGCAATTCCAGCGGGACAGTTATTCGTATTGCACATTCTTGCAGCGACACAACCAATTGCCTGAATTGCACTATTGGATATGGCGATACCATCTGCACCCAGCGCAAGCGCTTTGACAAAATCAACAGGCACACGCAATCCACCGGTAATTATCAGTGTGACCCGACCGCTCACGCCTTGATTGTCAAGATAGCGCCTGGCTCTGGCCAGAGCCGGGATCGTCGGGACGCTGATATGGTCCCTGAACATTACGGGTGCAGCTCCAGTACCACCACCTCGGCCATCCAGGATGATGTAGTCAGCACTGGCATCGAGTGCAAATTGAATGTCTTTCTCAATGTGATTTGCGCTGAGCTTGAAACCAACAGGAATGCCGCCAGTGACTTCTCTCACCCGATCAGCAAAGCGTTTGAAGTCATTAACAGAAGAAAGCTCTTTGAATGTGGGCGGGGATATTGCCGGCTCCCCTTCCGGTATCCCTCTGACTTGCGATATCTTTCCAATGTTTTTCGTGCCAGGCAGGTGCCCCCCGGTTCCTGTTTTAGCGCCTTGCCCACCCTTAAAATGGAAAGCCTGTACTTTTTCCAGCAGTTCCTCTTTGTAACCAAACCCGGCACTGGCAAGCTCATAGAAATAACGTGAATTTGCCTCTTGCTCTTCGGGTAACATGCCGCCCTCACCAGAGCAAATTCCTGTGCCAGCAAGCTCTGCGCCTTTAGCAAGTGCGATTTTTGCTTCCTCGGATAATGCGCCAAAGCTCATATCAGAAACAAACAGGGGAATGTGCAAAATGAGTGGTTTCTTCGATTCAGGCCCAATGACAAGTTCTGTAGCAACCAACTTGTCTTCCATCAGAGGCTTGGTCGCCATCTGGGCTACCATGATCTGAATGTCATCCCAGTGTGGCAGTTCATGACGTGGAACGCCCATTGATGTCATTGGGCCATGATGACCGATGTTGGATAATCCATCCCTTGCAAGCTGATGGATGAATTCAACAGTCGGTTCTTCCTTTGTTGCGACAGCGATTGGGCGGTCAAAATTGTCTGACTTTATACCTGGGCCTTCTTTGCCAACGTCATTCGCATCGAACTGCTTATGTGTTCCGTCACAAAATGGTGGGTTAGCGGTGTGTTTACATGCGCACAAATAGGCTTCACCTTCCTCATCAGGAACAATGACTTTGGGACTAAATGATGTGCCTGTATGTGACCCATCACAGAAAGGCTGGCTCCTGGATTTGCCACAAGTGCAAAAATGATATTCCTGTCCTTTCGAAAGCGTAACGTTCACGGGTTTGTTGTCAGCGATGATTGGATTGGACATGCAACATCTCCACTTGGGACTAATCGGTCAAAGAAAATACATACCAAGGCGCAGATTATTCGGCGCCTTTAGTATTTTTATGCCTACAACTTACCAGCCCATGTGGTAAAAAGCCCAGGTACCTGACTTCCCACGGTTCCGTTTGTGGCCGCTTGCTGAGATTGGTGACCTGATCGGCCTGGCTTCTGCTATTCGCCACTTTTCGGGCCCAGGCTGTTTACACCACGATTTAGGCGCTACCGATCCTTTGCGGTACTTGGCGATGATTGATGCGCCAAAAATAAATCTAATACTTTCAGTGAGATATTCTTAATTCTGGCGACAGAAGATGTATCGCATGGGCAACTAATTGCAAACTTGTAATTGTCACCTATGCTGGAACATGCGGCATCTGCCACTATTTCTTCGCCAGATTATCAAGAACAATCTGCTCGAAAGAAGCACATAACCTCCCGATCCAATAGCGGCAAAACCGCGATTGTATTTTTCACATTAATAGTGATCTGGAGGATTAATCATGAAGCGTTACCTATCTTTGCTTGCCACGTTGTTGGTGACTCTGACATTGTGCTGTCCGGGAATTGCGTTCGGTCAATCTGGAGAAATAACTTCAGCGGAGGCTGATGCAGTTGAGCATTTATTGCTGCTTTCATCCCAGAAAAGACAGCTATACGAAGGCACAAGTGAACATTGGGAAAAACCAACTTTTTTTGCTGACCTCATTGTTGACGAACTGCACCATGTTGAAATACTCAATAGCATCGCGCTGGACTACGACATTAGTATCGATGACGGATGGTGGGGATGCTTTACCATTTTTTGGGCGGTCGAGGAACTCGATTTCTTATGTGGCCCCTATTCAGACTATTCGTGGTGGGATGAGTTGGACAGCTTTGTTACAGCAACCGCGTATATGGAAGAATATAGCATCCGAAAACTTCTACAGTCGTTACAGGAAACAGACGAGCAAGTACTGATTGACACATACACTGAGATGCTTGCTGTGACCTACAATCACCTGCTGCAATTCGCGATGTATCTTCACGAAAATCCGTTTGACTATGAAGCGCAATTATTGGATCAAGCTGATGTTGACCTAGCTCTCATCGAGGCGGCGACAATGATTGGTGGGGACTTTGAAATCAATGCCGGCTTTAACGATGCGTGGTACGAACCAGCCACGGACGGACAGGGATTTTTCATCACGGTCTATCCTGAAAAAGGTACTGTTTTTGTAGGCTGGTTCACCTTCGACATGGATTTCCCCAGCCAGGATGTAATCGCAGGACTGGGGGATGCCTGTCAACGCTGGTTGACTGCACAGGGACCGTACGACGGGAACCAGGCCAATCTCGTGGTTTATAACTCCAGCGGTGGTTTGTTTGATTCTGTGCTGGCAGCGCCCCAGCTTGAACCCATCGGTTCGATCACTCTACAGTTTGAGAACTGCAAGAACGGCACGGTCAGCTATGACCTGCCTTCATATGGACTCATGGGAGAAATTCCAATCCAACGTGTGGCTTCAGATAACATTGCGGCTTGTCAAATACAGACCTACCTGAATCACTGATTCGTACTTGCCACTGAAATCGGCTGCGGCAGCACATCGCCGCAGCCGATAATCCAGAAGCTTGTATCGACCGAACACCCAACACTGCAAATCGCACCCGATTTCCTATACTCAAATATGCGGTAACTAACCGTTGCTCAATCGCAAGGCTATTCTCAAAACAACTTCACACAATCGGCGACACACAAGCGAATATCCACCGGTCCAGTGGCGGTCACCGCATGATTCGATACCCGGGCAGCAGGTTCTGCCGGTGCCGTTACAGGTAGGGCTTGCTTCACGCAAATTCCTGTTCATGAGGTGTCATGATATGAACCACAAGATTCCACTTTGCGGATGGCTGGCCTTTTCAGCTTTGATGCTGTTCACGAGCAACTACGCCGCAGCATCCGATTCGGTAGCCTACTACAGCGACAACCAAAATGACCGGGTGGTCGCATTCGATCCTGTAGAAATGGGTATCAGGGCAGTGATCCCAACGAAAGGAACCAGACCCTATCCCATTGGCAAGGCCAACGATAAAACGACATACGTCACTACCCGTGATTCGTACTCGATCGACGTTCTCGAAAACTTCGATGTGATCAACGATAAAGTCAATTCTCGAACGGTGCGCAAAATCAAATTGAAACATTCACCGCGTTCGTTTGCTTACGGACCTGCTCGCGGAATCGCCGTTGTTGCAGGCAACAGCGAACCTTGGGCGACGCTGTTATTGCCAACAAATCCCGGGCACTCTGCCGTTCAACGACTGTTCAAACAACCAAAGGGTCCTTACAACACCGATGACGCAGTTGATGAGAATTACGGTGGCAATACTTCTTCGGGTCATCCGCTGTGCGTGCAGGACGGACTCTTCATATTGCTGAACCGCACAAACCGGACCATTTCCTTGTTCAGCGTGAATCAGAAAGACGACATGCCCCTGGATACGCTGAACTTGGCTGACCTGGAAGCAGAAGAAGGTTTTGACGATCCGGATATAGCTCCCGGCAGCACACTGTCTTCCGCACACCACATCACACGGTCTCCAAAAGAACGAGAAAAGGTGTATTTCGCCTCATTGGAGGGTTCTTTTAATGGTTCAGACGTGCTGGAGCCCGGCGGTGTGTTGAAATTCATGGTAGTAGACGAGGAACTGATAGTCGTTGACTATCAACCTACCCGGGGCGCCGTGCATCACCTCGATGTCAGCAGCGACGGCCAATATGTTCTTCAAGGCACAAGCGAAGGCGAAACGGGGAAGCTGTACGTACTCGACGCCGGGTCGGACGCCTATGACTCGATGTCGCTAGAAACCATTATCGACGTTGGTAATGGAGCGGGTCATGTCATTACCTCGAATGAACGCAGGCTTGCAATAGTCACCAATCACGCCGACAGATTCCTCTCCGTAATCGACATGGATGTGGATGACGACGGTGAGGTAAACCATCCTGGGGATTGGACGAACATGAAAATCTGGATTCCACGCGGCGCCATATATGATGAGTTTGGTGCCATCAAGGACCCGGGCAATATTGGCCGGGACGGCACCCGGGCACTCGGCCAGAAAATACAAGCGCATACCGCCTCTGTCAGCGGTATCGATCCGCGGGAACAGTATTACTACGGTTCGGCCGCCGCCGACGGAGTTTTTTATCGAATCGACCTGGAAAAACTGGGTAAATACGCCGATCCGCATAAACTTTTCCCCATGGAAGATATGCTGGATGCAGAAGCTGAATTAGGCGACAGTTACCTGATTCAGGGAGATTACAACTGGAACGAACCCAGCGGCCCGATGGGTGGCATGAACTGAGTGATTCTTCCGGACAAGCCTCTGGATTCATCCCGGGAATCGAACGGGCCGGTATTTCCTCCGGCCCTTTTCTTTTCTATCCAGGATTACTCCTCTGGCCTGTTGAGGTTAGCGGCCTTTTTAGCAAGTGGACCTGAAAGGGACACCGAAAACTCCTGGGCAGCCCCAGATGGATTCAT
>JARFQV010000298.1 GCA_029287615.1 Pseudomonadota bacterium | reverse complement strand
ATGTCTGCATAAACTGTATTTGTAGTCTATTCACAGCCTGAGCCAACTGGTGTTTATATATCCTGCCCATGAAGTAAATAAACATCTAATAATAAACTTAACTACCTGTTTTGTTGAAAAATATAACGCTGTTTAAAATTTGATCAATGTGATATGACCTTAAGAAAAAATATGACGTTAGTGTGAATCACAACAACTTATCCACAGAGTTGTGCACAGTAATTGTCAATAAGATACATCTATCAGTCACAAACAAGACGATTATGAGAAAACATCCTCTCCTTGTGGCCGACGCACCCGACGGACCCGATTCTACCCCATGCGGTTCAACGGCATAGGATGGCGCCGGGAGCGACTGGTGTGTCGGGTGGACTCGACCCATGGCGCTTCATCCGATGCGTATGTCGATTATTTGATGACGATGATCTCGACAGGCGCGACGCGCCCTGCGGCAATATTGTCCACCATGTTACTGATCTTGATGGATGCCGACTCACCCATGGCGATATGCACACCCAGCGGCGGTGCGCCTCCCGCCTGCTCCATCTGTCTGCGTGCCTCCGCAAAGAAATCCGCAGCGAAATCGCGGCGGTCGCGGATATTCATGATTTCGAAACCGGCCTGCTCGAGTGCCTCCGTGTACTGTTCCTGGGTTGCCAGTGCGCTGGTGCCTGGCTCGCTGGACCACGGGACAGGGTAGGTCAGCGCCTCGTCGCTGGTCTGCATGACGTCGTAGATGCCGAATCTCGCATCCGACTTTATCAGGCGGTGGATCTCTGCGAACAAGCCGGCCTTGTCGGCGATATTCATCCCGACGTGCAGCATAAAGGCTGCATCAAAACTTTCATCGGCAAATGGCATCTCTGTGGCATCACCTTGGTGAAGCTCGACCAGGCCTGACAGGCCGACCCAGTCGCAGAGGGACTGCCCGGTCGAGACGAATTCAGGTGTAAGGTCGATGCCGGTAACACGACAGCCGAAGCGGCTAGCGACAAACCGGGACGTGCCGCCAATGCCGCAACCGACATCGAGTGTGTGATCGTCCGCCATCAGCCCCAGCTGACCGATGAAGTCCTCAGACGCCTGGCGCCCTCCAATGTGAAACTCGTCCACCGGGGCCAGCTCATCCACGGTGACGGTTTCGGGCGTCTTGCCGATGCCCTCAATTCCGCTTCGGATTCTGTCGAGCAGCTCCCCGTGCGTGTAGTGATCTGCAATGCTGTCTTTCATTTCTGCAATCCCTGCACGCGAGTATAGGTGTACTGGTGTCCGCGCGCCTCGTGTGTGCCGCTATTCGTTATTTTCTAATATAAGGCGCTGCTAAATATCCTGGATGTGGTCAGAATTTGCCGTTTGTCAGGGTGATGGGCACGGTCAAAAAGCGCTCAAAGCGGCCGTCTACCAAAGTTTCTTTCTTGGCATATCAAGCTACTATCCGTATAGGAGTATATTCTCTCACTCAAACTGGACTAGATATCGCGAGTCAGGTCAGTGCTCTTTCATTGGTCAAATGTAACAATTTGGTCATGTCGTTGCCGTAGCGTTACCCATTGAGAAATCCGTCGCAGTTCTAGTAGGTGGTTGAAAATTCATGATTTTAAACATGTGTTCGTTTGAACAGGGGCAATTGGTGGGCATTTTCGCCAGATGCGCAACTCCACGCTATGCAACTCGCTGCAATACTGTCCTGCCAGACGGAACGATCCCTCGACAGGCAGAACCTCAACACGACGCCACCCCCAGGTTGCGCATCCGGATCAGGTTGTAGGCTGCGAAGGTCAGTACAAACTGAAAATCCAGCTTCTCGCGGCCGCTGAGCCGACTCTTGCGCAGGCCACCGATGGTCTTGGCCCACCCGATGCATTCCTCGATCCGCTTGCGAAACCGCAGGCTCATCGGATAGCCCGGATGACGGGTGGCGCGCCCATCAATGGCCGATGAACGTGACTTGGTGAAGGTGGAGTGATTCCAGGCCTTGTCATCCATCGAAAAGTCTACAAACAAGCGTAACAGAAGATTGTAGTTGATCTGCTCCATCAACTGACGCTCACTGCGAAGCGTGTAGAACGCCATCAGCAGATGCGACCTCAGCAGCTTCTCCAGGGGTATCGAATCCCGCCCCAGATCAGAGTGCAGGGCATTGAAATTCTCATCCAGCTGCTTCAATGCCGTGTTGACCATCTCCCGGATCGGGCGCAGGGGTGATTGGCGAGCACCCGGTCCACTGGAATGACCGTGCTGAATCGTGTGTCCCGCTAAATATCGCCTCCGCAGATCGCTACTGGTTCCGTCATCGTTGAATTGTTGCTATCTTGCAAATCTAATGGCGTTTTTCAACAGCCTGTTAAAAATCTGCGTCTCATTGCTGCTTGTCGAGCAGGTTGGCCACTCGGGATGTATTGATGGATCGCACCAGTATTAGAACGGCCGCTATCCCTGGTATCAGAGACCACCACCTGAACAGATACCAGGCTGCCAGCGTCACGAAGAGTAAGAAGAAGAAACGCACGAGCCATTTCAGGGAAACACGCCTGAGATCGTCGGCTGTTGTGTCAGGCTTGGCGTTGGGTGACACCATTTCAATCTTCAGTTACGAGAACCAGCAAAGTGGCCCCCATAGTACATCTTGGGTTAATTTAGCGTCATGGTATTCCCTAACGAACGTTCAAAAGCATGGGCGCTGGCCGCGGTTTGTCTCTCGATTGCTATCTTGGCGTTTTCCAGTGGCTGTACAACAAGCGGCAGCAAGTCCCTGCTGGTGATGACCCGTGGTGAATCACAGTCACAATACCTGCCGGGCAAGTTCGAAAGTCTACTTGAGTCGCTCGGATATGAATGGGTGCCGGTGAAGGATCCGGACGTCGGGCATCCTGTGAAGATTGCGACCGTCAATGGGCAATATCGCATGCGGTTCCAAGCGCGTGATGCGTCGGGCATCATGGTCGATGTCCACATGCGCCAGGATGGCCAGTCTGCCGGTCTACATTTTACGCAGAACGGTGGCCCGTCACTGGATGCTGAGGCGGTGGAGCGCTACCGGCAGACCAGGGAGCGACTTGAGTTCGCGTTCGGTGCCGACAGGGTCTCTGCGAATCGACCGCTGCTAACGCCCTGAACTTGGCTGCAGACCAGTACCGAATTTTCTCATCTTCAGCTTGAGAATCTGGCGCTGCGAGATCGGATGTTGTTCATGACCGGATTGAACCTGCGCCTGGAAACAACTGCGGACCAACTTCAGCTTATACTGTATGGGCTGCGGGCGCTGTTACTCGAGCACGATTCCGTTGATAATGAACCAGCTCGTATCCGGCTGGTTGCAATCGGACCGCTTTCGCTTGATCTTGAGATTGTTGCATATGTGAAAACAACCGATTGGAATCAATTCCTATCTGTCCGAGAGGAACTCTTCCTGCAAATTATGCGAGAAGTCGAGGAATCGGGAACTGCACTTTCGCCGCCAGCGAAAATTCAATATAACGAATCTGCCAAACCAGTCAGCACTAGAGACAAGGAGGCATCGGGCAGCTAAGAAATAAACGACTGCTGCAAACCAGAAGTAGAAAGTTTGCCAGTGAAAGGCATGTTTCGGGGGGGCTTTCCGACATTCGTCATTCATCCATAATTGGCAGCTGAATGGCTGTTTTTTGCCTCTCTAAGAGGGGTAACCGTCTATTCGGCTGCCTTCAAAAGTCTCTCACAGGCATCCAGCTTCGCCTGATCTTCCTTGGCCTTCTTCACGCAGTCTTTGTACTCCTGCAGCGTCTTGGTCTTCTCCTCAGTGTATTCAGCCTCGGCACGAGCCTTATCCTTCTCTGGAGAGGAGCCACAGGCTGTCAACAACGTAAACACACTGATAACCAAAATAGATTTACGAACCTGCATGAAATACCTCCTTGTTAACTAGGGTTTTAATTGTTGTTAGCATACACCATGCATTTCAGGATAATCCAGATCAACCATGAATAGCGAAAACTTATCCTAATTGTTGTGTTTATATAACACCACATCGGTTTGTCCGAGACTTCCCTTATAGTCAAGCTACTGATAACAAGTTAGGAACGTCCGCAACCTTGTGGTTCGCCAAGCGTCCGTGAACGGCTAGTCTGGAGTATTTCTGCCATTCAATGGCAAATTCCTGAGCAATTTACTCGGATGACCGGAGTTGCCCACAACGGTCATTTTCGAGCCGGACCCTGATCGGCCACTTAACTCTTCAAAGTGTTTGTAGGTTCAATGTTACGGGATGGAGGTATACCCGCTCAGCTCCAGGTAGCCCCGACCTGTATGACTGCCGGAGACCTCCACCGCACCCTCCCAGTAACCTACGCTGTGCTCCATGCTCTGGTCGTCGAACAGGGCGCCCACATTGAGGTCCAGTTCCGGTTCGGCTACCTGCAGGCGCCAGCTGACCGGGT
>JARFQV010000264.1 GCA_029287615.1 Pseudomonadota bacterium | reverse complement strand
CAACGTAGATCCCGTGCAGGAGTAACGCACTGTGGTTCGCCGGCGCGTCTCCTGGATCAGCCTCTTCCCAGGCTGCGACGCCAATGATACCGATACTCTCTGCCTCGGCAACCACCAGATCCAGAAAATCAAGATCATGCTCAGAGTATCGATACAACGGCATGCAGAGGCGCTTCACACGTGCAGGTAACTCCCATGTGTGAATCGCACGCTCGATCACCCCGTTGACAGCAAGAAGATCAAACGGGCCGGCCGGTCGCAGCGTCCAGGGCCTGGTATCCGTCAGCATCTTTTTCGCCGCTTCAGCAGGCATCTCATCAACAGTCATCTCAAATCCGATGGCACCATCAGGTGCTTCTGCCTGTTCTGGTGCCGGAAATCACGACCCGGGTGTAGAAGACCAGCAACTTGCCCATGGTCTCGCGGTAGATCTGGTCCTGATTCGGGATCGTGCTGTTCATACGACTTTCCTCCTTTGGCTGGGAACACCCCAGCTGGTGTTTGGCTGGTTAAATCGCAACCGGTTAAAGCGCCGCATCCAACGCTGTTGCAGCAACCGCCAGAGCGGACCGGATATGCCAAGACCGCGCAGCAGGCGCTGGCTACGTGGCAGGATGGGTGCGGCCAGGCCCGGCAGAACCCAGTTGCCAGCCTGCAGTGCCTGCTGTTGCAGGTAAGCGGGCAGGAAACTGGCTACTGCCGGCTCGATATAGAATGCCGGCAGCAGACCGATGTCGTCCTGGTTGACCCGACCCTGCGATAGGAGCGTCTGCGTCAGCGGGGTGCCCGGGTACAGGCGGACACCGGTCATGGCCACCACCGCTGTTGGGTTCATACGGCGAAGTGCTTCGCAGGTTGTGCGAATGCTATGGCGGGTTTCACCGGGAGCACCGAACAGGACCGTCTGGCAGACTTTCAACCCGGCCTCGGCGCAGTAGCGGTTGGCCCGTTCGGCCACGCCGGCATCGAATGATTTGCCCAGTCGCTGAAGCTGCCCATCGTCAACCGCGTCGGTGCCAAGTTCGATACCGTCGCAGCCGGCCAGGGCCATCAGCCTGGCCTGGTTGCGGTCGAGCTTGACCGGCGTGGCGTAGCAGCTCCAGCGCAGTTTCAGCCGGCGCCTCAATATTTCCTCGCAGATCGCTTCCAAATGACCACGTGGAAAATTCAGGATTGAATCCACGAAGAACACCGGGTGCTGGCCGTAGTCGCACATCAGCTGCTGCAATTCGTCGACCACGTCTCTGGGTTCGCGACATCGAAAATGCCGGCCCTCGAGCAACGGGTAAGTGCAGTAACTGCATTTGAACATGCAGCCGCGCTTGGTCTGCACATTGCCCATGCCACCGCGCCGCACGTAGCGCGCATAGTCAAACAACGATCGTGCCGGTCGTAGTCCACTGCCCCAGCTCACGGGGTCTTTCAGCGGTGTTACAAACGGCGCCGCGTCTGCCTGTTCACCAGGCGGAGCAATCACGCCGGGCACGGCGATTGCAGACTGACCGGCCTGCAATGCTGCGAGCAAGTGGCAGAAAACCTGTTCGCCTTCACCGCGCACGCCCCAGTCACCGCGAAGCGTTTGCATGTAGGCTTCGGGAAGTATCGAAAAGGCCGAGCCACCCAGGATCACCGGGGCGTCGCCGCAGTCATGCAGGGTGTCGATAAGCTGGCGGTGCAGTTCGAGATAATCGACCGTTCGCGGGTAGGCGGCGTTGTCGACATTGCGCAAGGACACACCGATGGCATCCGGCCTGAAGTCGTGAATGTGCCGGCACACTTCATCCAGCGGTCGTCGTCCAAAACAGAGATCGGCAACCTGCACGCTATGTCCCTGTAGGCGCGCAGCGGCAGCGATGTAGGCCAGCCCCAGTGGGAATATCGGATCCGGAATCTGTTCGCGGTTGGCTGAGATGAGCAGGACACGCATGGCGTTGAGTCAGCGTGCTTCATTAACGACCAGCCGACCCCGCATCCCGCGGTCCCGGTGGCTTTTCATAAAGGGCAGTTTTTTGTTGCAGTAGAACGAGTAACTTCCCGCAGCTGCCCTGTTGCGAGTATACCCGCACCGGTTCATGATGCCCTCTCCTGACTATCCAAAGCCAGACCGCAAGCAATGGGTTTCAAACATGTACGACACCGGATCGGGCACGGGGTTCCGACTGCAACTGCCCTGTGCCTGGTGCTGATAGCCACACCCGAAGCCGCCGATGAGTACGCCGGCGAGGGTTGGCAGCCGGGGCGGCAAGTTGATGGTATCGAGTTATACCGCCGGCCGGTGGCGGGCTCTGCTTTTATGGCCGTGCGCGCCTGTTCACGCTTTGGCGCCCCACCCGTGCGACTCTACCGTATTTTGACCGACTATGGTCAGTTCGAGCATTTCGTGCCAGATGTGGCCGAGAGCCGGGTCTTGTGGAGACAGGGACAGCGTCAGCAGGTATACCAGCGACTTGAACTGTCAGCGCCGTTGAGGGATCGCCACTATGTGATTCACAGTGAAGGGCAAGGCGGGGTCTATGGATCCGAGCCGCTGTCAATCCGCTGGTCGCTCGATGCGGTGGCCACCGCCCGCCTTTCTGATCTGGCCGTGGTGCCGCTGGCATTTTCCGGTAACTGGCGTCTGTCCGCTTCGGCAGGCGGGCAGGCGACCCGCGCCTGCTATAGCCTGCATGTGGATCCGGGGGGGCATCTGCCAGCCTGGCTCTTCGTGCGGCAATTGGAGAATTACGTCATCCGCGTGATACGCGCTATCATGCGGCGCTTGCTGACACTCCCTGGCGATGCATAAATACAATACATAAATATCATCATATGGCTCATTCGTATATTTGCATCCTACGCCCTCCTCACCCTCCTTGCGGAGAATACCCCCCCAATCTCCGCACCAAATGCGGAATTTTTCTTGCCCATGCGGAGAATATACGTCATAATATCCGCATAAATTGCGGAGTTTAAGCGCATGTATCTATGGGAAAAACCGGACTGGCCTGCTTTTACGTGGAATGAAAAAGCCCTGGCAAGGCCGCTCGCGCAAGTGTCCCGTGAGCAGGGACGGCTGCTCGGCAAGATGGAGGCACTCGGCTTTGACCTGCGCAAAGAGGCTCATCTGCGCACCCTCACAGAGGATGTCGTCAAATCGAGCGAAATCGAGGGGGAAAAGCTGGAGCGCGACCAGGTCAGGTCGTCGATTGCCCGGCGGCTCGGTATGGATATCGGCGGTCTCGTTCCTGCCGACCGGGATGTCGAGGGCATCGTCGGGATGATGCTCGATGCCACCAGCAACTATGAGCAGCCCCTCACCGATGAACGGCTGTTCGCCTGGCACGCTTCCCTGTTCCCGACAGGCCACAGCGGGATGCACAAAATCCGGGTCGGCACATGGCGCGATGACAGCACCGGTCCGATGGAGGTGGTTTCAGGGGCGATCGGCAAAGAGAAGGTGCACTATCAAGCACCGCCTGCCGAACGCCTCACAGGTGAAATGGCAAAATTTCTGGAATGGTTTGAAGGGCCAAAAGACACCGATTCCCTGGTCACGGCGGGGCTCGCGCATCTATGGTTTGTCACCATCCACCCGTTCGATGATGGCAACGGTCGTATAGCTCGCGCGATCGCAGACATGTCCCTCGCCCGCTCCGAGAAATCTGGCCAGCGCTTTTACAGTATGTCGGCGCAAATCCGCCGCGAACGTAACGATTACTACAACACGCTGGAAGCCACCCAGAAAGGCGAACTCGATGTGACACACTGGCAGTCATGGTTCCTTGAGTGCCTGCATCGCGCCATCGACAGCACCCAGGAAACACTCGGCGCTGTCCTGTTCAAGGCCCAGTTCTGGGAACGCTTCGCCAAAGAACCCCTCAACGAGCGCCAGATCAAGGTACTGAACCGCCTCCTCGACGGCTTCGAGGGCAAGCTGACATCATCGAAATGGGCCAATCTTGCCAAATGCTCACAGGATACCGCCTATCGAGACATACTCGATCTGGTTGACCGGGGAGCCCTTCAAAAAGACTCCGGAGGTGGCCGCAGTACGAGTTATTCAATCGTTGTGAAGTAAGGTTTCCGGGAACCAGATGTCAGGTATTATCTGGCGGATCATGATCCTGCCTGGTGACAATAAGGCTTCTGCATATTTCCTGCTTATTTTTTATCTAAGCTACAGACTTGTCTCCCGACCTTACACCTCAAATACATGAAACCGAATATCACCCTGAAACTCTTCCTGGCTCTCATGAGCACCAGTGCGGTGATCGTCGTGGCCATGACCCTGCTGGTGAACTGGAGTTTTCGGCAAGGATTTCAGGACTACCTGCACCAACAGGAACTGAAGCGCCTGGATGATCTGGTAACTACGCTGGAGCGGGAGTACCAACAACGTGGAAACTGGGGGTTTTTACGTCATAACCTCCGTTACTGGCACAGGCTTTTATCCAACGTATTTGAAACTGAAATCAATCGACCTCCCGCAGTTCCGGATAGGCGACGGGACCAACCACCACCACCGCCGCCACACCACCGGGAACCGGAGAGAAGTCGGACCGGTTTTCGTGCCAGGAACGAAGGGGACAGGCGCCCACCACGTGAAGGTGAGCGCAGACCACCGCCACCACCGCCAGAGAACCCGTTTACAGGAAGAATTCGGCTGCTCGACTTTCATGGCGAACCGGTGATCGGGCGTCCTGACGTTTCCGGTCATGAAATATTCCACCCCTTAATCGTAAATGGCGACATCGTGGGCCGCATTGCCTTGCGTAGCGATGACATGATTATGGACGAAGTGGCCCTGGCATTTGCAGAGCAGCAGCGCCGAACCTATCTTGTAATTGCAGCGGGCGCCTTTGCATTGTCCTTGCTTGTTTCCATCCTGCTTGCTCGTCAACTCATTCGCCCCATCCGCAAGATAGCGAGAGGGGCCAGGAAACTGACCTCCGGCGATTATGACGCCAGGATCAAGGTCACGAGCCAGGACGAATTGGGCGAGTTGGCCGTTGATTTCAATATGCTTTCACAAACACTGAAAAAAAACGAAGAATTACGGCAACAATGGATCACTGATATTTCCCATGAATTGCGTACACCCCTGGCAGTTTTGCGCGGTGAAATAGAGGCCATGCAGGATGGCATCCGATCGCCAGACCTGGAGCGGCTTCGCTCCTTGCATGTTGAGGTATTATCCCTGTCTAAATTGGTGGACGATCTCTATGGCTTGACCCTGTCAGATATGGGTACGCATAACTACCATATGGGACCATTGGAGCTTGGCGCTGTGATCGGAGAGGTTGTGAATGCCTTTGAAACGCGATTTTTCGAGAAGAATATATCACTTGAAACAATACTGTCCGTCAGGAAACCATTGACAATAAACGGAGATGTAGACGCACTGCACCAGTTATTCACCAATCTCCTGGAAAACAGCTACCGATATACGGAAGCAGGAGGACAATGCGAGATCAATGTTGGCGTAGAAGGGAACCAGGCGGTCGTTGAAGTACGTGATTCCGCGCCTGGTGTTCCGAAGAACGCCTTAGCCCATTTGTTCGATCGGCTCTACCGGGTAGATACCTCAAGGAGTCGGGCGCTGGGTGGATCCGGTCTGGGGTTGTCCATTTGCAAGAATCTGGTAGAAGCCCATAACGGTGAAATTTCCGTGCACGAATCACCCCTTGGCGGTCTGAGCGTGCGCGTTTCACTACCCATGTATCCCGGAGACCGAACTCCCAACCAATGAACAACAGAACCATATTGATCGTTGAGGATGAGCCAAAGCTTGCCCTGGTACTGGAGGAGTACCTCACGGATGCAGGTTATGAAACCAGTCTGCTAGACAATGGTAATGAAGTCATCCCGTGGATTCGGCAACATCAGCCGGATCTGATGGTGCTGGACCTTATGCTCCCCGGCAGGGGCGGTCTGGAAATCTGCAATGAGACTCGCTCCTTTTCCGATGTACCCATCATTATGGCCACGGCGCGCATCGAGGAAATTGACCGCTTGATTGGTCTGGAACTGGGAGCCGACGATTACCTTTGCAAGCCTTATAGTCCGAGAGAATTGGTGGCGCGGATCAAGGCAATATTCCGGCGTATCGATTTTATTCAATCCGGCACTGCTACCCCGACAGGCCTGGAGATCGACCAGGATCGTATGGAAGTCAGATTCGATGGCCACAAACTCAACCTGACTACCGTGGAGTTTCGTTTGATCAATTACCTGGCAGCCAGCCCTGGCAGGGTATTTTCCCGCGGACAACTCCTGGACAAATTATATGACGATTATCGTGTTGTTAGCGATCGGACCGTGGACAGCCATATCAAGAACCTCAGGAAAAAGCTGTTCGATATTACACCGGACCGGGACGTTATCAAATCCATCTATGGTGTTGGCTACAAGCTGGAGTATTAACCAGGTAAGGCACGGGATCCGTGAAATCCGGAGCCCGTGCCTTACCTGGATGAAGGAGGCTAAAAACGCGGCCGACGGCGTCTCGGCGTGACTGGTTCATCAGTTGCGTCAGTAGAGGACAACTCTTCTATGTGAAATACATCGTTTGGCAACTCGCTACCGATATTGGTATTGCGGCGGACGATATCGGCCAGGGTTGTATTCTCAACCATTCGTCGCTCTCCATCGTCCAGACTCCGCTGATACCAGAAACGGTCGCCATCCCGCAGGGCTTCAAACTGGAGTTTCACCATCCGAAAGATCAATTGGCCCACCATGGCACCAGGTAATTGATCTTCCGCTAATCCGCCAACCCACAGATCAATGTCATCAACACGCTCATAGACACTGGCCAGGCGGCGCTGTACTTCCTCATCACTGGAAACATCCGCAAAGCTTTCAACCCGTGGCAGACCCAATGCCTGACGCGTATCATTGTAACCAGGCAGGCCATGATCACGACCACGCTGAATATTCAGGGATGCGAGATCAAAACCACCTTCACCGGGATCACCGAAGAGAAAGTTACGTACATCATCGACCACATACACATCCAGATCCTGACAAACCTGACTGGCAAGCCCCCGCAGCAGGGAGTCAATACCCTGGTTAGTCAATTGATCGGGCCGGAAGAAGGCTTCCCGAAGAGGGAGGTGACCGGCAGCAACCTCGTCGCCATTGGCATCGAGACGCAGCAATTGCGGGCTCAACAGGCTATGACCCATGCGGTAGGACGCAGCGGAAAATCCATTCATGATGCTGGCGTCCAGACCGGAGTAATAACCCTGGTACCTGCCAATGCCGTTGCGACCGAGCAGAACGGGCAGAAACTCTCTATATGTAATGACCTGCATGAAAGCGACCACCAAACGCCGGGCCTGCTGGTAGATCTCCTCACCATCGAGTGAAGGATCCCGGTCGGCAATCTCATCCGCCAGACGGTTGTGCTCTCTGACGAATAGCGTATGCATGGCGGTCAGGCCTACCTGTTCATTGGCCCTTACGTCGCCAGCCAGGAATAAGGCATCGCTACTGCCACCGGCATTGGCCAGCCCATCGGTATTAAAAGGCAGCAGGTTGCCGGCACTGGTTCGCAGTCGACCGGTACCATCATTTGTCCGCAGATCATTGGCGCGCTCCAAATCCGATCCATACACATTGGAAGCATCGATCCAACCCGTAATTTCGTTGACCTGCTGGCGCGGGTTCCCGATGTTCGTACCCGTGGCCTTGTCATACAGGGACCGGTTTAGCGGCATTACCCGGGTTCCCGTACCATCTGGATCGAAGTTGGGGTCACCAGCAGGGACAAGGATATCTGCACTCTCAGTGGGGACTGTACCATCGGTCAGATCGATGTCATGGTCCAGGAACTGGCCCCACTGCCAGAAATAATCACTAACCTGCAGGCTATTTGGTTTGGAAACATCCTGTGCCGCCACTGCATTACTCACCTCACGGGCGCCAGGGCGGGATGCACCGGCAAGGCTCGATATCTGGTCTGAATAATCCACAGGTAGATAGCGACGCAAATGGGTATGGGCGGCATTCATCTCAGGATTGTCGAGATTGTTTCCACTACCATCGATACTACGGACCGATGGCTCCTGCACAGACTGGCGCCGTTCCGGTTCCGGATCACGCTCAATGCGGCGTATGGGTGAAACGCCAGGTGTAGCAGTTTTACGGTCGGCATCCTGCAGGACCTCAGTTGCCGATGGTGCAGCGTATACCGAACCGGTCGCAAGCAAGGGCAGCGTACCCACAAGTGCGATACGGATCGCTTTTCGAATATTCATAAAGCCTCCTGATCCTCCTGATATAGAGCGATATGCATTTAATTACTGACGTCGTCTGGGTGGTTTGTGGCTGGTTAATTCTGTTTCCGAAATTGCGCCGTCACCATCGGCATCGATATCGTTAAAGACCGTGGTGTGATCGCCATGAGGAATATCATGCTGCTCAAACTCGGTCAGCGTCACCAAACCATTTCCATCCATATCCAGGGAGGAAAAGGGTGGCGGACCTCGATGGCCCTCGGGACCGGATCTACCCTTGAATGGTTCGGCGAATACAGATGCATACATTACAGAAAACAGGACCACTATGGGAAGAAAGGACTTTGCGTGTTTCATATGGTGATCTCCTCTGGTAAGTAGCTTCACGTGCCTTGTCTGCACCTACCAACCTAGGTACCCAATTTGGAGGAATTGTGGAGAGAGTGTGGATATCGTGTAGCCAGATAGCGACGCATAAAAAGATCACTGTCCGGGCCACCCAGTGCGAGAGTCGAGGAATTGGCACAACACGCCGTAGGGTTCGACCTGACTACCTTCCGCTTCTTGAGTTGCTGTCTCGGGTCAGAGGGGATGTAGATGCGACTGTAGTAGACGCCATTTCGGGATTGCGTACTCATGGCTGGCTTTTTGCGTATCAGAAACCACAAAGTAAGTTAATTAATATCCATATATTATTGATATATTTAACGAATGCATCCTCCAAAGGGGGCCACCTTAACCCGCAATTACGCACGACATCTCACGTAAAATATTTACTATAAATTTTAATAAGATACAGCCACCACCGCCAATAACTTGTGTCCGAGTTGTTACCCGCTCGACAAACCGGCGACACCATCCTTCGCACTTGCCCATGCCCGAAGAAATCAAGTTCTGTACCGGCTGATTCATGCCGATCACATTGGTACGGACTTTTTCAGATCCAGCTTACCGCGTGGATTGGGAATTCGGCACCGACAGTTAGCCCGAACTGATCGCCCTGACGCTGGGAACGGTGCTATTATGGTTTTGTCATATGATGTCTCGGTGCGGCTGCTGATAAAGCGCTACGTGCTACGCGAATCATCAACGCCCAGATAGAGCCAGCCCTGTTAAAATTTTCCATTCTTCCCTGAACACCCCTCTGGCCAACCTCCTCGACGCCGTAACACGCCGATGATCGAATCACTTCTACTTACAGCCTCGTACGCGCGCACTTTTGAGCGGCAGCGGCCACCGACCATTGCGAGCGGGTTTTTCTTCCAGGGCGAAGAGCGGCCTTTTCTGGTGATGAGCCGGCATTTTGCGGACCGCATCGAGATCGAGTTGCACGTCGACCCGGACAACCTGGGCG
>JARFQV010000248.1 GCA_029287615.1 Pseudomonadota bacterium | reverse complement strand
GGGTTTTTGTGGATCTTTCTATTGTTATCCCGGTGTACAACGAGGCGGCCAGTATCCGGCCACTGGTCAGTGAGATCGTGGCCGTGCTGGGTGAGTCCGGAAGTTATGAGATCCTCACTATCGATGACGGTAGTGAGGATCGCAGCCTGGAAGAGATGAGGGCATGCCGGGAGATTTGTCCCCGGTTGCGCATCCTGCGGCTCGGCCGTCGTTGCGGGCAAAGCACCGCCCTGCATAATGGCGTGCTTGCATCGCGTTCGGACTACATTGCAACCCTGGACGGAGACGGTCAGAACGATCCCGTGGATATCCCCAGGCTGCTGTCGGTGTTTCAGTCATCCGACGGCCCGTCCAGCCTGCAACTGGTTACGGGTTACCGCCGGTCTCGTCGGGATGGTCCGGTCAAGCGCATCGCCTCGCGAATCGCCAACACGGTCCGGCAGGGTCTGCTGCGGGACGGGACACCGGATACCGGTTGTGGTCTGAAGGTCTTTTCCCGAACCGCCTTTTTGTCCCTGCCGCAGTTTGACCACATGCATCGTTTCCTGCCGGCGCTGATATTGCGCAATGGCGGTGATGTATTGTCGGTAGAGGTCAATCATCGGCCGCGTGCGGCGGGGCAGTCCAAATACGGCGTCTTCGATCGCCTTTGGAGCGGCATCATCGACCTGTTCGGTGTCTGGTGGTTGCAAAGGCGCAGACTGATGCCCGGGTTTGCGCAGGATCTGGTAGAGGAGGAGTGACAGATGCAGGGTTCGGCTCTCTGGCTGGTAATCGGTTTTTCCGGACAAGTGTTGTTTTCCATGCGGTTTCTGGTGCAATGGCTGCAGAGTGAACGCATGAAACGCAGTGTGGTCCCCGTTGCCTTCTGGTTTTTCAGTATTGCCGGTGGGCTTACCCTGTTGAGCTACGCCATATACCGGCGTGATCCGGTATTTATCCTGGGACAGGCAGGGGGGCTGCTGATCTATACGCGCAATCTGTATTTTATCCGTCTGGAACGTAGCCGGACGGTGCGGGATGCTCACCATGCCTGATGCACCGCATCCATACACCGGTTGATGCCTGTCTTTCGAGGCCGGGGTGGCCGGGTCTGGCTGCAACGGCGCTTCACCCCGCTGCCCGTGGTCCCGTTACTGGGCCTCTGGTTGATTGTCACGATAGCAGGCCTGCTGACCCGGCCATTGCTGCCGGTCGATGAAACCCGCTATGCGTCGGTTGCCTGGGAAATGTGGCAACGCGGCGATTTTCTGGTGCCGTATCTCAATGGCGCGCCCTACGATCACAAGCCACCCCTGCTGTTCTGGCTGATACACCTCGGCTGGGGAGTCAGCGGAGTCAGCGAGTGGTGGCCCCGAATGATCAATCCCCTCCTGTCACTGGCGGTTCTGGCAACGACTGCCTGGCTTGCAAGGTACCTCTGGCCGGGTATCAACGGTGTATCCCGCTATGCCTCCTGGATATTGTTCGGCACGGTCTTCTGGGTTGGCTTCTCTACCTGGTTGCAGTTCGATCTGCTGCTGACCCTGTGCAGTCTGCTTGGCCTGACCGGTGTTGCCATTGCATGGCGGGATGGGTCTCGCGGCTGGTGGCTGACCGGGCTGGCCATCGGTATGGGGATCCTTGCCAAGGGGCCGGTAGTCCTGGTGCATGTGCTGCCCGTGGCCCTCCTGGCGCCGCTGTGGATGCAGAACGCGGCTTCAGGTTGCTGGTGGCACTGGTATGGTGGTGTAGTCCTGAGCGTCGTGACAGGCGCGCTGATCGCCCTGGCCTGGGCTATCCCCGCGGGGCAGGCGGGTGGGGAAGACTACCAGCAGGCCATCTTTTGGGGGCAGACGGCAGGTCGTATCACCGACTCCTTTGATCATGGCCGCCCGTGGTGGTGGTACCTTCCCTGGTTGTTCCTTCTGCTGGCCCCCTGGGTGCTGTGGCCGGGGTTGTGGAATCGGCTCCGGCGTTATCGCGAGTGGGACTGGAATGCCGGTGTGCGATTCTGCCTGGCCTGGCTGTTGCCGGCGCTGGTGATCCTCAGCCTGATCAGCGGCAAACAGGTCAAGTACCTGCTGCCGCTGATTCCCGGACTCGCCCTGTTGCTGGGACACTGGCTGGTCAGGGTGCAAGGGGAGGGGGGCATGATCAGCCATAGCGGTTTCATCGGATTCCAGGTGGCGGTCGCGGGTATCGTGATTGCCCTGCTGCCATCGATCCTGGTGGAGCCCTTATGGTTGACAGGGATAGGCCCGGCATGGGGTCTCGCACTGGTATTCTCTGCGCTGATTTTTGTGATCACGGGGCGTCTGTATCAGGAACAGACCGTGATCCTGGGTACGATTGCCTCGGTCCTGGTCATCAGCGTGTTGCACCTGGGTGTGTTCCGGGCTGCGGCTCCAGCCTATGACCTCGGCCAGGTCAGTCGGCTCATCGCGAGTGCACAACGGGACGGCCGTCCGGTGGCCAATCTGCGGCCCTATCATGGCCAGTATCATTTCCTGGGTCGCCTGCGGGTGCCGGTCGAGTATGTCCCCGAGGGAGAGGCGCTGCAGTGGGCGGAAACCCGTCCCGATGGCCGGATGCTTGCCTATTACCGGGACTGGTACGGGCAACTTCATGGCGCCCTGTGGTCACAGGCCTACCGTGGTGGTGGTCTGGCGATCTGGGAGACGGCCCTGATCCGGCAGCATCCGGACTGGCTGGCGCATCCGTCCCGTGAACACGATCGATGAATGCGTATCTCACCGGGTAGTGCCGATTCAGATCGGCAGAAGACCTTTACAGGAAGATCCTGCTACAATCCGCGACTCGCATTCCGGTCTGCAGGTCCGGTCTGGTCTCTCAATCATCAAAATCGCATGTCTGAATCATTCATGACCCCTGATCCATGTTGACCTATCCGAATATCGATTCCGTGGCCCTCGATCTGGGCGTGATCCAGATCCGCTGGTACGGGCTGATGTATCTCATCGGTTTCGTTGGCGGCTGGTGGCTCGGCAGGATCCGGGCCCGCAAGCCCGGCTCCGGCTGGTCGGTCGAGGAGATCAATGATCTCCTGTTCTATATCGCGCTTGGCGTCATTCTGGGGGGAAGGGTCGGTTACATCCTGTTCTATAATTTCCCGGAATTCATCCATCGTCCCTGGATACTGTTTCAGATCTGGCAGGGTGGCATGTCATTTCATGGGGGATTAGTGGGGGTGTTGTTCGCAATGTGGTTGTACGGGCGGCGCACGGGGCGTGGTTTTTTCACCGTCACCGATTTCATGGCCCCCTTCGTGACCATCGGGCTCGGCGCCGGACGAATTGGCAATTTCATCAATGGTGAACTCTGGGGGCGCCCCACTGATCTGCCCTGGGGCATGGTGTTTCCCTTCGTCGACAGCCAGCCGCGCCACCCCTCCATGCTCTATGAGGCCCTGCTGGAAGGGCTGGTGCTGTTCCTCATACTCTGGGTGTACTCCAGCAAGCCCAGGCCCAGGATGGCGGTATCCGGGATGTTCCTGCTTTGTTACGGACTGTTCCGCTTTGCTGTGGAGTTCGTGCGCGAGCCGGATGCCCATATCGGATATCTTGCCTTTGACTGGCTGACCCTGGGTCATTTACTGACCCTGCCGATGATCCTCTGTGGCATTGCCTTTCTGCTGTATGCCTACCGCTATAATGCGATCCCTGCGCACAGCGGTGGTGCCTCCGGTGAGGGGAAACAGACATGAAGCAGTATCTCGATCTAATGCGGCATGTGCGGCAGAACGGCGTTCGCAAGGATGACCGGACCGGTACCGGAACCTTGAGCGTCTTCGGCTACCAGATGCGCTTTGACCTGGCAGATGGCTTCCCGGTGGTAACGACCAAGAAGCTGCACCTGCGCTCCATCATTCATGAACTCCTCTGGTTTCTCAAGGGGGAGACCAATCTGCGTTATCTGCATGAAAACAACGTAAGCATCTGGGATGAGTGGGCCGATGAAAACGGCGATCTGGGTCCGGTTTACGGCTATCAGTGGCGTTCCTGGCCAGCGCAGGACGGACGACACATCGACCAGATCAGCCAGATCATCGAACAGCTGAAGACCAGCCCCGATTCCAGGCGCATCATAGTCAGTGCCTGGAATGTGGGTGATATCGACAAGATGGCCTTGCCGCCCTGCCATGCCTTTTTCCAGTTCTATGTTGCCGAAGGCAGGCTTTCCTGCCAGCTCTACCAGCGCAGCGCCGATATCTTCCTGGGCGTACCGTTCAATATTGCCTCCTACGCCCTGCTGACCTGCATGCTGGCCCGCGTCTCGGGTCTGGAACCGGGCGACTTCATCCATACCTTCGGGGATGCGCACCTGTATCTCAATCATCTCGAGCAAGCCGACCTGCAGCTTTCCCGGGAGCCGCGACCGTTGCCGGTCATGAATATCAATCCGGATGTCGATGACCTGTTCGCCTATCGTTTCGAGGACTTTGAACTGAGCGGTTACGATCCGCATCCCCATATCAAGGCGCCGGTGGCGGTCTGACCGGCATGCGACTGTCCTTTGTGGTGGCCATGGCCGCCAACCGGGTTATCGGCAAAGGCAACGAACTGCCCTGGTATCTTCCCGCGGACCTGCGGCATTTCAAGTCCATAACCCTTGGCAAGATGGTCGTGATGGGACGCCGGACCCATGAGTCCATCGGCCGCCCCTTGCCGGACCGAACCAATATCGTGATAACCCGGAATCCGGACTACCAGGCGCCCGGTTGCACCGTGGTGCACTCTGTAGACGAGGCCATGCGGCTGGCAGCCGATCAGGAAGAACTCATGATGATCGGCGGTGCCGAACTTTATCGTCAGTTGCTACCGGAGGTCGACCGGATCTACCTGACCGAGGTGCATGCCGACTTCGAGGGCGATGCCCGTTTCCCGTTGCTTGCGGAGGCGGATTGGAACGAGGTGGAGCGTGAAGACTGCGAGCCCGACGAGCGCAATCCCTGGCCCTACAGCTTTGTTGTACTGGAACGCAAGGCCGCCTGAAACACGCTGGTACGCGTCAGTTGGGCTAGCCCCAGATCCTCCTGGCCAGGATTCCGATCGCGATCAGGATTATCACACCCAGAATCCTGTCCAGCGTTACGCTGGAGAGCCTTCCGGAACCCAGGAGCGATCCCCAGATCCCGCCGATGATGACCGCTACTATCAGTGGGGCAATGGATGCCAGATCGATTTCGTGGTACCGGGTCCTGGCCACCAGGCCGGTGACCGAATTGATCAGCACGAAGACGGCACCGGTGGCTGCCGCCTCCTGTTCGGTACCCAGTCCCAGCAGCAGGATCAGCGGCACCAGGTAGATCCCGCCCCCGATCCCGACCGTTCCGGCGACAAAACCCAAGACGGAGCCGGTAAGCAACGATATGGCAATTTGCTGGTTTCTGCCCGTCGTTAGCCGGATGGAAATTCGCTCGAACAGATAGATACGGGCTGCCGAGATGATCAGGGTTACGAGCAGGATCCAGTAAAAGACATCGCTCCGCAGGGAAAGTGATCCACCCAGGTATGCCATGGGCATTGAGGTCACAATAAACGGAAGGATCAATCCCGCACGTCCGTAGCCCTTGCGGATGAAATTGAAACTCCCGACGGCAGTCACCAGTACATTGAGGATGAGTGCGATGCTGGGAATGAGGAGGTAACTGACACCGAATATCGCCAGCAGGGCGGTATAGGTACTGCCGCCTCCAAGCCCGGTCGATGAGTAGGCCAGCGCGACCAGAAAAAAGATCGCGGCAAGCAGGTAGGGAGAAATGGTGATCTCATCCATATGGATTCATATCGATGGGATAACCCCCGGGTGGGCCGGTAATCCTGATAGGCGGTGATAAGGGATGTAATCTGCCACGCATCCATGGTGCAGGGCAATCAGCCAATCCAGCCGCTGGCTTGCGTGCATTTTGGGTTGTGGATCGGTTACATTACGACATGAATATACAACGTTGCCAATAGATACTAAAGAATGAAATCCAAACAGGAGAAAGGGCATGAGTGACGCTGCGGGAGAGCAGGAAGTACTGGTGGTGGTATCCAAGATAAAGAACTACATACGCGAGGCATCCGGAATGAATACAGCGGCTAATGTTGCACCCGCGCTTTCCGGGGTTATCCGTCAGTTGTGTGATCAGGCGATAGAACGGGCCCGTCAGGATGGCCGCAAGACAGTGAAAGACAGGGACTTTCAATAAGCCCTGCAATCGCTGGGGTTGGGAGTCGCAATGGTAAAAACGACAGTAGAGTGAATGTGTCTGTGAATGCCGGGTATCCGGTTCGGACGAAGGCGGTATTTTTCCACACCACGGAAATGAAAAGGCGCCCCGCCACAGGAGGAGAAACGGGGCGCCCGGTGACGTAACAGGGAGCAGGGAGGAGGAGTATTTACGTCACTGATTTTCAGGATATCGAAACGTTGCAGGCAGACCAATTGTACCCAGGTACAGGATCCGGTTGTTTCCGGGACAGGAAGCCGGAGGCGCCTGCCACTATTCTGCCAGACCGATAATCGCCTCGGGGTGCAGTCGCTCGATCATCCGGCCGGTCATCTGGACGTTGTTTGCCGGAACATCCAGGATAACCAGAATATCTCCTGCCAGCAGGATGCGGGCCTGAAACGAGCGCAGTTCATGATGGGGGATGCCGCTGGCCACCAGCGCGGAAACCAGGGCCCCGAAACCTGCGCCCGCCAGTGTGCTTGCCAGCAGAATGGAACTCCCTGCAAGTGCGATGCCGGCCGGAGGTATCGTTACCGCAAGCAGGCCACCCAGCATGCCGGCCACGCCACCCATACCAATACCCATCCGAATACCGTGGGCCAGTTCGGTTTTTTGCAGCAGGCTGGCCTTGTGTATTCCGTCGATGGGCAAATCATCACGTGCCAGCACATGTATATGGCGGTCGGATAGCCCCGCCTCCCGCAAATCGATAATCAGTTGCATGGTATGTGCCACATCGGGTAGCAAGCAGTACATGCGTCTGCGCATCGGAGAGATCCAGTGTGATGGTGTGCGGAATTATTCAGAAATTATCAATGCAATGAACATACCAGATTTTTGATCAATCTAATCGGTAGAAGGGCACCGAATCTCTCTTTGCTGCATTCTTTCTGTGCATGTGTGCACGGAAATGATGCATTCCGGTGGAGGTTGTGATACCAACGGATGCCGGAAACCTGCATCGGAATCTCCCCGTCCGGGATGCAGTGCGTGTGTCGATGGTTCAGGGCGTCTGAGCGCCGGGACACGCAACCCGGGTATAGCGGGGGCTGGTATCGATGCGCAGGGCAGTCAGTTCCCCGCCCCAGAGGCAACCGGTATCCAGGGGAAAGATCCCCGGGGCCGTAGACCGTCCCAGGGTGGACCAGTGGCCGAACAGGATATTGAGATCACGACTGGCCCGCTGCGGGACCTCGAACCAGGGCATGGCCGGTGGCTTCTGGCTGCCCGGGGGGCCCTTCTCCTTCAGATGCAATCGTCCATCGGCCCTGCAGAAGCGCAGTCGGGTGAAGCAGTTGACGATGAATCGCAGGCGGTCCTGGCCTTGCAGGTCCGGTGACCAGCGCCGTGGCTTGTTACCGTACATCCCGGCCAGAAACTCACCGCAGTCGTCGCTGCGCAAGACCTGCTCCACCTCGGCCGCGCACAGGCTCGCCGTGGCCAGATCCCATTGCGGTGGCAGACCGGCATGGATGAGGGTATAACCCAGGACCTCATCATGGTGCAGCAGCGGCTGGCAGCGCAGCCAGTCGATCAGTTGTTTGCTGTCCGGTGCAGTCAGTACGGGCTGCAGGGTGTCCTTCTCATGGTCCAGCGCGTGTCCATAGGCGGCTGCGATCAGGTGCAGGTCATGATTGCCGAGAACCACCACTGCTCGGTCACCGAGGTTACTGATGAAGCGAAGTGTCTCCAGGGATTGCGGGCCACGGTTGACCAGGTCCCCGGCGAACCAGAGGTAGTCTTCCGCCGGATCGAAGCTGATCCTGGCGAGCAGGGCATGCATTTCCGCATAACACCCCTGGATGTCTCCTATGGCGTAGACGGCCATGCGGGCTGGTACGGGCTAGTGCAGCGTACGGGGTATGGTCAGGGTAAAGACCGGGATTTCGGCATCGAAGGTATCCCCGTTATCGGCAACCATTTCGTAACTGCCGCGCATGCTGCCAACCGGCGTGCTGATCATGGTGCCGCTGGTGTACTGGAAGCCTTCTCCGGGTTTCAGGTAGGGTTGTTCGCCGACGACTCCTTCTCCCTTTACCTCCTGGACATTGCCATCCGCGTCTGTGATGATCCAGTGCCGATTCAGCAACTTGGCCGGAACGCTCCCCTCGTTTCGTATAGTGACGGTATACGCGAAGACATATCGACCCTGGTCCGGAGCGGATTGTGCCTCGATATATGTGCTTTCCACCTCGACCTTGATGTGATGAGTTTGTTCATTGCTCATTATGAATGACATCCGTCAGATTCCCTGTGCCAATGTTACAGGATTCGTGGTAATGAGTCCCGGTTTCCGGAATACGCTGACTGGCCGGGATAGCTGATCAGGCGATGAGCCTGGTGCTGACGGGGACCGCTGGCGGGTACGGATCGCGGAATAGCCAATTGCTGTGCGACCGGCCTTTCTGAAAACCGGCGACAGGCAGTGCAATCCCGCCTTCCGTCACCGGGCCGAGTTTCGTTACCAATCCGCTCCAGTTATACTGGCGCAAAGCACACGGGCATAGAAGGAGGACGCAATGTATCTGAAACACACAAAGAATGGTGACCTGGTCGAGGTTCTGGATATCACGGCAATGGCAGACCCCTGTAGAAACGAGATTTCCGGCCGTTATCATGCGGGCGAGGAGATGCAGGATGCGGCAATGTTCGCGAAATCCGAGCTGGTCTTCCCTTCCGGTGAGAGCCTGCCGAAATGCTGGACGACTCCGGATTACAAGCAATAATTGCAGCGTTCCAGATCGATTGCGTACCGGGAATGTGACCGCGTTTGCAGTAATCTGATGTGATTTCCTCCAATATCTTGAGTCAGAACCGGGGTAAAGGCCTGATTCGACTCCGGCAGGACAGGCGCTCGCTCAGGCCGTTTTCCAGGAGAGGAAATCGTTATGAAGTTACACAATCATCGCCACAGGAAACCGGATTTATTGCTGGTACTGGTTATCTTGGTCACACTCGGCGTGGTTTTGACTACCTCTGCCAATGCCGGCGGATCCGGATTGGATGTAAATTCCGGATTCACCCCTGATAAACCGGTTGCCGGGTTCAGGGTGGCCGGTCAGCAGCATGGCACGGGTCTGTATTTTTCCATGCATCCTACACGCGCGGTTGTGCCCGGCGGGCCCTCGGCCGGCTACAAGGAAAGATCCCTCGACCTGGAGCTTTCCCTGCGGATCTCCTGGTAGTCATACCGGCTGAGCGGTCTCCGAACGGTCCTGGATCCGTACCGCCAGTACGTCACAGGGCGCTCCATGCAGCACGGCATTGGCGGTTGACCCCAGCAGCAGTTGCAGGCCATGCCGGCCATGACTGCCGATAACGATCAGATCCACCCCTACTTCACTGGCCATCCGCAGTATCTCGCGGCGGGTACTGCCCTGCAGGATTCGCTGTTCCACGACTGGCAGATCAAGCCTGCCGGCAAGCTCCTGCATCCGGGTCTGCGCAATCTCCTTCAGGGTCTTCTCCACGTCCAGTTCCTGCGGCAGTGCCGAATCGTCTGATATTTCCAGGGAAACATATTCCACGACATGAACGATGCTCAGCTTCGCACCATAGTGTCGGGCAATCTCTATCGCCTGGTCCGATACCTGTGCTGAATCAGCGGAAAAATCGGTTGCCAGCAATATGTGTGTGTAGTCTTTCATGGAATCATCCTTGTCAGCGCTCAGTTACTGCGGGTCTGTATTGAATTGCCCTGTCTGGCTGCATGATTGGCGAGCTGCGCGAACTGTTGCAGTGTCAGTGTTTCTGCCCGGGCACCCGGGTCGATGTCAAGCGCCTCGATTTCCGGTCCCTCGATCAGTCCCCGCAAGTTGTTGCGCAAGGTCTTGCGGCGCTGGGCGAAGGCGCGCCGGACCAGGTCGGCAAACAGGTCTTCGTTGATCACGGTTACCGGTGCTTCCCGGTGCGGGCCAAGACGGACCAGGGTCGAGGTCACCTGCGGCGCCGGGCGAAAGGAGTCCGGCCCGATATCAAACAGGGGCGTCACCCGGCAACGGTACTGGATCATGACGGAAAGACGGCCGTAGGCACCATTGCCGGGCACGGCGGCCATGCGATCGACCACCTCTTTTTGCAGCATAAAGTGCATGTCCTGTATGCACCCGGCCTGTCCGAGCAGATGAAACAGCAGTGGCGTGGATATATTGTAGGGCAGGTTGCCGACGATTCGCAGCCGGTCATCACCCGCCAGTTCGCAGAAGTTCACCCGGAGTGCATCTGCGGTGTGTATGGTCAGTTCCCCGTGTCCACTGCAACGTCTCGCCAGTGGTTCGATCAGGTCACGGTCCAGTTCGATGACCTCGAGATGTCCGCAGGTCTCCAGCAGGGGGATGGTGATCGCCCCGCGACCGGGACCGATCTCGACCAGGTGGTCACCGGGTTCGGGATGAATGGATGCCACAATGCGCTGAATGACCAGCCGGTCATGGAGAAAATTCTGGCCGAACCTTTTCCTTG
>JARFQV010000270.1 GCA_029287615.1 Pseudomonadota bacterium | reverse complement strand
GTTCTCGACCGTGGGCACGGCGGCGGGCGGCAGTAATCTGGCGGTCATCTCCACGATCTGCCGGGAGGTGTCGATTCCCTCGAAGATGGCACTCAGGCCCGCGCCAATCAGGTACAGCGAGGGTGCAAGCGACAGCAAGGTGTAAAACGCAATGGCAGCCGACAATAAGAGGCAGCCGTCCTCAAAGAAGTTCTTCATCGCGAACCAGGCTGCACGTACCACCCTGTGCTTCATCAGCTTCATCGATTTTCCCTGTTTCGCCGGCCAGGCCAGGTTTTTCCTTCCCGGTTGGTTCTTCGCCACGCGGTCGGGGCGCTTCTTGGACCGGATCGGTTTGCTGCCTGAACCCCGGAACGAACAGTATAACAACTGGACGGCTTCGAAGGCTGGTATCCGGCGTGATCAGCCGGAGTATGCTCAGCGGTACTGACATGCATACACGAGGCATGCCAGTGATTCCGGGAACTGCGGGGAAAGGAACAAGGCCGGCGTCGAGATGCCAGGTGCGCGCCTCGTGGTCCGCAGGAATGATGCCGCCGGGCATCCGTATCCTTACCACGATGTCTGGTATCGCGGCGGTGTATCCTGCCAGGCAGTGCCATCCAGCCCCTTTTCATAGCCCAGTTTATACAGGCGCGTCATCTCCCGGGGGTCGAACATTTCATCGGCTTGGGACTCGAAATCGTCGGGAATGGCAACGTACCGGAATCCCAGACTTGCGGTATTGGTGGCGACCTTGAGGCGGTAAAGATCATTGATTCCGGCATACTTGATCATCGTACTGATTGCGCGACCGGAAATTTCCGGCAGGCGTCGTCTCACCTGGTCGGGTTCGGGTCCCAGTCTGCCATTGCGGATGACATAGAGTGTTCCGAGATAGCCATCTCGTTGCATGCGCCCGGCAGCCCGGGCGGTGGTACCCAGGTCCACCATGCCCTCGGAAAAAAACACCTGTGTGACCGTGCCGCCATCGGTGTGCATTTCATCATATCGCCTGCCGTCGAGTTCCACCTCGATGAAGACCGGCGGAAATGCGGCCGGGATAGAGGACGATGCCAGGATCACCTTCCGGAACAGAGCCAGTGAATCGGGATGATTGCTGTTGGCAATGACGCCCATGTTCCAGACCACCAGCATCTGGGCATCCATGTGGGTAGTGCCCACATACAGGCGGCGTCCCTGGTTATGGGCCGCGGCCACGGCCGCTAGAAAACCGGTGTCGAAATGGGTCTTGATCAGGTTTTTGAGCGGTGTCGTACGGGCAAATGCCTCACCCTGGAAGAGGATCCGGAAGAGGTTCAGTCTCTCCAGGATATCCTGTGTCTGTGTGGTGGTGTAGACGGTCTTCAATTGCTCATCGTATCCGGGTCCCAGGAAGGCGAATGGTGCAATCAGCGCACCGGTACTGATACCGGTGACTATCTTGAAGTCCGGACGGGTACCTGCTGCAGACCAGCCATTCAGGATACCCGCGCCGAAGGCGCCGCTCGAGCCACCGCCGGACAGGGCCAGGGCATGATAGATCGGGTAACCGTCGTCATGCAGGGGAAATGTCCCGGGTACTTCCTGTTGCACGGAGAGTTCCAGGTCAGCCTGAAAATCAGGGTCAAACTGGCCGGCCCAGGCGCGAACAGCCGGCATGCCGGGTATCTCGGCCTGGCGTATATCCTCCACGGGAACGGGATTGCGCGGCAGTGCAGTGCAGGCGGATAGCATCACCAGAAGCAGACTCATGACCAGCCTTTTATCGGGATGCATTGTGAATATACGCTGGATTTTCATGTATCCAACCAGTCTCCTCACGATCTGGAACAGGCCTGCCATGCCGGTAGACTCAGGATCGCATCAACTTCCTCTGCCACAGACTGGCAAGCAGGGATCCCGACAGGTTATGCCAGATACTGAAAATCGCGCCAGGCAGGGCCGCCAGCGGGGTGAAATATTTCAGGGCCAGGGCAACGCTCAAACCGGAATTCTGCATACCAACCTCTATCGCCAGCGTTCTGGCTATCTTCTCACCGTAGCCCATGGTTTTCGCAATGTAATAACCGCAAAGCAGTCCAAGGAGATTGTGCAGGATTACCGCTATCGCAAGGCTGGCCCCCAGTTGCTGAATATTCTCCCGGTTCAGCGCAACGATGATGGCAATGATCCAGACTATCGCCAGTACCGAGGCCAGTGGCAGCAGGTGAGCGATACGCTCAACCCGGGATTTGAACAGGGTATTCAGCAATACACCCAGCGACAGGGGGACGAGTATGAGTTTGACGATACTCAGCATCATGCCCTGTACATCGACCGGAATCGTTTGTCCTACATATAACCAGGTCAGTAATGGCGTCATTACCACAGCCAGCAAGGTGGATGTCAGTGTGAGTGAGACAGACAGGGCGACATCGCCGCTGGCCAGATAACAGATGACGTTCGATGCGGTTCCGCCCGAAGTGGCCCCCACCAGTATCATTCCGATCAACAGGGCCTCGGGTAACTGAAACAGGATGGATATGGCAAATGCAAACAAGGGCATCAGGCTGTACTGGGTCAGTACTCCGATCGCAATCACTGCAGGACGTTTCAGCACACGCGCAAAGTCGGACAGTCTGAGGGTCATGCCCATGCAGAACATCACGACCATTAACAGGGGGACGATCCACGGTTTCTGCTGATTGAACAGTTCAGGTTTCAGCAGGGCGACGGCAGACAATGCAAACGCCCATAACGGAAACAGGCGGGTGACGGTTGCTGTCATCGGCAAACCCTGTACCGGGACGTTTTGAGGGATGGAGAGATGTCTCTTTCACCGATCTGTCCTGTCTGCAGTCGCACGATCCATCCCCCAGGTATGTAATTTTCATAACTATAAACAAATGTATGCGGTAGTGGGGAACTGTTGCTGTGTTTATTAGCCGGACGCCCTGGCGAAGAGTCCGTCACCCCGGATGGCCGTCATGGCATGCTGGTCGAATTCCTTGCACATACCCAGGTTATCGACGATCAGTTTGCTGATGTCTGGCCTCCGCTGCGAATTCCTTGCTGAACTATGCAAGCCAGGCTGCCATCGCTGCTTGCCCTGGATTACCGGAAAAACCTGGGTACCGAGGATGTGCAGCGGATTCAGGTAGTTCTAGCCCGGGTTTATCGGGACGCGCCTGGATGAAGCAGGTGGTCTTTCCTGGCGGATTATTACTTATTGTTATTAAGAGAAAAAAACTCGGACGGCTTCAATCCTGCGCCTTCGGTGGTCGTTGCTGCCGGGCCGGGGCCGTAACCGTGAGGCCCGACTGGCCAGCGATTCTGGCTCTATCCGGTCCAGCCTACTTCACGCCGGGTGGCCAGATCGGCTACACTGTAATTGGGGAAATTACTATAACGAATTACAATGCTGGGATTTGGACACCAAACCGTCTTCGGCCTGTGTCTGTCGCTGATTGTTCTGGCGGCCGTATCGATCGTCTGTGTGGCCCTGCTGTTCATCGAACGCCAGGATATCGACTTGATGCAGCAACATATCACCAGTCTGCGGCAGGAGAACGCCGCGCTCAGATCACAGCTCGACGACTACCGCAGCGACCTCGTGGCGCAACAGGAAACAGCTGCCCGGTCATCTGACTGAATCACCCGGCGCAGCAGTGATGACGCCGGTGACCGGCGGGTCGGGCTCGCTGGCGAGCCTTTCCCGTACGGGAGCCCCAGCGCGATCAGGGATGCACCGTCGAGACGGGACAGACGCTGGTTGCCGCGGCTACCGAAAGATCCCGATCTGCCGTTCAAGCCCTGCCCGCAGATCACCCGCTCCGGACCCGCTTCGCTCGTTCTCCATTTGCCAGTAGTCATCGACTGCCTGCCAAAGGCGGTTACCGCTCCTAAAGATCGGGCAGGGATCGCAGTTAGCATGTTGAATTTCTGTATGTTTATTTCCATGCAAGACCGATCCAGAATTGAAGATGCGATTCAGGCACAACAGATCAGGCTGCTCT
>JARFQV010000269.1 GCA_029287615.1 Pseudomonadota bacterium | reverse complement strand
ATCTTGCCCGTCCAGACGTCCAGCGGTGACAGGTACAGGTTGAAATCAAGAACCTCCTCGCTGCCCTTGCCCTCGAGGAAACGCACCTTGACGGCCTTCGGAGCGGTCGTGGTATTCACGATCGACAGAAGGGTCTCGATGTTTCCGTTGACCGTATAATAAGGGTAAATTAAAACCTCACCCTTTTGCTGCGCATTCATATGCACCGCGCTTGCCGTTCCGACGACACCCAACGTACCCAGGGTGGTTGCACCCAAGGCAGCCAGGGCAGTTGCCATCGAAGCGCCCAGAACTGTCTTCTTCATATTCATCGTTTCATAGCTCCCTGTTACGGAAAAAAATTTAGCATGCCAAATTATGATCCAGCGGTGCCCGGTCGGAGCGGCTGGCAGGACGTGGCGTATGCTAGCACAACACTAACCGTATGCAAGGCTTTTTTAACACGCTTTGCCCGATTACTCACAACAGCCACACACATCGTATCCTGCATCAAAACCTTTAGGCAGCCGATTGATAAAAAACCAAAACCAATCCCGAGCGAATCCTGCCTGATCACCACACCATAGTACTTTATTACAAATTGCGATATAAATGCAACAATTATTTTCAAAAAAACGACAAATCTGCAATTTGTCGCTATCTTACAACACCACTCCTGTCCTTGCCAGCCGCTTACGGATTGATTCACCGGCACGGTTAAATCATGCTGAAATGCCGATTGTGCCGATCCGTCAACCGACATTCTGTGACTGAATTCCAAGATTGGAAGAACGGGCGCTGGAAAATCAGGCCCGGCGGAAGATCTACCGGATCCGGGGACTATGACCACTCCAGACCATAGCTGGACCTGCGATCTGGACTACCGGATCAGTTTGTTCCGCCAAGACCCTTGCGCTGCGGGACATACCACCACCCCCCGTCGGACTGGATCCAGGTCTCTACAAACCCGGATTGATCTGTCTGGCCGCGGAATGCCGAGTTGCCGCCCATGTATAAATAAGTGACCTCGATGCCCACCTTGCAGCGATCCTCTTCACACTGGACAGACTTCACGTTGGCCGATTCCCACTTGGCTATCCGGTTGCGGAGGCGGCGTTCATAGACATCGAGCGGCGTCATGCTACGGGATCCGGGACTGAGGAACCCGTAGGCCGCCTCGGTGTCACCCTTGATGAGTACATCCCAGCGCTGCTTCGCGCGCTGGCCGACGATCTCTTCCGCGGATTGCGGCGTGCCCCCGTCACAGGCAATCAGAAGACCCGCAGCCAGCAGTATGAATGCCATCATCCCGTTACTGAGGCTGCCCCGCCCCGCTGCAGATGGTTTACAAAGCCGCATTCCGCACCTTTTCCAGGAAAAATTCAAGGCAGGAGATTATGTCGCTTGCTTCCCGGCGGGTCAATCCTCCCGGTTGTACGCACGAAGGGACCGGCGAGCGAAATCACCGACTCACGGTCTGCGCCCCTACACCACAGGCTTGTATCGATCGTTGATCTCACCCGCCTGTAGAATACATTTCGAATGAAGTGGGAACCGGGGTGATTTAGAATGCGGGAATCCGGGAGTATTGCAAAACCGCATCCATACAGGCAAACCATGAAACGCCTCAACGCCATATTTTTCCACTTCGCCCTGGGTGTCTTCGGCAATCTGTACGCTGCTGAGGCCCCCAATATCCTGCTCATCCTGTCCGATGACCTCGGTTACTCGGACCTGGGCAGCTACGGCGGAGAAATCGACACACCGAATCTGGACAGGCTCGCCGCAGACGGACTGCGATTCAGCCAGTTCTACAACACCGGCAGATGCTGGCCCACGCGTGCCTCACTCATGACCGGCCTGTACCCCCACCAGGCCAACCACGGCATGATCTTCGGTCAAACAGCTCCCCGCGGATACCAGGGGACCCGTAAAACCGATGGCCTGATGATTTCCGAAATCCTGAAGCCCGCCGGTTACCGGACCTATCAGCTTGGCAAATGGCATCTTGGCAAAAACAGACCAAAGCTGAATGATACCTGGCCTCTGGCCCGCGGCTTCGATCACTCCTATCTGGCAGTCACCCTGCAGAACTACCACAACCCCGCGCTGCTCTACGACGACACGCAGGCCATCAAACGTCCCGGCGGCCCCGCACCCATGGGTGACGGCAGTTACTACCTCACTTCCGCGTTGACCGACAGGACGATCGCTTACCTGAAAGAGCATGCCACCGATCACCCCGACAAACCCTTCTTCATCTATCTCGCCTATACCGCCCCGCACTTCCCGCTGCATGCGCTTCCGGAAGATATCGACCGGTTCCGGGGGCGTTACCGGAAGGGCTGGGACACGGTCCGTCAGGAACGTCACGAACGGATGGAGAAACTGGGACTGGTGAAAACCGGGCTGTCCCCGCGCGATCCGGATGCAAGGCCCTGGGAATCCCTCACGAGTGCCGAGAAGGACAGCTGGGATACCCGCATGGCGATTTACGCCGCCATGATCTATCGCATGGATATCGGCGTCGGCCGTATCGTGGAACAACTCAAAAAAATGGACGCCTTCGAAAACACCCTGATTCTGTTCCTGTCAGACAATGGCTCCAGCGCGGAATACATCGTCCGGGGAGACCGCCATGATCCCAACGCGCCCCCCGGAAGCGGTGGCAGTTACCTGTGCCTCGAGGTCGGCTGGTCCAATGCATCGAACACGCCCCTTCGCATGCACAAGTCGTGGGTGCACGAAGGCGGTATTGCAACCCCCCTCATCGCCCACTGGCCAGACGGCATTGCGGCTCGCGGCGCAATCACACACCAGACGGGTCATGTCATCGATATCCTGCCCACGATCGCAGATCTCGCCGATGCGCTGATCCCGGAAGAATATGAAGGTCACGCGCTGCCACGATCACCCGGGAAGAGCCTCGCACCGGTATTTCAGGGCAGGCAACGCGCAGCGCCTGATTTTCTGTTCTGGGAACACATCGGGAACAAGGCCATCCGCAAGGGAGACTGGAAACTGGTGAAGGAACACAATGGACCCTGGGAACTCTACAACCTCGATACGGACCGCAGCGAGGTTCACGACCTGTCCGGAAGTCATCCCGGGATTGTCGATGCGCTCGCCGGGCAGTGGGAAGGCTACGCGGAAAAAACTGGGGTGGTCGAATGGGACAGCTTTCCGCAGTCAAAGATCGAACCCGGAAAAAACTACCGGAGAAAGTGAGCCCCGCACCCGTCTGATTTACGGTACCAGGAGGCTTTCACCGCACGAATTACCGTATATCGATACTCAGGGTGCCGGACTGGACAACCACCGCCCGATCATGCGCAGAAACCGCCTGGGTACGAACCTCAGGATTACCGCGAACACGGTAAGCTGGCTGAGTTTGAGTAAAACCAGCCTCACCCGTTCCTTCAGCACCGCCACGATCCTGCCAGCCCGGCCACCGGGCTGGCGATATGCGTATCTTGTGATCCGGTCGGTATCGAATGACGCTGCAGTTACCGCGCGGACGGGCTGCTCCTGAATCACGTAATCACGCCGGTAGGAGAATTCACCGTCACTACCTGCCGCAGGCTGTTCCCACTTGCGTCCTTGCTCCGTTTCGCCTCCGGTTATCAAGGTACCGCGCAGTCGATGAAAATAAGCCGACCATGAGCCGCCATCCCGGTCCCATGACTCCAGCCAACTCAGCGGCCGACCCGCGAGACGCTCGGGAAAGGCTCCAAGGCCGGGTGCAACGACGGGACGAGCGGTGCGCAAGGCGGCGCTCAGTGTATAACTGTAGGTTTCAGGCCATTGCACCGGGAACCAGATGACATGCGGGTTCAGGCCTGTAATCAACCGGTCCAGATCGTTGTCCTCATAGGCGCCATGCTGGATGACTGCATCATCGATCTTCCGGTAGGCATAACCGAGCAGATGAAACTCCAGTGGCGCCCCCTGCCGTTTCGCCTCGATCGCGGTCGCCTCCAGCACCCCACCCCCCTTCTCCATGCTGAGGGCTCCGACTACCAGTATGCGCATTGACTCGGGTTCACGCAAAACCGTCAGCACCGGCTTCGGATACGGCGCATCCGCTTCCCCGTCCGGATGACCGGCTACCACCGGTTTCAGATCCGGGAAATACGCCAGGATCAGATTCGCGCTGTAGTGCGAGGGTATAAACACCCGGTCCGCCGCCCCCAGCAGTTTTGCCTGGTTTTCACGCCATTGTTCCGGATGGACACCACCCGGTATCGGATAGCGCGTGGCGCACTCCCGATCCCTGGATTCCCGCTCCTCGCAAAAACGCCCCTTGCGATCGGTCAGGGTCGGATTCGCATTGATGACATAATAATCATGCAGGGTGAGATCAACGGGGATATCCAGATCACCAGGCAGACCCCAGAGCAGTATGGGCGGCACACCCATGGTGTGATGTACGTGAATCCGGCTGATTCCGATCGACCGGCAGAGCCGCAGCAAATCCTCGTAATCCCCGGGCAGGGAAAACGTCAGCCTCACCGAGTCGTCTTCCCTTCCCGGAAAGAAGGCGACCATCCCGTCGGCAACCGGACGAATCATCAGAAAATCGATGTCACTGCCGAAGCTTTCCACCAGTTCCGATACATGTTTGCTGACGCCACCCGCGAGTGCATGCGTAATCAACAGGTAACGTGGTTTGTCCGAGGATCGCAACAGCTCGAGCAGGGCGCTGATACGCATGGGTCGTGCGGGGTCCCTTGCGATGTGAACCCGAATCTTGTTGTGATATCCGGGGTACATCGAATCCAGCATATCCTGGGCCGTCGCGACCCTCTCCATCTGCTCGGACCCGAAACTCACACCGCCCGCATGATAGACAAAGGTATCGGCGCACAGCAAATGCTTCCATCCACGCCGTGCCGCGCGCACACAGAAGTCATTCTCCTCTCCATAACCCCGGCCAAATGTATCCTCATCGAAAAGCCCGATCTCATCCAGACAGGCCCGCTTGATGTACATGCAAAAGCCAACGGCGGTAGGAATCTCGACGGACTGGCCCGCATTGGTGGCTGACATCGCCCTGTCTACCGATGCTATGCTCCGGCCATCCGCCAGGGGATTATCAACGCACATCCCGGGAAAACTGCAAATGGTTGCGTTATTGGAGAATGGCGTCACTGTGGCCGTTCGCTCATCCCGGTACGCACAGGCATGCAGCCGGTCCAGCCAGTCATTGGCAACCTCCGTGTCACTGTTCAGCAGCACGACATCATGGTCCGCATGCAGGCTCATCCCCCGGTTCACACTGCCGACGAAGCCCAGATTTTCCCGGTTACGCAACAAGCTCACCCGTTCATCGCTGCTGGCCAGACTGTCCAGGTAATCCTCCACTGCGATTTCGGGAGTGGCGTCATCGACAATGACCACCTGATACCCGGTAACAGAAGGGGATCGAAGGATACTTTCCAGACAGCGGCGAACCTCTTCATAGCCGCGGTAGACAGGTACAATGATGTCGACGGTTTCAGCCACGGTTGAGCAACCTTACCAGATACCAGGACCAGTGGCTTCTGATAGTGTCCAGCGTCCTGTCTCTCTCCCGGATCACTTCAAGGGCATAACTGTGTTCGCTGCCCAGTTTCCGGAGTTGTTCCTGCACTTCCGATAATTGTTCCTCCCTGGTACGGATTACTTCCAGCGCCTTCGCGTGCTGCCCGCCGATATCCGTCAGCCGGGAACGTTCCTCAAGCAGACTCCGGTTCGTCCTGTAAACGATCCCGCACAGTTCACCGCATGACGCCATGGACCGGTACAGGTCCTGTCTGACCGCGTCCAGATAGGATTCATTTCCGGACAGCGGTTCGGTAGTCATCCTGCGGTATGTTTCCTGTGATAAATCGCTCAGAAGGCCGGGATTCTGCGTGTCGTTATCGGCTGTAAAATGGCGTAGATCGGAACGCAACGCCCTGTCGATCCTGCCTTCGACCGTTTCGGAAAGGATCGGCCAGCTCACCCCCAGGTCCTTCTCCATCCGAACCGCGCAGGACCTCCAGTCAGACAATACCTGGTCATAGCTCACCAGCGCTCTTGGCATGCCCCGGGAATAGAACTCCGCGTCGAGCACATGGATCAGCCACAGATAACAGGCCGCATCCCTGTCGATCCCGTCGCGTTTCTCCAGGGAACGGGCGACTTCGGCAGGATTGCGCAGCACCATCAGACAGCTGTGCGAAATCCCCTCCTGCCGTACCTCTTCCAGCCAGACAGGCAACAGACGGCACAGGCGTGGGTCCTTGATGGCTGTAAGAGCACTGTCCGCAAACTCGCAATTGAGTATGTCCCGGATCCTGCTTCGACTATCCTCGAAGATGCTGCTCAGCCACCATTGCTGTGGATATTCCCTGAAGTCGAACCAGTGCGAATCCAGATTGCGCAATATACTCTCATCAAGCCTGACGACACCCTCGTTTTCCCAGAATCCCAGCTCATTGACATCCTTCTGGGCCTCCAGCAGACCATGACCGAGGCCCGCGCCAAGCAGGTTGAGCAACCGGGTAACCGCCGAGGTGCCACTCCTGTGCATACCCAGGACAAAAATCAGTTGTCGTTCTCGTGCCATGTATTCATCCGTTCCCACAGTCTGCCTGCCCGGCCTGGCCCGGGCTTATCCGTCCCATTATAACCAACTGTTTATCCGGGAAGAGAGACAGGCGAAACCGGACCCCGGCAACGCGGTTACAGCTTGTGATTTCCACATGAACGACTTATAGTTACCCGCCAATCCCGCCTGCATGACCGGCAACTGTATGCGCCAGTCCGGTCATGGAAGGTAAACACGGCAGTTGAAAAATCCCGGCAGGTGAGTTCCATCCACCAGCTTTTTGCAATGATCGGGTAAACTGCATAATACAGCATCATTCCCCAGATCGACCGGAGGTGTGCCACCGGGCACCGGAGTTGGATCCTTGTTTAACCATACCCCTATTTCAAAACTGCCAGGTATCGCGTTTCCTTCCATACCCGATACGGTAGCCGCAACCAGGCTGGCCATTCAACAGCAGCTTGAACAAAGCCAGTGGTGGCCAGAGGATATCATGCGGGAACACCAGTTCCGTCAGCTGTCACTCCTCTTTCAGCACTTCTGGAAGTCAGTACCCTGGTGCAGGGAGCGGCTCAAAAAAGCGGGCTACAAACCGGGTACCGGCGTTACGCACGAGCTGATGAATCGCATCCCCCTGATGACTCGTGATGACATCCAGAATACCGGCAATGCCCTGTTCAGCCCGTCCATCCCGAAGGAACACGGCAATACTGAATTTATCCAGACATCCGGCTCGACCGGCAAACCGGTGCGGATAAAACGCTCGAATATAACCGAGTTTTTCCTCCAGTCCCTGATGCTTCGTGATCATTACTGGCACGAAAGGAACCTGGGCGGCAAGCTGGCGGTCATCCGGTTCGTCGAGGACCAGAACAAGGCACGCGCCCCTAATGGCATGCACGCGAAAGGATGGAGTCCCGCAACCGATACAATCTACCGTACCGGGAAATCGTCGCTGCTCAATATTCATACCCCGGTGAGGGAACAGGCCGAATGGCTGTTGCGCGAGGATCCGGACTATCTGCTCACCTATCCCTCGAACCTGCAGGCCCTGGCGCAACATATCCGCAACTCCGGCATCCACTGCCCGAAACTGGTGGAACTGCGCACAATCGGTGAGACCCTCGATGATGAGACCCGCGAGATCTGCAGGGAAGTGTTCAACCTGCCGGTAGTGGACATCTACAGCGCATCCGAGGTCGGGAATATCGCCCTGCAATGCCCGGAACATACCCACTACCATATCCAGTCTGAATCGGTATACGTCGAAATACTCAACGACGACGACCAGCCCTGCGCGCCCGGTGAAGTCGGCCGTGTGGTAGTTACGGCCCTCCACAATCTCGCTATGCCGGTCATACGCTATGTACAGGAGGATTATGCGGAGGTCGGAGAACCCTGCCCCTGCGGCAGGGGACTCCCGGTTCTGCGCAGAATCAAGGCGCGTGCGCGGAATATGCTGACCCTGCCTTCCGGCGACCAGGTGTGGCCACGCCTGCGCATTCAGAAATTTGCTTCAACCGCCAATGCACCGATCGTCCAGGTCCAGTTTGTGCAACACACCCTGGAGGATATCGAGGTCAGGATCGTAACCAGGGAGTCCCTGGATCACCAGCAGGAGCAGGCGCTGACCGAACTCCTGCATCAGGCGCTGGAATACCCGTTCAACCTGACATTCCGCTACCATGATGAAATCCAGCGTAGCAAGAACGGGAAATACGAGGAATTTATTTCAAAACTGGACCAACCGGTGTAAAGCGGTCACGATCCAGATGTTCACTGGCAACCTACCGGAAAATCGGTTTTTATGCCTTGAGTCAGGAACTATCAGCGCCAGCGCATGTATCCGGATAATGACGAATACCGGCTGATCTTCAACCAGCGGGCCGGTTCCTATCACCAGGCAATGATCGATTGCCCCTTCGCAAGGGATCCGGAGTTCCAGGCCATGGCGGAGTTTGCCGCAGTCATGCCTGGCGACAGGGTCTGCGACATGCCCTCCGGTGGTGGTTATCTGAATCGTTTTCTGGATCCGGACGCAGATATCATATCGATCGAAACTTCCTATGAATTCGCCAGCCTTGCTCCACCTCGTGGTAACCGCAATATATTGCTGTGCGAGTTTGACAATATTCCCCTTGCATCTGATTCAATCGACAAGATTATCTGTCTCGCCGCGCTGCACCATGTCATCGATAAACAGCCTTTTTTCAACGAGGCCTTCAGGATCATCAAGCCAGGCGGAACACTGTGCCTTGCCGATGTGCAGAAGGGATCAGGAATAGTGGATTTTCTGGATATCTTTGTTGACCAGCACAACAGTATGGGACACCAGGGTCACTACCTGGACGAAAACTCCGGTACTGAATTGCAGAATGCCGGATTCAGCCCGGTGGCGGCAGTCAGCAAGGACTATGGCTGGCGATTCGATTCACTGCCGGAAATGGGCAGATTTTGCAAAATGCTGTTTGGTATCGACCAGGCCGGGGAAGATGTGGTGCTGGAAGGGATACGCAACTATCTCGGAACAGGTCAGGATGGCCGGATCTGGTATATGAACTGGGGTCTTTATTTCCTCAAGGCAGAGAAACCGGCTCGTACTGGTACCTGACGAGATTCGGGTTCTGGTCGCTCACAGGCTCCCCGAATCCTATCTGACCACTACCGACCAATGGCAGGGATTCACGCCGCAGATAAATGGACTGCAGGTCATGAGTCAGCACATAGGTGCCATTGGTGCTTCTGTCGGTCAATACAAACTTTCCGCGGGTGAAGTCCAGAGAGGCATGAATCCTCGATGCAGACTCACTGTGTACCACCAGGGAGCAGGAATTACTCCTGCCAATGGTGAAACTGCCTTCCCCGGGTTGCAGGGCACGAACCTCACCGCGGTACGAGATAACAATCTGCTGAACGTTCAAGCCGGTGTTGTACGGAGCTGACTGTATCTGGGTGACATCATCCTTTGACCACACGAGGTCGTATATCACCAGTTTTTCCACCTTCCCCTTCACCCGGACCGCGTCGAAACGGCGGGCAAGCGACGATAGCTCTCCGGAGAGACCGGCCACCACCTGCTCGGTGGTGATAATCTGCTGTCCCTGCGCAATCCCGGCCATCCTGGCAGCGGTATTGACGGTATCACCAAACATCCGGCCATTCTCGATGATTGCCGGTCCATAGTGCAGGCCGATCCTGACTGGCATATTCACGCCTTTCTGCATGGAGAAGAGACCCGCGCTTTCGTGTATCGAGATTGCGGTTGATACCGCCTTGTTGACGTCATCGAAACGGCACATCACCTCGTCGCCGATAATCTCCACCACCTGACCACCCGACTCGGTGACGATACGGGCAATTTCCGTCTCGATCTCCATGACCAGGTCTTTTGCAATTTCATCACCCGCGGTTTCATACAGGCGCGTACTGCCCACGATATCAATGAAAACGACGGCATAGTATTGCGACGGGGAAGTGGACATTGGGTAACAGGCTTTATGCGATACCGGCTC
>JARFQV010000265.1 GCA_029287615.1 Pseudomonadota bacterium | reverse complement strand
ACCCTGCATCGTGATTATTATCAGTCAGTTGCCGGATTCCGGATAAGGATAGCACTGCAGTTTCTGCCTACCGGGAAGCAGCCTGGTCCGCCTGATGCTGCATCGACACCTATCAGGTAGTGGATAAGGTTTCAAACAACCGGGATATTGATCTGGATCAATGTTCACGCCGGAACTTTATGATAGTTTTCGCTCACAGATTGCACGATAAGCAGTGATTATCCTCCGCCTAAAAGCCACAATCAGCTTCATGGTTGTTTCCGGTTATGGGCCAGAAGGTAATAATAAAGTCACAACCGAAACATGCATCCGTAGTTCTTCGTCATCAGGGAGTACAGCGATATGTCAAATATCACCACGAACGAAGCCTTCAGAGAATCACTGAGTTCGCTTACGCTCGCGCAGCAGCGCGCGGTTAGCGCCAGATTCATAGCAAATGTGCTGGATCTAGCACATGATAGCTGTATTAAAGAGGCACAAGCCATACTCAGCAAGATCGATGATATATCCGCGGAGGATCTTGAAAACGCCTACCGCTCTGCACATTCAGTCTATTTGCACACGTCTCCCCGGTCCGATTTTTCACTGTTGGATTACAAGAAACAATCAGAACATTTTGTCGCCGAGGCCTGCATGCACTGCCTTGCGCCAACGTATTATGAAGCCAAAAAACACCACCTGGCGGAGAGAGTGTCGATGTACTGCATTATGGCTCGTACCTGTGCCAGCATTGATCACGAGGGAAACTATCCAAAGTTCACGGATACAGAAGATCTGGTAACGAAGGAAATAGATGCCCAATATAAGATACTCAGCGAGTATCTGGAAAGCATCTGATATGTAAGGTGATAATTACCTCTTCATTCTGTTGGGTGTACTACGAGAACATCAACACTGGCAGCATGCATAACACTGGTTGCAGTTGAGCCTAACATTCCGTGAATTCCATGTTTGCCATGGGAACCCACCACTGTTAAATCGATACCGCGCCCTGTGCATATTGCACAATTTCCCTGCTGGCTGAGCGAGTGCTAACCACTACTTCGAGTACCGCATCTGGCTGACCAATGCGGGCAGATAGTTCTTCCAGGTAACTGCGGGCGCGATCGGTTAAGAATTTCTTGGAATCCGCATCTTCGGGAGGGACTAAACTAACCGGCATATCCTCGGGAAAATGTTCGACCACGTGAAGCAGGGTTAGACTTGCACCAAAACGACCCGCTAAATATTCTGCCATTTTCACCGCATTTTCACCCGCTGCAGAAAAGTCGGCTGCTACCAGAATATTTTGATAACCGTCCATATTTAATTCCTCTTTATTTACATCTGTCAGGTATACGACGAACGTAGAATTTCCGGCCTTCGTACTCTGTCAGCTTTAGCTGTTCATCTGCAATCAATTTTTCTACCACGTGCCAATGAGTCCCTGCCTTATTCAGCAATTTGCGCACTGCTTCTTCACGCATCGGATGTACAGATGTGATCGCCAGCAGATCCTCTGCCACATCACCTGTGGATGCAAAGGCGTTTCCCTCATAACCGGTCAGCAGCTCCAGATCTTTCACTTTTCGGGAAATGACCTGATAAACACGATTCAGGGTCGCTTCGTCCGGTGCGTGAACGCTCTTTTCCGTAGGTGGCCGCGTAGGAACAGAGAGGTAGGCTATATCAGGGCTGAGTTTACCAAGAACGCCTGCCAAATCGTTTACCGCCTGGTCATTATCATTCAACCCCGTGACGATCATGGACTCCGTCGCCAGCGTGCCCCTGAAATCATCAGTAAAGGCCGACATCCCGTCCAATATAGCCTGATGATCAAGGGATGGATGGGGCCTGTTGATCAGGCGCCACAGAGTTTCATCAATGGCATCAACCTTGAGTGAAACCCAGTCCGCTTTCATCAGGCTTTCCCGAACCTCTTCGCGCCAAATCAGTGATGCGTTGGAGATGATTGCGACAGGGATGCCCAGAGGGCGCAGACGTTCGATGGACTCGCTCAGCCGCGAGTCCAGTGTGGGCTCACCGTCCGGGACAAAGGTCAGATAGTCAACACGATCACCCTTTTCCCGAATCTGTACGAGATGTTTCTCCACCGCCTGATAGATCTGATCCGGCGTATAGAATTTACGCGGGACAATCTCGGTGGCTCGAGTTGGTCCAACCTGGCAATAGATACAGGAATAGGAACAGGCCTTGGGCGGGATATTGTTTATGCCCAAGCTGCGCCCCAGGCGTCGTGATGGAACGGGGCCAAAGGTCAGCATATGATTGCCTCTTTTCCGGATTAGTAGCCATTTTCTTTATTACCCATGTTAATTACTGTTTCCCTGGCATCCTGTGATTCCCAACGACACCGATTACAATCCAGATGGTCGCTGTAATCCAGGCCGACAGACTCAAATCCATGAGTGCAAATGACAACACTACACAGGAGACCACCCCGGCCCATGGAAGAAGGGGCACCAGAGGCACCCTGAAGGAACGTTTCACACCGGGTTGTTTATGCCTCAAACTGATAAGTGAGTAGCAGACCAGAGCAAAGAGCAAAAGGAACATCAAACTGGTGCTGGCTGCAACCTCTCTTATACGCAGAAGCAGCAGCATCGTCATGCTCAACACGCCAGTGGCGGCAATGGCCAGATGTGGTGTCCGCCTTGCCGACGCAATTCGGGCCAGGGAAGTTGGCAGATCCCGCCCCCGTCCCATGGCAAAGCTCACCCGACTCGCACTATACAGTGTCGCGTTAAGGGCACTTCCCGTACTGGCCAGGCCTGCCACCAACATCACAAGTTTACCGTAAGGCAGCAGTTGTCCAGTCGTCTCAATCATCCCAAGCTCCCCAAGCCTGCCAAGGTAGAGGTAAACTGGCTCGCCCTGCGGGGCCTGGGTTGTCCCCAGCATAACCACGGCAATCATTAGATAGAGAATAACCGCCGTGCCAATACTCAGAAATATCGCCCGAAAAATATTCTTCTCTGGATTCTTAACTTCCTCTGCACTGCGAGTAATAATCTCATAGCCTTCGAAGGCAATAAATGTCAACCCCATCGCTGACAGCACACCCACCGCCCCCTCAGGAAAAAAAGGAGTAAAGGCTTGCGAAATATTATTCTCTCCAATAACAAGGGTTAAACCGAAAAGGCCAAATGCAAACAGGATTGCCAGCTTGGCACCCGTTATTACAACTTCTGTCCAGCCTGCCTCAACCGCTCCACGGTAGTTTACAAAGAGGAAAACCAACATAATGATAATCGCAATAGGCAGCGAAAGCTGCTGAGACGCAGGAAGAAATGAAATACAGCACACCTCCAGCATCTTCTCAGCGAAGGCACCAAAGCCGAGGGCGTAGAGTGAACACGCAAGAATATTCGCAAACCAGCTCATCCAGCCTGCAAAGAAACCCCAACGCGGCCCAATCGCCGCCTTCAACCAGTAGTAAGGACCACCTGTACGCGGCATGGCACTGGCCAGTTCCGCATAACATGCCCCGACAATGACGACAATGATGCCATTAAGCGCGAATACAAGAATCAGTGCGGGTCCTGCTTGTCCCGCTGCGATTCCCGTCAGTACAAATACGCCAGCTCCAATCATGGCGCCCACCCCGATCGCCGTGATCTGGAGCAGGTTCATCTCTCTGGAAAGAGTCACCTGGCCGTCGACTGAATACTTGGGCTTTTCCATTACACTCTTTGCCCTGGTTCAACAATCAAGTCAATTGGCTACGCTTTGGGACCGCTCTTCTTCTGTTCTTCCTCGACATTCCGACTCAGCTGATCAACTCCACGATGACATCGGAGACCAACCCGGACATCAGGGCATGATTAATCCCCCTCTCCTCCAGTTCAGACACAAACCTGCTACCAAAGTCGCCTGCTGCCAGCAGCGTAACACCTTTGTCTGCGAGAAATAGCGCAGCCCGGGGCGCTGCTCCACCCTCGGCTTGCACAACCGGATTGGCCAGGACTTCAAGCATATTTCCCTGTTCGTCGAACAGCAGGTAAAACGGTGCACGAGCACCATGCATCGCGATCTGACCGTTCAGTTCCGGTGCCGTTGCGGCAATTGCAATTGTCATTTTCAATTCCTCCATGCTGATTAAATCAAAACTACACCTGGATCCATGAGTACCGGCGGCCTAATCGGACACGGCATGTATGTCACCAACCCTCTCCATGAGAAGCCCGCCGATGATGGAAAAACCGATCAAATAGGATACAAGTACTATTGTATACCCAAGGCCGAAGTAGTGAACGAGCAGCGGTAGTAACGGGAGCTTAATGGCCCGGCTATACAGCATGGCAGCCACCAGCGAGGTTCTCATGCCCTTTTGCCTGAGATCGTGCAGCACCGCGTACCAGGCGTAGACCGGCCCGGTTGAGAGAATGCCTGCCACAATGGCTGCCAGCCATCCCAGAATGCCGGATCTCCTGCCGAGATATTTCTCAACCCGTTTCGGATCAAGCAACAGGTCAACAGCAAAAAACAGCACGAACACAAGTGCAAGCGCAGGCAGTACCTTATCAAGTAACTGTGTAAAGACGCCAACCCCGCTCAATACCAGCTCGTAATCGACTAACGTTGTTACAGCGTAGATCACCAGCACTACTACCAGGAATACCCAGCCACCGATACCACTTCTCCCTGCCGGACGCTCGCTCTTCATAGCCGCATCACCCTATCAGCTGCACTGTATAAACGGTCAAAAATGGAATCATGATCGCAAACAGGAAGCATATTAAATTACGCCAGATCGCAAAGCGCCTGCCCAACAACAGTGCCTCAGCCGGCAACTGAACAACACCTACCGTCACCCAGCTGACTATCAATGCGGTCACCGCCAACAAGCTCACACCCTCGGCGAGCAGTTCACCACCCAGAATGTAACTTGCCACCGGGTGGCCTGCGGCCAGACTGCCGGCAGATGCGCCCAGAAGTACATCAATGAGATCATGTCGACCGAATAGACCCGCTGATATTTCTTCTGGAAAAAGCGTAACTGCCAAGCTGGTTAACAACAGCATCCCGACGAAAATCGGCAATATAGTTATAAATGTTCGCAGTGTTTTCTTGGCGCTTTGCTTCAGTGTTTTCTCTAACACAGTCAGTGCTCCCTGATAGTCAGACCATATTAACGGAATCTTCCGCAACGGCGCTGCTGACTGGCGAGAAACGCGATTCTCAGGGTAACAGTGCAGCAGGCATGGATAAACAGCGCCATTAAGTATGTAATAAGTCCCATTATCATTCCACCGGGTTGTACCAGGCTTGCCCACAGTATACTGGTACTGCAAACTATAAAGATTAGTCGATAAGAGTCATCATCTGCTTCGTGATTAGTCTGCCGCATACATACTCTTGTCGGGAAAGGTGAAACAGGAAAAAGATAACGATGAGTACACTGACCTGGATTATTGGAAGCAGTCTCCTGATGAGTGCTATCGCAATGGTTGGCAGTGTTACCCTCATATTAAAAGAATCCACCCTCCAGCGAATTATCCTGCCACTGGTTGCATTTTCTGCTGGCTCCCTGATTGGTGGCGCCTTCTTTCATATGATTCCTGCCGGGCTTGGCCAATACGGCAGCAGCGATAGCTTTTTTGTATGGATTATTGCTGGCTTCAGCGTCTTTTTTGCACTGGAACAGCTATTGCATTGGCACCACTGCCACCGTGCGTCTGCAAGTTGCAAACAGCCCCTCACTTACTTAATCCTTATTGGCGATGGCTTGCATAACTTCATCGGGGGACTTGCGATCGCCGGTATTTTTGTGACTGATATCAGGCTTGGTATTATGGCCTGGCTGGTCGCTGCGGCACATGAGGTGCCCCAGGAGCTCGGCGATTTCGGTGTCTTGATCCATGGCGGATGGGGTAAGCGCAAGGCATTGTCGTTCAATGTGCTGTCGGCGCTTACTTTTTTGGCAGGCGGCTTATTAACCTACGTAGTCTCCTTCAACATGGATATTTCATTTCTTATCCCGTTCGCAGCAGGCAACTTCCTGTACATTGGGGCCTCCGACCTGGTTCCGGAGGTCAGGAAGCATAAGGATCTCGGTGTCAACATTGTCAACTTCATCTCATTTCTCATCGGTGTATCGTTGATGTTGATCATCAAAATATCACTTGGAGCCTGAAATCAGGTTCCTGCCCGGTCTTTTTCATAATGGTAATGGGGCATCAAGGGTTTTTAGCAATTCATTTTGCATCCATTTTCACCTATGCTCATAGCATGAGATATGACAACAGCCATGTCTGAAACAGTGTATGCCAAGAAGGAGCAAGCCCCCGTCGGTGCCATCACTGAGGTTCACGGGCCGGTGGTAGTCATTGCCTGTGACCGGCTGCCACCCCTGCATCAGGCGTTGTACTCATCCATTAACCATGAAACGTATCTGTTCGAAGTCCACCAGCACCTCGACAAACGTCATGCGCGCGCCATAACGCTGCACCGCACCGCTGGCTTGCGCAGGGATACTCAAGTTTATGATACCGGCGCACCGCTGCATGTGCCGGTGACAGCTGACTGCCTTGGCCGGTTGTTGAACATTTTTGGCGAACCTCTGGACGGTGGTGTCCCCTTGTTGGGTCAGACCTTTCGCAATATTCACAGTCGACCGGCACCGCTGCGTGAGGCCGTTGGTGTCGGCAATCTTCTGGAAACGGGGATCAAGGTGATCGACCTGCTCTGTCCCTTTGTAAAAGGGGGCAAGACCGGTCTGTTTGGTGGCGCCGGTGTGGGCAAGACGGTGCTGATCATGGAGTTTATGCACGCTATCGCCACCCTGTACCAGGGAGTATCCGTATTCGCCGGGGTGGGCGAACGCATCCGCGAGGGCCATGAACTTTGGCACGAGATGCAGAAGGCCGGTGTGATGCCGCAAACCCTGATGGTCTTCGGACAGATGGATGAATCTCCCGGTGTGCGCTTTCGGGTCGGCCTGTCCGCGCTGACCTATGCCGAGTACCTGCGTGACACCCTGCAAAAGGAAGTACTGTTCGTCATGGATAACATTTTCAGGTTCGTGCAGGCAGGTAGTGAAATATCGAGTTTATTGGGAAGGATGCCCGCCACCATGGGCTACCAACCTACCCTCAGTACCGAGGTGGCCGAGATACAGGAGCGCATACTCTCCACTCGCGAATGTGCCATCACCGCGGTACAGGCAGTCTATGTACCGGCCGACGATATGACCGACCCTGCTGTGAGCGCCATCCTGAGCCATCTCGATACGACGGTCATCCTGTCACGTGCCCAGACTGGCAAGGGGATCTACCCGGCGGTGGATCCGTTACAGTCAGGCAGCAAACTGATGAATCGTCATACCCTAGGCGACCGCCATTACACGATCGCTGAGGGAGTCCGCGAGCACCTGGCACGCTATCAGGAACTGGAGGACATCATCACCATGCTCGGCATCGAGGAACTATCAATAAAGGACCGGCGCATTGTCATGCGTGCGCGCAAGCTGCAGCGCTATCTTACCCAGCCGTTCTCGGTGATCGCCTCCCATACCGGTATCGAGGGTGTATCCGTACCGCTGCGGCATACCCTGGACGATTGCGAGGCGTTTCTGCTTGGACGTTACGATGACTTGCCGGAGGCTCACTGCTATATGCGCGGCACGATAATGGCCACGCAGCAATGAGAACGTTCACGCTGATCCTTCAGGATGCGACCCATACACAGCGGTTCGAGCGGGTCACTTCCTTTGTAGGCGAGGATGCCACGGGCAGCTTCGGCATCCTTGCCGGTCATGCGCGCATGATGACCTCGCTTGTCTTCGGGCTGGCGCGCTTTCGCGCCGAGGAAAATGCCTGGCAGTACCTGGCCTTTCCGGGCGCCGTGCTTTACTTTAACGACAATGAATTATCACTCAGTACCCGGCGTTACCTGGTGGATGATGACTATGAACGCATCAGCATTGCCTTGCATGAGCAGTTACTTGCCGAAGAAAATGAATTGCGTGAATTAAAGAAAAGCCTGCATCATATGGAAGAGGAGGTTCTCAGGCGATTGTGGGAGATAGGTCATGAAAGTGGGCTTGCCGGATGAGCACCAACGAGCAACTCCGCAAGCGGGTGGAGCAACAGGCCCGGCGCATGAAACAGGCCGAAAAGGACCGCCCTACACTGATCTCACAGACCGTCTATGTTGGCACACTGGGACTGGTGTTCGTACTGCCGGTCGTGGGCGGTGCCTACCTTGGGCGCTGGCTGGATGGTCTGGTGGAGGGCTATTCCATACGCTGGACCTTGAGCATGCTGTTTCTGGGCGTCATCATCGGCGCGGTCAACGTCTACCTTCTGATCAGAGAATAGACCATGGACGACAGCGGAATAATGGTGGGGACACTGTTTCAACTCGGTCCACTGCAACTCACCAATACAGTGGTCACCACCTGGGTAATCATGGCCGTCACCGGTCTGTTCGGCTGGCTGGTCACACGCCGCTTGCATATGGAGCCGGGGCCGATACAGACGGTAGCCGAAGGCATCGTCAGCGCCATTGAGGGAGCCATTCGCAGCGTCGCTCCCGACCACGTGAGCCATTTGCTGCCCTTTATCGGCAGTCTCTGGATATTTCTAGTCATCGCCAACCTGAGTGGCCTGATCCCGGGGGTGCATTCACCGACGCGTGACCTGTCGGCCACCGCTTCCCTGGCAATCCTGGTCTTCCTCTCGACCCACTGGTTCGGCATCCGTATCCAGGGTGTGAAGGTCTACCTGCACCACTATCTTACGCCGAGCCCTATCCTGCTGCCCTTCCACATCATCAGTGAGATCACCCGCACCATCGCTTTGGCCGTGCGTCTGTTCGGCAATATCATGAGCCTGGAAATGGCGGCCCTGCTGATCCTGCTGGTGGCCGGTTTTCTGGCACCGATACCGATCCTCATGCTGCATATCATCGAGGCACTGGTGCAGGCCTATATTT
>JARFQV010000104.1 GCA_029287615.1 Pseudomonadota bacterium | reverse complement strand
GAAAAAGAAGGTGGATGCCCTGAGTGAGGAGGACATCTCGGCCCTGATGCAATTCTTTGCCAGTCAACAGTAGGGAGAAAGAACAATGAGACAGTTCACAAGACGGAAATTCATCAAGGTCCTGGGCGGTGCGGCCGCCGTCAGTGCGATCGGTTTTCCCATGATCGCCGCTGCAGGTGGCAAAAAACAGGTAGTGATCGTCGGGGGGGGAACCGCGGGCGCGACCGCAGCCAAGTACATCCGCCGGGCCGATCCCTCGGTTGAGGTGACAGTGATTGAGCCGAACGAGCATTATTATACCTGCTACCTGAGCAACGAGGTGCTGGGTGGCAACCGCAAGCTGGATACCCTCAGGTTCGGCTATGATGGTCTGCGCAAGCACGGTGTCAAGATGGTGCACGATACCGTAACCGCCATCGATGCCGCCGGCCGCAAGGTAACCACCAAGGATGGGCGGAGTTTCAGCTATGATCGCTGTATCGTCGCGCCGGGAATTTCCTTCCGTGACAACATCGAAGGCTACGATGCGGCGGCTGCCGAGAAATTTCCGCATGCCTGGAAGGCCGGTTCGCAGACCGCGCTATTGCGCAAGCAACTGGAGGCCATGCCGGACGGTGGAACGGTGCTGATTGCAGCACCGCCAAATCCGTTTCGTTGTCCGCCGGGACCGTATGAACGCGCCTGCCAGATCGCAAGTTACCTGAAGAATAACAAGCCAAAATCGAAGGTCCTGATCCTCGACAGCAAGGACAAGTTTTCCAAGCAGGGCTTGTTCACCCAGGCATGGGAGCGTCACTATCCGGGTATGGTCGAATGGAAGAAGGCCGCCGATACCGGAGGCGGCGTGATGCGCGTGGATGCGAAGGCCGGCACGGTTTCCACCGACTTCGATGATTACAAACCGGCCGTCGCCAATATTATTCCGGCACAGAAGGCCGGTACGATTGCCGAGGTGGCGGGCCTGACCGACGACACTGGCTGGTGCCCGGTCACCGGCAAGACCTTCGAGTCGACGATCCACAAGGGTATCCACGTGATCGGCGACGCCGCCATACAGGCGCCGTTACCGAAGTCCGGCTACGCTGCCAACTCGGAGGCGAAGGTGGTGGCGGCCGCCGTGGTGGATCTGGTCAACGGTCGGGAGCCGGGAACTCCGTCCTGGGTGAATACCTGTTACAGCATCGTTGCCCCGAATGACGGCATCTCCGTCGCCATGGTCTACAAGCTGGGGGCAGATGGCAAGGTAACCAAGGTCGAGGGTTCCGGTGGACTGACCCCGATGGACAGCTCACCGGAAGACCGTGCTCGCGAGGTGGCCTACGCGTACAGCTGGTTCGAGAATATCACCAGCGACACCTTCAACTGAGGTCAATACCTCTCAACCAGGCACGCAAGCGGGGTCCGCAATCGCGGACCCCGTCTTATGCAGTACTCGCGGTGAACCTGCCCTGTCCCTGCTTCTCACTACCGGACTCGTCCGCCTGTCCGCCATTGGAGTATATATGAAGGTTAACGACCTGTTATCGCAATTGTGGTTGATGGTTCCCGCCAGTCTGTTATCCCTGAGCGTCTTTGTCGCCTTTGCCGGCGACGGGCCGGTCAACACCATCAAGGTTACCGGTGAGTTTGGTGATATCAGGGATAGCGTGAAGTCTGCTATCGAGGGAAAGGGGATCAACATTGCCCATACCTTGCCCGCCAGTGATATGCTCAATCGCACTGGCGGGGATTACGGCATTACAGAGAATGTCTTCCAGCAGGCCGAGATCCTTGAGTTTTGCAGTGCAAGGATATCCCACCAGCTGTCGCAGGCTAACCCCGAAAACATCATGTTATGTCCCTTTGCGATCAGTATCTATGTGCTTGCCGATGATCCGGGGCAGGTCTATCTGTCCTGGCGACGGCCATTCGACCTGGGGGATGAGAAATCCCGTGCGGCAGTCGGCCAGATGGTGAAGCTGATCGAAGGGGTGATTACCGAGGCCACCGAGTGGTAGGCCTGATCGAAGACTCGATCAGGTGTCTCCGGATTGCCAGAATCGTGACTGTTACTCACATGGCCATTTGTCGACCAGGGCCCGGAAGATGGCGTCGATCGATGGTTCCGAACCGTACTGGGGATTGGCCTTCATATATGCGACGAAGACATCAACCGCCTGCGAACGGGTCGTATCCGGGGGGTCACAGACAATATCGGTGTACCACTCCGTAGCGGAAACCGCATCGTCGTAGTGGGTGGCGCCCTCGAAAAAACCGTAGCAAAAGGTCATGGCGAGTGCATAATCCGGATGATTTGCTTCGACGGTACAGACATCAACGAGGTCTTCCGCGTTACGGAGAGTGAAATCCTCCACTGAGTAGCCTTTGCTCGAAACGACATCGGCATGCAGATGTCCCGAGACCAGCCAGCCTGCGCCCAGAACGGCGATTCCCGAATATTTCAACCAGCCCTTGCTTTTCATGGTTCTCGCTCCTGTGTCACCGCCTGGTGTTTGCGGTGTCAAAATACAATTGTCCAAACAACAGAGATTCAGCCAGTGACTGCGGGTGTTGCAGCCCCCTGGTACCTGCCTTTGCGACATACCCGGCTAGTAGCCTGTTTGCTGCCGCAGTCGCTGGTTTTCCGCCTCAAGCCGCAAGCGCTCGTTCTCCTGCCGGAGTCGGGCATTATCGGATTCTGCTTGTCCGCGTTTTGCGTGCTGATCGACCATGTAACCACCGGCTGCGCCTGCCGCGGCCCCGATCACGGCACCCTTGGTATTCCCGCCGAGAAGTGCACCGCCCGCGGCCCCCAGTACCGCTCCGGATCCGACGCGTTGCCCGGTCTCGTTCATGGTGCAGGCGCCAAGCGCAAGCGCCAGTGAGGTGATGGCCACCAGAACCGCGGAAGTTGAAGCGGTTCCGAAAAAAGGTGCCCGTCCAGTTGCTTTGATCTGCATATCTGCTAGTCCCCTGTTAATGTACGGCGCTATCAATCCAGAAACTTGCCTGATAATAACATAGCCATATTTCGGGGCAAAAGAACAGGATTATTCAACCAGCCCCCGCATTGGCAATCCTGGCGTGTTGTCATGATGTGAATTTCAGTAAAGATCTCGCATGATATCTGACTCTTCAATCCTCTGGATGAGGATGACCAGCATGGCAAGGGATCGTACAATGTACCCATGGACCTCGCCTGTTCCGTCAAGGATGATATTCACGCCACGCTTGACCGCGTCTTTGGTTACCCGGGCTTTCGTTCCCACCAGCAGGAAATCATTGAGGACCTGATTACCGGGAATGACGCCTTCGTGCTTATGCCTACCGGTGGTGGCAAGTCACTGTGTTTCCAGATCCCCGCGCTGCACCGACCCGGGGTCGCGGTAGTCGTCTCCCCGCTGATCTCCCTGATGAAGGACCAGGTCGATGCCCTCCGGGCCAACGGGGTGGCCGCGGCGTTTTACAATTCTTCCATGGGATCCCGGGCAGCTCGCGAGGTATTATCGCGATTGCACGCGGACGAACTCGACCTGCTCTATATCAGTCCGGAACGGCTGGTCAGCGGTGGTTTCCTGGAAAGGCTTGCCGATATCGAGATTGCCCTGTTTGCCATCGACGAGGCTCACTGTGTCTCGCAATGGGGGCATGATTTTCGACCCGAGTACGCGAAGCTCGGGATCCTGCGGCAGCGATTTCCGGACATTCCCCTCGTGGCCCTGACCGCTACTGCCGATGCACAGACCCGCGAGGACATCATTCAGGTGCTCGCACTGCAGCGTGCCAGACGATATATCACCGGATTCGACCGGCCCAACATCAAGTACACAGTGCTGGAAAAGCACAAGCCCTTCGAACAGTTGTCGCGCTTTCTGGCAACACGGCAGGGACAGGCGGGGATTATCTATGCCATGAGCCGCCGGCGGGTGGAAGAGGTGGCGGGTAAACTGCAGGAGCAGGGGATTCGTGCGGCGGCCTACCATGCCGGGTTACCGGATGCAGAACGGCAGGACACGCAGGAAAGATTCCTGCGTGATGAACTGAGCGTGGTGGTGGCGACCGTTGCCTTCGGTATGGGTATCGACAAGCCCAATGTACGTTTCGTGGTCCATTATGACCTGCCCAAACACATCGAGGGATTCTATCAGGAGACCGGTCGGGCCGGTCGAGATGGTCTGCCTTCGGATGCGCTGCTCCTGTTTGGCGCGCAGGACATCGGGACCGTGCGGCGACTGATCGAGTACAACGAAAATCCTGAGCAGAAACGTATCGAGGGGCACAAGCTGAATGCCATGGTTGGACTGGCGGAGAGCGTGACCTGCCGGCGTCGTGTGTTGCTGAGCTATTTTGGTGAACGTCTGGAGGCTGCCTGCGGTAACTGTGATGTCTGCCTCGATCCCCCGGAACAATTCGATGCGACAGAAGATGCCCGCAAGGCCCTGTCCTGTGTCTATCGAGTCGGGCAACGATTCGGTATCGGGCATGTGGTTGCCGTGCTGCGTGGCGCGGACAATGAAAGAATTCGCAAACTGGATCATCATCGATTAACGACCTGGGGTATCGGAAGTGACAGGAGTGAGCAGGAATGGACCTCCATCTTTCGTCAGCTTATTCACCATGGTTACCTGATCCAGGATATCGCCAGCTACTCGGTACTCAGGCTGACCGAGGCCGCCCGCCCGCTGCTTCGCGGTGAGGAATCGCTGGAACTGGCCCGGCCCCGCATCCGGGAACAGGTGCAGGGGAAAAAACGCCCCGGGCCTGATTCCGCTCAGGGTCCGTATGATGAACTCCTGTTCGAGGAACTGCGGATACTGCGCAAACAGCTGGCAGATGAGCAGGGGGTGCCGCCCTACATCGTGTTTGGTGATGCCAGTCTGATCCAGATGGCCCGGGACAAGCCTATGGATGAAAACGAACTGTTGCGCATCACCGGGGTCGGTCAGCACAAGCTGGAGAAGTATGGTGGTGATTTTCTCGATACCATTGCCGGGTACTGTCTGGGAAACAGCGATACGGCTTCCGGTCAGTATATCCGTCAGCAATAGAAGTATTTAGAAGTATTTTATTTTCTTCTGAATGTCATCTGGCGCAGTCCTGGCAGGTTTCATCCTGCCAGCCAGAGGATTTCACTGTCCCCATGGTTGCCGCGCCTGACTGGCCTATTCAACATGTTCTTGATCTGTGTCATTTGATACGTTTCACAGCGCGCTATCATCGGAAATACAAGAGAGCCAGTCTCGAATCTGGACGCGAGGAGCGGGTATGCGCGGTTCAGCACGTGCGCAATCACTAGCCTGGCAGAGATCTACCGATGCAAGCTGCCTGTACCGCAGAATCGGCGGGATGAGCCGAACAAACCGGATTGATTGCGTAACTCCCCGCGGGTGAGCCACTGGCATGGTTCTGCGAGTGCATCCGCGTCCTTCCTGAACGCCGCCTCGCCACGAATCGCGGCTCATCAGAATGGTTTTTTACAATGCAGGCTTTCTCGATTCATCGGTACAGAGGTTGTCCTGATTGAGGGGGGCGTACGCCGACGCAGATCATGAATATATCCGGAATTCTGGTTGTAGCCGGGCCTGGTCGGCTCGATACCGTCAAGGAGCAGCTCGGTAGGCTCGAAGGTGTTGATGTCCATCAACACGATCCCGCAAGTGGCCGAATCATCGTTACCCTGGAGGCGGAAGACGTGTCCGGGGAGGTGGAGGGGCTGAAGCGTATCAAGGCCTTGCCGGGCATTGTACTTGCCGAGATGGTCTATCACTATTTCGAGGATGACCCGCACCCGGTTTCTGAACTACCCCCCGAACTCGATGAGGTTGATGGACTGGAGGGGATTCGGGTCCCCGCTGCCCTGCGCGATTGAAGACAGGCAGGATTCAAGTACCCGATTAACAGGCTGGATAAAATTCGGAGACGAACGATGGAAATTACACGCCGCGAATTTCTCAAGAGCAGTATCGCCGCCACGACCGCCGCAACGGTGGGTATGCCCCTGATACAGGGTGCGCAGGCAGCAAGCGAGGACTTTGAGGCAGACTGGCAATGGGACAAAGGGGTCTGCCGGTTCTGTGGTACGGGTTGCGGGATCATGGTCGCCACGAAGAAAGGCCGGATCGTTGCCACCAAGGGTGATCCCGATGCCCCCGTAAACCGGGGTTTGAACTGCATCAAGGGTTATTTCAACGGCAAGATCCAGTATGGCAAGGACCGGCTGACCCAGCCCCTGATGCGGATGACGGACGGCAAGTTTGACAAGAAGGGCAAGTTCACACCGGTTTCCTGGGAACAGGCCTTCGATGAGATGGAGCGCCAGTTCAGAAAGGCCTATGCGGAGAAGGGGCCGGCCGGGGTGGCCGTATTCGGTTCCGGCCAGTACACCATCCAGGAAGGTTATGCCTCCGCCAAACTGATGAAGGCAGGATTTCGCAGTAACAACATCGATCCCAATGCGCGTCACTGTATGGCCTCGGCCGTGGTCGGATTCATCCAGACCTTCGGTATCGATGAACCCGCCGGGAATTACGATGATATCGAGCATACCGATACCGTGGTTAGCTGGGGTGCGAACATGGCGGAATGCCATCCCATCTTGTGGTCTCGTGTGGCCGACCGCCGTCTTTCCAGCGATGATGTAAAGATTGTCAATCTGAGCACCTATGCCAACGAGACCTCCAACATCGCGGATACCGAAATTCTGTTCAAGCCGGGAACGGACCTTGCAATCTGGAATTACATAGCCCGCGAGATCATCAAGCGCGATGCGGTCAATCACGACTTTGTGGACAAGCATTGTGTGTTTGCCACCGGTCCCTATGACATCGGCTATGGTATGCGTAACACCGACAAGTATGCCTTTGATGCCGAAAAGGACATCATGGCAAAGGAACTGGAGGTCACGCTGACCGCGGAGGAGGCCATCGCCCAGCGCAGGAAGACCGGTGAGAAGGTCAAGCAGAACAATACGAAAAAGCCGGTCAAACACTGGCTGATCACCTATGAAGACTTCAAGGAGGCGCTGGATCCCTATACGCTGGATTTCGTGTCGCAACTGGCCAAGGGTGATCCGGACGAGTCGCTGGACGATTTCAGGGCCAAACTCAAACTGCTGGCCGATCTCTACATCGACAAGGGTCGCAAGGTGGTTAGCTTCTGGACCATGGGCTTCAATCAGCACTATCGGGGCAGTTGGATCAACGAGCAGGCCTACATGGTGCATCTGTTGCTGGGTAAGCAGTCCATGCCGGGCAACGGGGCCTTCTCGCTGACCGGTCAGCCCTCCGCCTGCGGTACCGCCCGCGAGGTGGGCACCTTCGCCCACCGCCTCCCGGCAGATATGGTGGTCATGAATCCCAAGCACCGGGCCCGTTCGGAGCAGATCTGGAAGCTCCCGCCCAGGACCATCAACCCGAAAGTCGGCAGCCACATCACCAAGATCATGCGAGATCTCGAGGACGGGCAGGTCAAGTTCGCCTGGGTGCAGGTCAATAACCCGTTCCAGGCCACGGCCAATGCCAACCACTGGCTGAAGGCGGCCCGGGAGATGGACAACTTTATCGTGGTATCCGATCCCTACCCCACTATCTCCGCCAAGGTCTCGGACCTGATCCTGCCCTCGGCCATGATCTTCGAGAAATGGGGCGGCTACGGGAATGCCGAGAGGCGCACCCAGATGTGGCGCGAGCAGGTACCGCCACCCGGGCAGGCCCGCAGCGATGTCTGGCAGGCCATGGAATTTGCAAAGCGGTTCCGGCTGAAAGATGTCTGGGGCGAGCAGATGGTGCCTGGCCTGGAGGCCGAAGGATTCGAGAGCGGCAAGCTCCCGGATGTGCTGGACAAGGCGCGGGAGATGGGTTACTCGCCGGACGATACGCTCTACGATGTACTGTTCGCGACCCCGGAAAACCGGAAGTTCAAGTGGCCTGACAAGGTTGCGAAAGGTCATGACAACCACACCGTCAAGGCCGGTGCGCTTGACTGGTTTCCGGAAAAGGCACTGTACCAGGAGTATGTGCAGTTCGGCCGCGGCCATGAACACGACCTGGCGGACTTCGATGTCTACTATCGCGACGATGTGCGCGGGCTCAAATGGCCGGTGGTCGATGGCAAGGAGACCGAATGGCGGTTCAACGAAAAATACGACCCCTATGTGAAGAAGGGCAGCGGATTCGAGTTCTACGGGAAGGCGCTCAAGGAGTTACCCACCGGTGATCTCGACAAGCCGACCAGCAAGGAGAAGACCTCCCTGGCGGGCAAGGCAAAGATCTTTTTCCGCCCCTATGCCGCGCCACCCGAGCAACCCGACGATAACTATGATCTGTGGATGTGCACCGGACGTGTTCTGGAGCACTGGCATACCGGCACCATGACCCGCCGTGTGCCGGAGTTGCATCGCGCAGTGCCAACCGCGCTTTTCTATATGCACCCGAAGGATGCGGAGGACCGTGGCCTGAAACGCAAGGACGTGGCCATGGTGGAATCGCGTCGCGGCAAGGTACAGGCCGTGGTCGAGACCCAGGGACGCGACGATCCGCCAAGGGGCTATACCTTTATCGCCTTCTTCGATGAAGGTGTGCTGGTGAATAAACTGGTGCCGGATATCACCTGTCCGATGTCCAAGGAGACGGACTTCAAGAAATGCGCGGTGAAGGTGCGCAAGGCCTGAAGCCTGGCCCGCAGTTCCCGTCTGTGCCGGGAACTGCGGCCCTGGAATACCGGCGGAAGTCCGATGGAACAGAATGCAAGACGCGAGTTTTTTATCCGGCTGGCCCAGGGAACGGCACTCGCCGCCACCGGTGGTCTGATCTGGTCCGCGCTGCTGCAGCAGCAGGCCAAGGCCATGCCCAATGCCCTGCGTCCGCCGGGCGCCCTGGATGAAGATGATTTCCAGGCCCTGTGCATCAAGTGCGGACTGTGTGTGCGGGATTGTCCCTATGACACCCTGCGGTTGTCGACGGCCGGGGACTCGGTACCGATCGGTACACCTTATTTTCTGCCCCGGGAGATCCCCTGCTATATGTGTCCGGATATCCCCTGCAAGGTGGCCTGTCCCACTGGAGCCCTGACGCCGGAGCTGACGGATATCAACGGGGCCCGCATGGGGCTTGCCGTGATCGATATCGAGAACTGCCTGTCCTGGCAGGGCCTGCGTTGCGAGATCTGCCACCGAGAATGCCCGCTGACGGATACGGCCATCACGGTGGAACACAATCCCCGCAAGATCAGCAAACATGCCCTGTTTGTGCCCATCGTGCACAGTGATGCCTGCACCGGTTGCGGGATCTGCGAAAAGGCCTGCCCGACCGATGAGGCAGCTATCCGCGTCGTTGCACATGAACTGGTCCAGGGAAAGATCGGTGATCATTACCGGCTGGGCTGGAAGGTGGATACCACGATCACCCCGGACTTCAAACCCTACGAGAAAAGCGGGCCCCTGCCGGTGGCGCCGGACGCCTCCGGTGGTCTTGACTACCTGAATGAGGGAGTACCATGAAGACCGGGCGGGGCGCCATCAGAATGGCCTCCAACGGACGGCCGGTCCGCCCGTTCATAATGCCGTCTACACTATCGGGCAGGCTCGGTGTCTGGCGCTATCTCATCCTGAGGCGAATTACGCAGCTGACGATCCTGCTCCTGTTCTTCGGCACCGCGCACTGGGGCTGGTCGGTTGCGGGCCGTCCCCTGTTATCCGGTAACCTGAGCAGCTCCCGATTGCTGGATCTGGTGCCCATGGCCGATCCCTTCGCGGTCCTGCAGATCTTCCTGACCCGGCATATGCTGCAGCCGGAAGTCCTGATCGGGGCCGGGATAGTCCTGGTGTTTTATGCGCTGGTGGGTGGCCGGGTGTGGTGTGCATGGGTATGCCCCGTCAACATGGTGACGGATCTGGCCGGCTGGCTGCGGACCCGACTGGGTATCCGGGATATGTTCCATGTGAACCGGGACATCCGCTATTCCGTGCTGGCACTGACGCTGGTTCTGTCATTCCTGACCGGCGTGGCCGCCTTCGAATGGGTAAGCCCGATCAGCATGTTTCACCGGGAACTGATCTTCGGTGCGGGGCTGGGCTGGACTGCCGTACTGGGCGTGTTCCTGTTCGATCTCTTGGTAGTGAAGCATGGCTGGTGCGGTCATCTGTGCCCGTTGGGCGCCTTTTATGCACTGGTCGGCCGGTTTGCGCCGGTGCGGGTAGGATTCGATGCACCGACCTGCACCCACTGTGGAGAATGTGCCCGCGTTTGCCCGGAGCCCCAGGTGCTGAATCTGAGACAGGCCGCGGAGGCCGGCATGATCCGCTCGGGCGAGTGCACCAACTGTGGCCGCTGTATCCCGGTCTGTCCCGAAGGTACCCTGCAATTCGACCTGCGGCACCGCATCGGGGCCGCAGATCAATCCCACGAATCCAAACCTCATCAAAGGAGGCTAGCATGAAGACAGGTATCATCCTCACGGGCGTCGTACTGTCGATTGCCTTCAGTCTTGTCGTGAATGCCGACAGCGCCATCGACGAGCTGAATATGGGCCTGAGTCAGACCAGCGTATTTGATACGCCGACTCCGGAAGCATTCACCTACAGCACGGCCAAGGCTGGCAAGAGCGAGGTGCTGCCGCGCGCCTGGCCCGGGATCCCCCCACTGATCCCGCACAGGATCGACGAATATCTGCCTATCGTCGCTGAAGACAACCAGTGCCGGGATTGCCATGAAAAGCCGAAACTGATCGGCAGGGAGCCCAGAAAGGGTAAAAGTCCGATGTCCCGTTCGCATTATGTCGATCAGCGCGGGGATTCCGATGAAATGTCTGATGAACTTGTCGGAGCCCGGTTTGTCTGTACCCAGTGCCATGTGCCGCAGTCAGGTGCGCCGGCCCTGGTAGAGAATACATTTCAGCTCACGGACTAGCGGGGTGAGTGCCGGCGTGGATACCAGCCGTCGCTTTTTCCTGCGCGGTGCGGTGCTGACCCGCGAGGGTCGCGAGGAAGCCATCCGGCGGCAACGTCCGCTGGGACCGCGGCCGCCATGGCTGGACGGTCGTATCGATCCGGCCTACTGTGCTGCCTGTGACCCTGCCTGTGTCTCTGCCTGCGAGCAACACATTATCCGCATCCATCCCAGTGACCATCTCCAAGCCGGCTTGCCCTGGCTGGATTTCACGGCGGGAGGCTGTACCTTCTGTGCTGATTGCGCCCGGGCCTGTCCCCGGGTGGAACGGATTGTGGATACGCCGCAAATCGGGACCGCGCAGATCGATACCGGGCGTTGTCTGGCCTGGAACGATGTCATCTGCCTGTCCTGTGCGGGTGTCTGTCGAGAGCGGGCACTTCGCAGGGACCGGTCACGCAGAGTGACCGTAGATACCCTGTCTTGTACGGGGTGCGGACAATGCATCTCCAAATGTCCGGTCATGGCGTTAACGATCATCTGGAAAACCGGATCGGAATGAAGGCAGGAATATCCGCTTAGTGTTAACAGGCCCTAATACAGTCTCCATTCGAAGACGAGAAATGCGCAGGTTATCAAGAACAGCAACCAGAAGAAGAATGCATAGGGACCGGGATGATTATCGGAGCCGAAGTCCCTGGCAAAATATTCCGGAAAACCAAATCCGGAAAAATAAGCGATCAATCGATAAAACAGAATTGCGAGCAGGAAGGGGAGCAGAATGATCCCGTCGACCATTACCTCGTGTAATCCCCCACGCAGGCCGCCGAGCGCGATGACGGTGAGGTATATTCCGATTGCTATTCTCTGGTGCTTTTCCATCTGCAGCTCAAGGCCCCGGGTAAATCGAACCAGTCGGGTCCCGGTGTGATTATCTGGCCACGATGTGGTAGTGGATCTTTACTTCGTCCTTGACGCTTACCGACCCCATTAACATGCTGAACGGCTCGATCCCGAAGTCGGACTGGGAGATAGAGAATTCACCGGATGCCCTGATCCGGTCTCCCTCCTGAATGACGGTGACCGGGAGTTGCATCGTCTTCTGAATACCAAGCAGGGTGATCGCTACATCCAGTGTCAGCCCGGGCGGTGTGCCGCCGCTCACTTTTCCACTGATGGTGACGGTCGGGAATCTGGCGGCATTCAGTACCTTGTCGCTGTGCATGCTCCGCGTTGTATTCAGGATCTCGTCCTCGCTGAGTTCCTTTTCGAATCCCTTGCCTTCGGTCTTGCGTTGTTCGGGATCATCCACGATGAATGAATCCACGGGGATTTCGATCTGCATCGTAGACTTCCCGATATCCGGCTCCAGATTGA
>JARFQV010000101.1 GCA_029287615.1 Pseudomonadota bacterium | reverse complement strand
CCCCCCCCCACCCCCCCCCACCCCCCCCCCCCCCCCCCACCCCCACCCGCGACTCGATTCGTCGGCAGCGTCAGATGTGTATAAGAGACAGCTATCGCCATTCATAATATGGCATGTCTCACTGAACCAGGACCGACCATTACATATAGACTAATAACCAAGGAATCAGTTGACAACCTTCAGCGGCAATGGACGGCTGGTGTTAATTATATATATTACATTTATTTTGGCATACGGCTACACACGTATACCATATCCGAAGATAACGTATCTGTCTTTACTCGTTCATTTGAAAAAGCGCCACTGAAGTCAGATTAGTGAGATTTACATAATGAAACATATTTTGCCGAATTCTTTAAATCTAATGCTGACACTATACCTCGAGGATCAGTTTAGTCATGCGTATGATATTGCCGAACGCATCCTGACTGCAGATCAACCATCCGGACTCGCCATGTATGTAAAGGCACTGTGCCTGCACAGGTTTGGCCAACATAATCTTTCCGCTAACCTCATGCTGGAACTGGAAAATAAGGAAGCTGCGCTAAACGCATATGATTTCAGATATCCATTATTGTTGCAGCAGGGAAACAGCGGCTGGTTACAACGCTATCATTCACGCCTCGAACAGTTTTACCGCTGCTACCACACGGACGGATTTGTAATATCCTATCCGAAGTCTGGTCGTACCTGGTTACGCTTGATGATTGGCATCTACTTGCTGAAAGAAGTTCGAGCAGAGGCCATAGAGATATATGAACTAACCAGCAACAATCCTGACTGGCCCACAGTGGATGTATCACACGATGATTACCCAATGTGGAAACCTGTCGATTCTATAGTTGCAGATAAAACTGCCTATCAGCACAACCGTGTATTATTACTGGTTAGGGACCCAAGAGACGTAATAGTTTCATTCTATTTTCAGTACACGAAACGTGGCGACAAGAAACTTGCCAATGATTCTTCTTTCAATGGTTCCATGGCTGACTTTATCAGGCACGATATAGGCGGATTGCCCAGCATCGTTCGTTTCATGAATATCTGGGCACAACAACGACATGTACCTGACAGCTTTCAAATCTGTCGCTATGAATCTCTGCGCAATAAACCAGCAGACGAGTTAACCAAAGTACTGGAATTTCTTGGCTGGATAAACCCTGACCCTGAGCACGTAAAAAACGCGGTTAAACAATGCGAATTCTCCCGCATGAAAAAGATGGAGAAAAAGAATAAATTCAAAAACACCCGCCTAAGCCCTCCAAAGGATGGAGACCCGGAAGGGTATAAAGTTCGAAAAGGAGTAGTAGGTGGCTATCGGAAGTATTTGTCAGATGAAGACATACGCTGGGTAAACGATTATCTGAATGCACATCTTGATGATTACTTTGCGTACTACAAGAATCTCGCATAGTTGCTTCAGAATCTGTAATGCATTGACAACACATCACGTCAGATGATCTTCTGATAAAGACAATACGCTTATTACTTAGCACCACACTACCCCGTCAAACGCATACAAATACACTCGAACCACAACACGAATCCACTCCTACAATCAATACAACAACAAGCTTCAACAAATACAATAGATTAGCGCAGCCAAACAAATGATGTTCCGGCAGGAATGCACGGTCATTTGCCTGCGATATTTTACCCTCGCCAGGCAATAGAGAGACTTTTCGCCGGCAATATTGTCGATCCTACAAATATTAATCGAGAGCCTCATATACTCTAAAATGTCGCACACACACATGAACTATCTCTCCGAACAAGGTTCAGGCAAGCATATCTTTCCCATAGAGATGCGTGAGACTTCGTTGCCAATGCAGGCATGGCCGCCAGGCTTCAAAGCCTGATTTACCACTTACAACCTTATAACTTTTGGCAACAGAGACTGCATGAGAACATTAACGACCATATTCGAAATATACTTGCCAGCACTCCATGAACTGAACACCGCAAACAGGTATATAATCAAAGCACCATCGGCAAAAACACCCAATATATCTTGTACAAATCGTTCACCTTAAAAGCGCAATCCACAGAATGAAAAACCGAGCCGAGCTCACTCAATCCCTGGTAAAAACATACAGCCAGAAATCCGGCTTCATACTTTCAGCAGGACCATCCCTGGAAGAAGTAAACACGCCGGAATGGCGTGCTATCATGCAAAAATGCCTGGTCATATCAATCAAGCAGGCAGCCACCCTGTTTCCAGACGAAACAGATATTCTCCTCACGAATGACTACAACCTTATTGATTTCGATGAATTTAAAAAGAGTACAAACTGGAAACACATTCACATGGGCGACGTTTCAGTAGAAGCGGACGCAATATACCCGCCTGATCCAGAAAGAAAAGGCCTAACATCAAGCGTAGCCTACCAGGGGGACCTGAGCCGGAACAGTCTAATGCGCGACACTATCGCTCCCGGACCGGGCATCATGTACGAGCTTGCATTCCCGTTACTTGCGGACCTGAAGATCAAGCACTGTATTATCGCAGGATGGGACATGACATCAGCCAGCAATGGTCATAATGAGCACTTTTACAAGAAAGGCCTGACCAGCACCTGGAAATTACACGATAAGATACGGGCAGCAACAGGCAAAAAATCCACTTTCTTCAAAGCAGCACGCAAACTCATTGGCAAGAGGCGCGCGGAAATAACCAGCGCCTGGATACAGCAAAAATCATATGACTGGGCGGCCCGCAGAAGCACCGGATTGAAATGGAAAAACATTGGAAAAACTGCCACAACCAGTCGCACAAAGATCAATTCAGAGATAGACCTCTCTCGTGATACTTCCGGGCTTTGGCATGACTACCTGGAGGAGTCTGGCGTAAGCACTTGCATTGCCTCAAGCCGATCTACCGCCGATGAGAAGTTCATGCGAATACATACCCCTGCCGAAGCAAGACGATTCCTTGGAATATAGTAAGCGATCTCATCACCTGCCACACCTATCCCACTTCTAGCATATACCCATAACATGGATAAACTGCGCAGCAGCATTGTGCAATACATGCCCGAGCTTCAGCCTCAATCGAGTTTGTGCCTGTGCATCCCGCGCAGGTCGTGCTCCTTGTCTTTCCCGACATCGCGAACTACACACTTCTGCAGATACTGCGCGATGTTGACTTCTCTAAGTTTCATCATATTCCTTGCCCAGCACATACGCTTATGATCACCACCTGGAGCAAGGTCCGGCCATTTGCAGAGGTAGTTCCATATCGCCAGGAAGTGGAACGTCGCTTCCGTTGGTCTAAAGGCCACAGCAAATCCGGACACCGTATTCACCCAGCGTGTTGATCGCGCCCTGAATCCCGTCTTCACAAGGAAGTCCCGCGTTTTGCGACGCCGTGTATTGGGCACGAAACCAAGATCCCAGGGATCCTCCCACGGCAGATCTGGCGCTCCCACCAACGCCGCATCACAGTCGAGCCACAGCGTCGGTATCGGGAAGCGATTTAACTGTTCCAGTATAAATGTCGGCTTGTAGAGACAGATGTGCTTTCTGTCCACGATCTCAAAGTCGATGACGGGAATGTGGCAGTCAATCCCGAGTGACTCACATTGCCCCCGCAAGCGCCTGGCCGCTTCAGAGTACAAGGCTGGTTCACTTGAACCGTAGCTGATGATTCGCCAGGCAGTGCTCATGCTGGATAAAACCTCATTTTACCGGCACAACCGGTAGCGGACAGGATACCTGGGACAATGCAAAGCAGGTGAGTGACCAAGGGTGAGATGTTCAGGCGTTTCTCCTAGCCCCCCGGAATGCTCACCCCGTCGACGGGTGCTCGCATCCGTTCCATTTCGCAGCAACGCATACGTGAAGGATAAATACGCTGTGCAGCAATGTCCACGGCTAATCATCGGCAAGCGGGTGAAGTACCGCGACTGGTCAATGCCCACCATACCGGTACTTATGATGCCAGCATTGCTCGCCAATCTTCCTCACCATGGTTAATCTAGCCCCCTGACATCAAGGGCACAAATAATTCTGAGTGCCATGTAAACGCCATCCCTCTTCGATTTATTCAAAGCCGCCTCCCCTCGAAAGGCGCAAGAAAAAAGCACAAGATGATCACACGCCAGATCACAAGTACACCAGGCGTCTTCCAGCACCACCCCGGGAGCACAATCTATTTATCGCTTTTCAGAGTCATTGAAAACCCGCTGGACTGACATTATGCTAGCCCGGATCGGGTAATCCTTACTTGCCGAAATTGAAAGAACCGCTCAGGGGCCAACAGGAGCGCAAATCACAATGCAGACCAATGACCATCGCATCAGCATAATCATCACCTCCTACAACAAACGTGATTATCTGGTCGAGGCAATTGACAGTGTCATCGGGCAAACCTACCGTCCCTATGAAATAATTCTTGCCGATGACGGCTCCACAGATGGCTCCAGGGAAACCATTCAGGACTACATGGATCGTTACCCCGGCTGGATCAAGGGCATATTCCAGCCGGAAAATCTCGGCATCCCGGGAAACCGTAACTCCGCACTACGCATCGTCACGGGTAATTATGTAGGCATCCTTGATGGTGATGACCTGTTTATGCCGACCAAGCTAGAGAAGCAGGTGGCTGCCCTGCAAGCAAACCCGGACGCGAGAGTTGTCCACACCAACTTCCGGCACGTTGAAGAAGACGGTGTTACCGAGATCGAATTACGCTTCCCCGAACCACCGCCTCAGGGAGATGTGCTTGTCTATGTCGCCATGTTTCAGTTCGGTTTGCTGCGCACACTGATTGCTGATTATGAACTGGTACAGAAAGCCGGCTTTATGGACGAGCGTTACCCCATGTATGACGGTGAACTGCTGACCACCCAACTGGCAAGCATGTGTCAATTCGCCTATGTCGATGAACCGCTGGTCAACAAGCGGAAACACCCGGGTGGCGATTCAGTCACCAACACCGACATTGAAAAACTGCGTGAAAGACTTAGCCTGTACCGGGACATGCAACCCTTACTGGCCAGGCTTGACGACAGGACGATCAAATCAATCAATGCCCGATGGAAAAAGCGACTGGCAAAGCAACTCAACAAAATCTGACGGACAGCCAGAATGCAAAACCAACCTCTCTTGTTCTGTCGCACACCTTCGGGCTTCAGTCCATTCAGGGCCATCTGGACTTTCTGCCTGTCATTTGATTACTGCCTGATGTGATTTCCCGCAATCAGCTGCGAATCGATATCAATTGCAGCCAGCAAGCCCGCCCGGACTCGCCCGAACCAAGGCATGGTATATAGCTCCTCGTCCGCAAGGCTGGCCTTGTCCATGATCCTGCAACCCGGCCCGTGGCGGGATCCAACCAACGCCCACCGGACCTTCTTGTCAGTTCTTGCATGCTCGTTTTTACGCAGGCTGAATTTCCCTCTGGACGGATGGTTAATCATCAATTCTGTAACCAGCAGCACCCGTCAGGCATCATCAGCCCCTCAGTCCGAATCCCGATTTCAGCATACGCCGCAGCCTGGCAAGCGGATGTCTGGGCCTCAGTTTCGACTTCGCGTGCCGCCGCTGCCGCGCCAGACCTTCCCGGATCGATTCTTCGGGAATATTCAGGGCCGCCGCAGCCCTGGACGGGCCGCCAAAATAGGCACAGGAACGCTTCAGCACCTTGTTGATTCTCCTGTCATCCTTGAGTATGAGCGGCGCCTCCAGATCATAATGCTCGAGATCATGCTTTGCATAAAGCTTCTCGACGGATTCGCGCGAATACTTGGAAATCCTGGTTACAACATCCATGTCCCGGGTGACATACAGCAAACGGGCGAGCAGCGCATCCAGCTCCGCCGCCTTGTTCACATTGGGGAACGCCTCATCCGGGACCGGCACACCAAGGAAGTCGCACAGCGGCTCCCAGCCCGCGCTGGTGGTCACATTCAGTACCAGCAGGTCATCAGGCCGGCCCTCGAAATACTTCCTGACCTTCGCTTCGTGCTCATGGAATGCCGCCCGGAATGCCTCTGTGTCGAAGGTTGTCCTGCCGTATTTCATCGTCAGGATCTTCTCGCGTTCCGCACGCCGTTCCCTGTCTACACCTCGCTTTAGCCCCATATCCCGTTCGATGGATTTCAACCAGCCATCCACATCCCGCAGGGTCAGGATGAACTTGCTGCCGGGATAGGCGGCATCGAGCTCCGGAAACATGGCGGCACTGACACCCGGCAGGGCTGCATCGAAATCGGTGATGCCTTTCCAGTCCAGGGGCAGCCGTATGAGCCGGTATCCCAGGATTCGCAGGGCTTCCTTGAGGCTGGTTGTGCCGGTTTTTCCCAGGCCGATACAAAAGACTTTTTGTCGTGTCATAGAGCGGTGTCAGATCCGGTGAGTCGACCCTGCAGGGACAGGGATAGTGGAAACAGCCCTCCCGGCGCGGGAGGGCGTAACTATACAATACCCGGCGACAGCAGAAACACTCGTGCAGAACACCCCGACAAATGCACCGGATATGTCCCGTGCTGCCGCGCTGCCAGATAGTCATCCCGATGACGCATCAATGGCCCGGCGTCAGGGGGCATACCCACGCAACAATCATAACCCATTGCCAAACAATGGGTTTTTTGTCTGGACAGCAAGGTAAACTGCCAATAAGGTGTGTCCCACTATGGCCAAGTCAAAGATTTTCGGCATCGGGCTCGCCAAGACCGGTACAACCAGCCTGAATGATGCCTTTGCGATACTCGGCATCGCCTCGATCGGCTGCCCGACATCCATCGCCTCCATCAGGCGCTTTGATGCCGCGACCGACGGCATTGTTGCCGACCAGTTCGAGGCGCTTGACCGGACATTTCCGAACAGCAGGTTCATCTATACCGTGCGTGACCGTGACAGCTGGCTAAGGTCCTACACACGTTACCGTGGCCGCAAACTGCCCGCTTCACAGGCACACCAGGACAAGGTCAAGCGGCTGTACGGGACTACCGGCACCGACCGCCAGGTACTGCTCGATGCCTACGAGCGGCATGATCGCCATGTCCGGGAATACTTCAGGGACCGTCCGGATGACCTGCTGGTCATGAATATCGTCGGCGGCGAGGCCGACTGGGAATCGCTGTGCGAATTCATCGGCAAACCGGTTCCCGACACCCCCTTTCCGGCAAGCAATGAACAGTTCACCGATAATATTTTTCTGCACCTGCTCCACTACCTGAAGGACCCGGCCATCGTCTCGAAGATATCAAAGGCGCCGGTTGCTTACCTGGATACGCTATCGGTCGAGAACTACCGGCCGGAGTATTTCATCAATGAAAGCCCGAGCAAACGGGCGGACCGCATACTGGTCAAGAGCTGCAAGTATTTCGGCGGAGTCCCGGCCGCTGCACAGCGCCTGCACCTCGAAGAGCAGTTTCTGGAAGAGGCAATCCGGCGACACCGGCAGCGCAAGGCCCTGCGGCCAATGCGCAAGTCGACCTTCCTCGGGAAACGCCTGCGCAGGGCCAGGCAGTTGTTCGCACGGCGCAAGCCCTGACTGCCTGTTACCCGCCGCAGTCCCCCGGTTGAATGACTGACCGGGCAATGTCCCCGGCATCCAGTATCCTCCGCGCCAGCCGGGGGCCACCCTGCCCGGGGACGACCAGGCCCCGGATTGATACAGCATTTCTGCTACAATTTTCAGACTCCTCATTTCCTGCCCTGTTTCCATGAACAAGCTGAAGCGCCGGATCATCCTGTTGGCCCTGTCTTTTCTGCCCGTCGAGAAGCGGGCCGCTGTCAGTCGCTGGTTGCGCGGACGCCATGAACTGAAAAAACTGCGAAAGGCCGACTGCGTTATCGTCACCTGCCCGAAAAGCGGCCGCACCTGGCTGCGTATCATGCTTTCCCGCCTGTTACAGACGCAATACGGATTACCGGAAACAGCGGTGATCGGCACCACCTCATTTCACCGCGCCAACCCGTCATTACCGGGAATTTTCTTCACCCACGATTCCTACATCGGCGACTACACCGGCAACCGGGATTCCAAGGAAGACTACCTGGGCAAACGCATCGTATTCCTGGTGAGGGACCCGCGGGATATTGCCGTCTCGGCCTATTTCCAGTGGAAGTTCAGAACCGACAGGCAGAAACGCGCCCTGCATTCCTCGTTCTTTGAAGGTCGCGATCTGTCGGTCTTCGACTTCGCCATGCATCCCCAGGGGTCGCTGATCAAGAACATCGACAGGATGAACAGCTGGCACCATGCGCACGACCGGCTTGGCGACATACTGGTGGTGCGCTATGAAGACCTGCGTGCCGAACCGGAGAAATGGCTGGCAAGGATAGCGGACTTCAGCGGTTACCCCGGCAGCCCCGGGGAGATTGCGCAAGCCGTGGAATTCGCTTCCCTGGAGAACATGAAGAAAATGGAACGTGACGGTTCGTTCGGGGAGAAGAGCCGGCGCTTCAGT
>JARFQV010000082.1 GCA_029287615.1 Pseudomonadota bacterium | reverse complement strand
TCACCCTCGGGAGCGCTGATACTCCAGCGTAATCCACTTTCTCCGTCGTTTTCACTTGTCGCGGTGAATAGTAAATTGCCGCTGGTATCATAGGCGTCGCAGGATCCGGCACCCTTTTCGATCCTGCAGCCGGTCTGCCCGCTGATATTCGAACAGGACTGGTTCCCGTCGGTCTTCAACACCGTGGTGGCGCCAGGCAGGTCTTGTACACATACGGCGGATGCGGATGCGGAAACACCCAGTGCAAGCAAGCCACCAAGTACCCTGAGTAATTCCGGATGGCCCGGACGTGTTATGCTTTTAACCACTTTCATAATTTTATTCTCCTTCTCACATATGTATTGCTCTATTGTAACACCCGTGCGGATCAGAAATTGATGGTGATTTGACCCAGTACGGTTCGATCCGGGAAATACGGCCCCGTGGCGGGTTCGTCCCTGAACTCCCTGTAACTGTCATCCTGATACTTGAAGTCCTTGTCGAAAAGGTTCTTGACCTCCACACTGATGATACCGAGCCGTTTCGGCAAGCGGTAACCAAGTGCGGCATCGACGAGGAAAAAGCTGTCGCTGCCCTGTCCCTGGGTGGAAAATTCCGACCGTTCCACTTTCTGGTCGACATAGGTACCGGTAGCGCCAGCGAAAAAACCCGATGGCCTGAAATAACGTATACCGAGAGGCGCACTGATCGTCCGGACCTTTTCCGGAAGATTATCGAATTCGGTGGCAATACCCTTTTCACTCTTGTAACGATCATAAGCGAGCTCGGCGCTGACGCCAAGCTCCTCCAGGGGGGTCCAGTACATGTAAATGCGATGGAGACGCTCTCTGCGCTCCTCGAGATTCACATCATCCTCGCCTAGCAGAACCGGTTCATCCAGATACCGCCAGCTTGCCTCGGCGCCCGCTGACAGGTTGCGCATCAATCGCCAGTCCAGTCCTCCGCCATATCGCCAGGACTTGGTCGCATTGATATCATCGAAGAACTGGTTGAAGCCGGCAACCTGTGTAGGCTCGATGGTGCGGTTGTTGACCAGTGCCGGCTTGACGGCCTTGAAGGCCGCGCCACGCAACTGGAGCCTGTCGGTGATGTCCCAGCGGACGCCGAATTTGGGATTGAAGCTTTGTTGATCGATCGGATCCCGATCGTAGTCATCATAGCTGGCGCCCACGGTCCAAGTCACCGAATCCCAGGTCCTGATATCGGTGTAAAGATAGCCGCGCGGGTGCTTGATATCCTGCTTGCGGGACTCATCCACCACAAAGAGAGGGCCAAAGTCGACATCATCCAGCGACAGGAAATCATCGTTTTTCTGGTTGACCTTGCTGTATGCCAGGCCGGTGATCACGTTGAAGCGGCCTTTGCGGTAGATGTTCTGCCCCTCGATCTGGGAGCCCTTGTTGTTCACCTTGCTGTTGATATCCAGAGTGGTGAATGGGTCGAGGTTTTCGAATTGCTCGATCTTTTCATCGCGGTTGCTGTAGATGAAGGAAAACAGGAAATCCGTGCTGGGTGCCGGTGAATAGCGCAGACCCAGCCGGGCGGTGTTCTGGTCCCGTTTGATGGTCTTGTCGGGAAGGAAATTTTCAGGATCGAAGTTGAACGCCAGATCACCTTCCTTCGAATCCCGGCGTCGCAACTCCGCCTGTACATTGAGCTCGGGCGTGATCGCCATCTGTGCGAACAGATTGTAGACGTGCTCGGTCAGGTTGTTATTCGGTCTCCAGCCATCGGAATCGTAGTAATAGGCGCCGGCGCTGACGGAAAACCGGTCATAAAGGCCGGTAATGGCTCCTTCCGCGCCCTTCGTGTCATTGTTGCCCGCAAGTCCGCTGGCATCGACCTGGACCCCGTTGCTCTCGAACAGCGGGGTGAACTCGTTGTATCCAACGCTGGCGGGACCGCCGCTGGAAACCGAGTTCAGATTGGTGACGCTGGTGCTGGCCTGGACGGGATTGATGTTCACATCCTGCATCAACTGTGATTGGAGGAGTTCACTGACGCGTGAGATTTCGCGGCGCCGGACTCCCCGGTAGGTGTCGGCCAGGAACCGGTGAGCGGAGGCATTGGAGGGGTCAATCGCGAGTGACCGCGTGGCCTGATCGATACCCAGTTGGGAAAATCCCAGATTGTTATATACCCTGGCGAGACTGGTGCCGCGTGCGGCCCGGTCCTCGTCGAGCAAAAGCCGGCCTCGGTAGACTGCGCGGTTATCGTTCAGGTCTAAAGATGTCTCGATATCCCTCATGGCCTCGGCCGGCCTGTTTTCGGCCTGCTTGCTGATGCCGCTGTAGAGGAATGCGGTCGGATCAAGCGGATCCAGTTGCTGGGCGATTGCATACTGCTCTGTATCCAGTGGTGTCCTCTTTTCCGTAAAGTATGCCTTGCCGAGGTAGGCTCGAAGCAGGGCATTTCGGGAGTCCAGTGCCACGGCTATCTCGAGGTCCCTGCGACCCGGTTCAAGCTGGCCGGAATGGATCTTCTCCAGGCCGAGGCCCAGATGAGCCAAGGGATCGGCCGAACTGAGATTGATCGCCTTTTCGAATGCGGTCCTGGCCCTGTCGAAGCGGTGTTGGGCGAGGGCAGCGAAGCCCAGCGTAAGTTGCGTTCTTTGCAGACCGGGTGCCAGTTCGACGGCTCTCTCCGCGGCCTCGATAGCCCGGTTACGGTATCCCAGCATCAACCACAGTTCGGACAGGCGAGCCCATGCCAGCGGATCATCCGGCTGGCGCTCTACCGCTGTCAGCAGCGTGTCCCGCGCCTGCGGTATCTGGTAGACGGATTGTTGCGCATAGGATAATGCGATCCTGGCCGCAGCAGAATCCGGATTGAGTGTTACCGCCTCTTGCGCATCTGCCAGCGCCTGTTCCCTGTCGTTTTGCACGACACCTATGATGGATCTGAGTGCATAGGCCAGCGCTGCCCCGGGGTCCTGGTTCAGTGATTGATTGATATGGATGCGAGCCTCTTCGACCCGCCCGACAGAAAGTAGAAGGGCTGCACGGTACAGATGATAGTCCGGTCCCTGCATGGAACTATCGATCCGTTCCAGGGTGTCGAAGGCGGCTGTGGTATCCCCCTCCCCGGCGTACGCAAGGGATTCCCGAAGAGAGGCGGGTATATCGGCAGGCAGGTTTTCCATACGGCCATTCAGGACAGCCAGGACCGGCGGATAGTAGAGTGACCATTGTGCCGCATCCCGCGGTTTGACCGTGGGATCCCGGATTGGCGCCCGGCCGGATGTGGCAGAGGCCGATTCTCCACCACTGACCGAAATGCTGCCCTGATCGTTCGAGGCCACCACAGTACCCTCGATCACCGCTAGTAATGATTCGTCGTCGCGGGCCTGAAAGACGAATTCGGTACCCTCGATCGATCCGTTCAGGTAAGGTGTGCTGACCTCAAATCCACGTGGCTTGCGGCTGAAAGATTGAATGGCGCCCTGAATCAGGTTGAGAAAAGAACTTTCATCCTCCTCCGGCGTTATATCGACCAGACGTATGGCGGTGTTCTGATCGATACGCAGGATGGCCTCATTGATCAATGCCACGGTGGCACGGCTTCGCTCTCCTGCTCGGACGGTGTCACCCCGGCAGAGGACGGCGTTGAGATCCGCCTGCACCCACGCGACAGTGGATGTGCGCTGTAGCTCTACGGTTCCATCGGCGCTCACCAGTCGCCCAACAACGGGTTCGCAGGGTTCTGCGGCCTGAATCGCCTTCGACAACAGGCAGGTAAATATACAAAACATTGCGTACCGTGTGATCTGGGAAACCTTCATTCTAAACTCCCTTTGGCAGGATGGGCTAAAACCGGTTCTGCCGAAAAGTCTATGCGCATCCCTGAGGTGGCAAGCATACAGCCACATAGTGAACCTTTTGTGCAAATCTGCAAGCTGGGGATCAACTAATGTAACACCAAAGACAATGCAGTATCTTTTGTCACATCGCACGAGAGCTTGTATGGGATGCGGATTCGCAGCAGCCATTCATGCTGGTGAATGAATAAGATACAAGCACTCGTCTTGCAAGCGGATGGGGTGTGTACAGAGATATACAGCAGCTTCTTGTACTCAGGGGTCTGGCAGCATTGCTCGACTGGCAAGAAAGCGGCATTTTCCTCGGCTCGGTGTTTATTGTTTGAGTTACTTGTGCTTACCCGTCTGATTGAGTGGCATAGCAGGTGACCCAAACAGATTACTGCGTAAAAAACCGGTCTATCTCCGATTCACCAGACACTAATGATAGATGCAGCCAATCAAATTACAAGTTCGGTATCTACGTACCCGGCACTACCTTGATCACGACTAGTGTCTTCGCGAAATTTTTGCCGCCGGTAGAAAGTATTTATTTATCAGAATGATGAAGTATCTTCAGTCGGAAATACATTACAGAGTATGGTTCGGATAAACGCCCTTTTCCCACCCTGTCAGCGGAGCCCGGTGTTGGCTATTCGGTGCAAACACCCCGCCCCTGCTCCTGTGGATCATGCGCCGTAAAAACCAGGGACAGTCGTACAATCTGCCGGTTACGGCCCTGGCCGTACTCGTTATTGCCGACGCCGCAACCTATCCCCTTGCCCGTGTGAGCATGACATGGCCTGGCGGCCATCGCCGGTGAACTGCAACCGGAGCAGGCGCGGGAACTGCTCCAGGTGCTGGTGAAGAACGTCTACCGGGCGTTCGACTTTCGCGAAGAGCAGGACGTCTACGACAAGCTCGCAATGAGTGTGAGCGGCAAGCTGCTGGCGGATCTCTATCTGCAGAACCGCCGATCCTTTGCCATCAAGGAGGCGGGCGGCACCCAGGCCAGGATCCAGTCTGTCGAGATCCAGGGTGCGGTCGCCGAACGACTCGATGACCGGCCGCTGGCCTATGCCATCCGGGGAAACTGGGCATCGAGCAGGCCAGGGCTGCGCGCGATGCCATGTCGTACCGGATGCCGGAGCACGAAGACATCTTTGCCGGCCCGTAATTTCCATGCACTCGAACAGGTTGTTCTCGATCTGGATGCAAGACTGAAGGCGATCGTTGTCCGCGATCCCGCCAAGACACTGTTCGCCTCGCATCACGTGTACCAGTACCTGGCACGGCGTTACTCACTCAACAGGATATGAAGCTCATCACATCAGACTTTCGGTCTCTGCCATAGAGCAAGAATTGCATGCAAACCCCCTTACCTCATCGGGTTTTACAACCTGAAACCGACATTGGCCATGCAGGCAAAGACCTCCGTGTGTAATCTCTTTAAAAACCACTTTGAAATTTTACTATACTCTGCACGATTGTCACAGATCCTGCATTGCCTATGTCCTGTACTCACTCCTGCCTGGCACTGTCGTGGCGAACAGCCGGACAGTATAATGCCACCACAATGATGTCCCTGGAAAAACAATGAATCCGCTTATTCGGATCTTTTCGGCAACCGGCCTATTTCTAGGCGCTTTTCCCAACAGTGCGGTAGCTGCTGGCGGTGAACTACCATCCCTCGTCAAGGATATTGCCTACTGCATCGTTTTTGCTGGCGTTCTCGCCATTTTGTTCACGCGACTCAGGATTCCGGTGATTGCAGCTTTCCTGGCTGCGGGGATCATTGTAGGCCCGACAGGTGGTGAACTGGTCACTGACCCCGCCAACATCGAAACCATATCACAGCTGGGTCTGATCCTCCTGCTATTCATGATCGGACTGGAAATTGATGTTCGCAAACTGCTTTCCAGTGGGCGTATTCTGATTGTTTCCGGATTATTACAATATCCCCTGTGTGTCGTCTTCGGCATCCTGATAACCCGCTTGCTGATCTGGCTCGGTATCGGTACAGACCTGCTGACTACCAGCAGCCATGTCCCTTTGTATGTCGGTTTTGTAATTGCTGCCTCGTCGACACTGCTGGTCATAAAATTGTTCCAGGATTCTTTCCAGCTGGATACAGAGACGGGCCGGATTGCCCTCGGCCTGTTGATCTTCCAGGATATCTGGGCAATTGTCGTAATCGCCATTCAGCCCAGTTTCAGTGACCCCCGGATATCCACAATCCTCCTGACATTCCTGGGGATCGGCATCATTGGCCTGATCACCTGGCTGCTGGCAAGACTCGCAATACCGGTCGGATTCAAATGGGTCGCAAAAATGCCGGAAATAATCCTGATCGCTGCTGTATCCTGGTGCTTCATTACTGTGATACTGGGAATGAATATCGACCTGGTTACCGAAACTGTTTTCGGCTTCAATCTTCATCTTGCCGTCAGCGCCGGGATGTGTGCCCTCATCGCCGGCATGAGCATCGCCAGTCTTCCCTATAGTATTGAGATTATCAGCAAGGTCGGTGTCGTGAAAGATTTCTTCGTGACACTTTTTTTTGTTGGTCTTGGCATGAGCATACCAATGCCCGAAAGCGCGGACGTCCTGATCATTGCAAGCCTGCTTGCCGTTGCCACCCTGCTAGCCCGGTATATTATCTTTTTCCCGCTACTTTACTTTAGCGGGCTTGATCGCCGAAATTCAATGGTAGCATCAACCAGGCTTGCGCAAGTTTCGGAATTCAGCCTGGTCATCGGGTTCCTCGGTATGCAGCTCGATCATATCAGCCGTGATCTGAACAGTGCCATCATCTTTGCCTTTGTCATCACGGCACTGCTTACTCCAGCGCTGTTCAGAAGCGCAGATTCCTTGTATGACAATCTGTGCAATATTCTGGACCGGTTGGGTTTCAAGGCGCCGGCGCACGCCCCGCATACCGGGAAAGAATTCCGCGGCCTCGCACTGCTCGGTTTTCATCGAGTTGCATCGTCCCTGCTATACGAAATCGGTAAAAACCATCCTGAACTGCTCAACGATATTCTGGTCGTCGACTTTAATGTGAATATACATGAGAAGATTGAATCACATGGTCCGACTGTCAGGTATGGAGATCTCGGCAACACAGAAACCCTGATTCATGCAGGCGTGGACAAGGCAAGGGTTATTGTATGCACGATACCGGATGATGTATTGAAGAGTACGACCAACCGAAAGATTGTCGAAACCGCGCGCAGCATAAATCCCGATGCCATTATCATTGCCAATGCCAGCGAATCGAAAGAAAGCAAGGCACTCTACGATTCAGGTGCGGATTATGTCTATCTCCCGCATATTGAGACAGCGAGAGCCGTCGAGTACGCAATCGAAAAGGCACTTGACGGAAACATCGCCGAGTACCGTTCTTCTATAGAAAAAAAGGAAGGTGCATGGCATAACAGGGAAGAAGTCTTGTAGAATGCTCCGGTAATCCTTTCCACGATCAGGCCAATCCGGATCATGATTACAACATAACTTCATGTTCTGTCATACCGTGTGTCCTCGGGAAAGTGGCGAATTTTTCCAGTGCATAAGCTTGATGCGATTGTCACACACAGGTTCGTTTTCACTGCTGTCCCATAAACATTACGCGAGCAGTAGCCGTGTCTGCAGAGGCGATATTCTTGGTTGAGGTGGATCACCGCGAAGCAGTGCATTGAGGTCACGGCGTTCGAAGACAACGATACTTCCACCCGGCAGATCCAGCCGGCGGGCCAGGTTGACCTCATGCACACAACCCTCGGTGATCTGGACAAAGGCCGGCAGGTAGCCATCATGATCCAGCCCGACATGGAGTTTGATGGCGCCCTTGGTGGTGCGGAACTTCGCCCAGGGAAACACCGACAGGCACAGGTCGATGGTCGAGGCGTCCAGTGAGTAGAGTTTGTTT
>JARFQV010000081.1 GCA_029287615.1 Pseudomonadota bacterium | reverse complement strand
CATGCTGCTGGTACATCACACCGATGACAAGCGCGAGTATGCCTATGATCGCAAGTCACACGTTGGCAAACTGGACAAGGCGCTCGATGCGGCCAGTCAGCACGGATGGACCGTAGTGGATATGAAGAACGACTGGAGTGTAATTTATCCCTTCGAACAGCACTGAACGGCATTTCACAGTTATCCATTGGAGGTGCCGCCCCCCGAAATCCGGGGTCCAGGACAATCATTCCCGGCCGGGTCAGTCAGGCTATATTGATGCCCACCCTATCTTCGTTTCCGGGGATCTGGTTTGCGGGTAGTTGTTTTTATGGAAAAAACCAATCCCTGCCTTACTAACCAATCCAGTAGACAAACACGTGATTAGACAACTACACCTTTCTGGAGTAACTTCTGTCTGATCCGCATTGCGCACAGGCCGATCAGTAGAAGTGCATGCTGGATGAAAAAGAAACCCATCTCTTCTATTGCAAGGAACAGGCGATATGATAAACAAAACCAGTTATAAAAGAGCGATAATGCTGGCTTTCAGCATAACAGCCGTGACGGCTTCCACGACGATTTACGCCTTCAACATGGGCAACATGATGAATCCGTCAAAGTGGTTTGGTGGTAAAAAGGACCGTGGCGATTACTATGATGATTATGGTTACGGCGCCCCGGGATATGGAGGCTACGGCGGCCCGGGTTACGGTTACGGCGCACCCGGGTATGGTGGCGGCCCGGGTTACGGTTACGGCGCACCCGGGTATGGTGGCGGCCCGGGTTATGGTTATGGCGCACCGGGCTATGGTTACGGCGCACCCGGGTATGGATATGGAGACCGGGGCTATGGTTACGGAGCCCCGGGATACGGAGCACCCGGCTACGGTTACGGCGCACCCGGCCAGTCCGGGTACACAGCCCCCCCCCCTCGATAGGGTCTGGCAGGCGGATCAATCCCGGGCATCGGTTGTTCCCGCACATATACGGCGGCCTTTGCTTCGGGGGCCGCCGTTTTCACCGCCGCGAACCGGTCTGTACTGACCGTTCAGCCCTCCCTCACAAAACCACATACCGCCCGCCGGCACCGATCATGATGACCAGGATACCCAGCAGGGTGTTGATACCCACCAGCAGGCGAATCTGAGCCAGTGCACTGCCACCCGTTGGCCAGTCCTGTATGGCAACGGCAGACCTGAGACGCCGGTACGGCGCGAAATAGACATGCATGAAGAGCAGCATCATGACAATGCCCAGTGCGAGCATGAGATGCACATACAGACCAACCGAACCGAAACCGCCGAACCGGGCCAGGATCATCCAGAATCCGCTGGCCAGCAACAACACCACGGCAACCCACACCCAGGGAAAGAAACGGCCGAACACCCCGGCCCACAGCGCAAGCCGCTCGGGTGGTTCCAGCAGACCAGCCGCTACCGGGCGGAGACAAACATACGCAAAAAACATCCCACCCACCCATATCACAGCAGATAACACGTGCAAACCAATCGCGATAGACATGCGGAACTCCCGATCTGAAACAAGGCATCTATTCTACGGTTTCCCGGATCAATCTGGAATGCCGTTCCCTGCCGGTGCCCCCCTGCCTTGTCCGCCCGCGTTCCCTGTGAGTTGAACCGGTTTGCCAGACCCTGCATTTTTTACCAAATAATGACCGCAATTTGTCTCGGAACTGTAGCATTTGTACGGTAGTATGAGCTTGGCCTCGCAAACCGCTGGCCACAGTCCTTTGAAACGAACCCTGGGGATCACGATTATGGAAGGCAGGCAATCATCAGAGAAGATGAATGCTAAAGGCAAGAAATCAACCACCCGCAAGACTGCTGCAAGTACAGCTACCACCACTACCGGATCCACACCCAAACGCAAGGCATCTGCCAGCAAGACCGGCACGATCAAGACCAGTGTGGCGAAGACTCCGGCGAAAAAGTCCGCAACCGGTGCGGGCAAGCGCAAGACCCGAAAAATCAAGAAGGATACCGTCGCTATCACCCCCGAACAGCGCCATGAGATGATCGCGCTTGCCGCCTATGTCCGCGCCGAACAGCGAGGATTCACGGGTGGCGACGAGATAGTGGACTGGCTGTCTGCGGAGGCAGAAGTCGACGCGCTACTGAGCAGATAAACGCCGACACCGTCTGAGCAAGGCGTACCCCGGTTGTATTCAGGTCCATGCCCGCCACGGGCAGGGAACGGCGGTTGTGTGTCACGATCAGGAGAATCCGCTTCACACGCGGATTTCATGGGGTTCAGTTCCTGCGGAAAGACACAGAACAATCCTGTTCCGGGTGGTTTTCCCCTGGTTCACAGCGCCACGTGACCACCCGGATCGGCTGGCCCGGATCTCACGCCGGGAGAGCCACTACAATTGACTGAAGTGCTCTGCCTCCTCCTCGGTAAAGGCGGGTTCCCGGTGCGCGGATTCGGCAGCAGCCGACTCGATAACAGATGTCTCGGCAACCGGTTGATCGTCCACCGGTTCGAACAGCAGGCCAAGTTCACCATTCACGGAAAGAACCTGTATGCGCTTCCAGCGCACGGGGCACCCATTCTCAAACAACTTCAGCCCCGGGGGTGGTTCGGGGGACAACACGAGCAAACGGACCGGCGCCCGTTGCTCCGGCTCAAACATCCTGGCCAGTTGACTGCCCAGTTCATCAATCCTGGCAAGACCGCTCAGCATTGCCCGTTCCGAATCCATACCATCGATACCGAGCAGCGTCAGTTCATCATGGGTATCCGAGACCAGCACACATCGCTCGTCATTGCCCGGCATATCCTCGACAAACCTGTATCCGTCACCAATCAAGGCCTTCAGATTTTCCAACACCAGATCACGCACCCTCTCCGGAGTGATATCTGTCATTGATCGAATATGCAGTGTCATGTTCCTGTTACCTCCATTGCCTTTTCCTTTGATCGCTATACCATAAATCCCGTATCTGGCCGGCCAGCCGCGCCAGATCTCCACCGAATCCAGGACCGGGCGCCGCAAGATGGCCAAGTTCATGAACCGGAATTTTCAGAAACTGCCGCGCACCCGTTGCAAGTCGTTCGTGACAGCGACGCACCACATCCACGTCATGTGAACCGGCGAGCAGAACACCGGCCCTGATTGCCGGCCGTTGCGGCAACTGTTTCAGCCGGGAATAGGCCAGCCGTATACCCGCCAGACTCGCAGTGGCAAATACCAGGACAAGACTGGATTCGGCACTGCCCACGAGCGGTGACAAGGGATTGATCTCCAGTTTCCAGCGAGTGCTGTCCGAAAACAGATTAAGCTGCCGACCCAGCGAGTCGACCAGGCAATCAGGCTGCAGGGCATTCGCCGGATGCATGGCATCGATTGCCACCAGGACCGGAAGAACCTGGACTGACGCCGGCGCGTCCTTCTCCTGACCGTTACTGCCGCTCCGGGGAAAGTGATGCCTGATTCGGTTCAGTTGACCGGATTGCAGCTGCTCCGGTCTCCAGACAGAATTATCCATAGAATCCATCCCTTTCGTCAAACATGGAGAAAGGAGTTCATTCCACACAGATCATTCGGCACACTTTCCGGTTGACCGGGTCTGTCTGCCATACCTCGTCAATGCTCAATCGATACCCGTACTTACCCGGATGCACGCGCTTTACGGATACCCCGGCCTGGTCCGTTCCGGCCACTCAATCCACATCATCACCCGGCCGGTAGGCGCCAACCAGTTCCGCCTGTGACTTTGCCGGTACCGGGTCGTAGTGACTGAACTCCATGGTGTAGGCCCCTTCCCCGCCGGTTATCGACTTCAGCCTGGACTGGTAGTTGCCCAACTCACCCAGCGGGACCTGACCGGATATCTCCACCCGGTTCCCGGGCAGGGTCATGGTTCCGCTGATCATCCCGCGCATGCCCGACAAGTCACCGGTAATGTCACCTACGCTGTCACCCGGCGCCGTAATCCGGATATTGACCACCGGTTCCAGGACTATCGGCCCGGCTTTCTGGACGGCATCCAGGAAGGCCTTCTTGCCTGCGGCCACAAAGGCCACCTCCTTGGAGTCCACAGAATGATGCTTTCCATCATACACAGTCACCCGTATGTCCTGCATAGGGTACCCGGCGATCGAACCGGTATCCATTACCTGCAGCACCCCCTTCTCTATGGCGGGGATGAACTGCGAGGGAATCGCACCGCCCACCACCTTGTTCACGAACTCAACTCCGCTGCCACGCGGCAGGGATTCGACCTTCAGGTACACCTCCCCGAACTGGCCTGCGCCGCCTGTCTGCTTCTTGTGCCTGTGATGCCCCTCCGCACCGCCTGTTATTGTTTCCCGGTAGGCGATTCCGGGCGCCTGGGTCTCAACCTCGACATTATATTGATCCCGCATTTTCTCCAGAACCGCGCTGAGGTGCAGTTCCCCCATTCCCCGAATAACGGTTTCATTCAGTGATGCCTGATGCTCCACCCGGATCCCCGGATCCTCTGCCTCGATCTTGTGCAGGGCATCGGAAAGCTTCTGTTCGTCACCACGCCGTAGCGGGCTGATTGCCAGCCCGTACATGGGCGACGGCAGATCGATGGGACGCAGGTGAAAGTGGTCCTCATCATGCGAATCATGCAGCACGGCATCGAAATGCATGTCCGCAACCTTGGCAACGGCGCAGATATCGCCGGGAATTGCCTCGCTCATCTCGGTATGGGCTTTTCCCTGCAGCTTGAGAAGGTGCGCTGTCTTGAACGGCTTGCGGCCGTCCCCGATAAAAAGCTGGCTGTTGGCAGACACCCTGCCCTGGTGAATGCGGAAAATACCGAGCCTCCCCGCATAGGGATCGATACTCAGCTTGAAAACATGGGCAATCACGTGCTTGTCAAGCTCCGCACTGACGCTGACAGGCTCCGCCGCATCTCCCTCGCCCTTCAGAAACTGTGGCGGATTGCCCTCCATTGGATTCGGCATGAGTCTCGCGAATACCTCCAGCAACTCCGGTACCCCGGCACCGGTGTGGGCCGAGACGAAGCAAACCGGGATCAGATGCCCCTCCCTGAGCGCTTTTTCGAACGGATCATGCAGCTGTTCGGGATTCAATTCCTGGCCCTGCTCCAGATAAACCTCCATCAGTTCCTCGTCGACCTCCACCACCTGATCGATGATCTGCGTGTGCGCCTCCGGCACACTGGAAAAATCGGTGGTCGCACCCGAGGGCACAAAAAAGCAGTCCACCACCTCCGCGCCACCGCCCGCTGGCAGGTTCAGTGGCAGGCATTCATTCCCGAACGACTCCTGCAGCTGATCGAGTATCCCGGCGAGATCAACCTCTCCGGCATCGATCTTGTTCACGATGATCATGCGGCACAACTGCCGATCAGCGGCCACCTCCAGCATCCTGCGCGCCACGGTCTCCACACCGAGTTGCGCATCGATGACCACTGCGGCGGTCTCCACTGCGGGCAATACGGACAGTGTGCGGCCGATGAAATCGGGATAGCCCGGGGTATCGAGCAGATTGACATGCTTTCCCGGGTAATCCATGTGGCACACGGCCACATCCAGGGAATGCTGGAGTCTCTTCTCCTGGGGATCGAAGTCACATACGGTAGTGCCCCTCTCGACACTGCCCTGGCTGGAAATAGCACCGGCCTGGTGTAGCAGGGCCTCCGCCAGGCTCGTCTTTCCCGAGCCCGCATGTCCAACCAGCGCAATATTCAGAATGTCTTTTGTCGTATACGCACTCACCTGTATCTGCCTCGCTAGGTTCTGCCTGCAACCGCATGCGTGTCATGCAGCATGCAGGGTAAAATGAAACAGCGTGATATTACCCTATTGAGCGCAGTAAGAACAAAAGCGGTTTCCGCCTGATTCATGAACCGGGATCAACAGAATGCGGGCTAGCGAATCATTACCATTTTTCGCCAAATACCGGGCTGCTCGTCCTTATGAAGCCAATCAACCTGGTGATTGAACCCACTACCGGAATTGTCATGTAGGTAAATCGCTTCATACGCGGTTTTTACTGCATACTGTCGCATCACCTCGCGTCAGTTCTCGAACGAGTTACGCGACAGTGAAAAATGCGAGCGGTCGTGTCCCATGCCCTATGCCTTGCCAGGCGTTACTCCCGGTGCAGACAAGATCGATTTCCAGCAACTCTCCAGATCAGGTAACGCCCAGCCCAAGGGCCATGAGTACGACCGAGGCCACGCCAATATACGTACGAATATGGTTCCACCATTGCCATCTGTTCTGATAGATTGGCCAGATCCTTGCTGCATCGGACAGCTCGGCACGGGCCAAACGATTATTTAGCGGGACATTGAACAACACCGTTATACCAAAAGGACCAACCAGGTATGCGAGCGCGCCGGCAAGCTGAAACAAATTTCCAGGCTCGCCCGCGTTTAGTACCGAGTTAACAGCGACCACCAGACACAAGACAGGGGTTCCCAGGAACAACAACAGAAATACCGGATTTATAATGGTCTCGTTTATACGCTGCATAGCAAACATACCTTTATCAGGGGGGAGCTCTGCCAACGCCCTCATAACAAAGTTGGAGAACGCAAAGAGCAGTCCGGTTACCAGGCCTGCGCCGGTTACACAAGCAACACTGATGGTCAAGGTTAATCCGCTCATGCAGTTTCGGTATCGCCCGGTTCACCTTTATTGACTCCCGCCATGTAAATCATGGCATGCGGATGACATGGCATTTGGCTAGACCGGGTTGTCCTCAATGTCTTCATAAACATCGTTCGAGAACCGTGGCGTGCAAATTGCCAGGAACACCAGTTCCTCCTCGCCAACATTGGTGATACGTTGACGGCACATCGGGGGTATGAGCACGATATCACCGGGCTTTACTTCCTGTGGCGCCAGCTTGCCCACCTCCACACGTCCCCTGCCACTGAGGATACAGTAGCGCTCTGCGGTGGATGAAAGCCGATGCCAGCGAGTCCTTACCCCTGGCTCCACTCTGGCGCGTGCGATTGATACATCCGGATCGTCCGCAGAGTTGGACAATTCTGTTATGTAGCAATTCTCCGGCGTATAGAATTCCTTGTCAGGATCCTGGTGTTTAACGACTGCTTTCATTGCGTTTTCCCGTCCATACGACGATCCGCATCGTCGGTGACAATAAAGCAGATCGGTGCTTTTTGCGGTCTGTACAGATGCGATACCATTATTGGGACTTCACCAGTATGGGGTGGGTTTTATTTATGATTGAGGCGCGATATGGCTCTCGCCAAGTCGCCGAGCACGCAAAGAGGTGCTTGTGTATTGCGTGCTTAAGCGATTGGTTAGCAGGCATATATCATTCATCCCTGGCGCACTTTGCGCCTCTGCGAGAGACACAATGGCTTTGGTTTTCCCTCCCGATTAGTGTAAGAGCCCCATTATTTATTTCTGACCTGGCATTTCAATTAATTCTGACACCTCAAGGGAACCACCAACATCAAGAAAAGGACAAGCCTTTGCGATCAACAGCGCTGCATCCATGGAATCTGCCTCGATTATGGTAAAACCGGACATTGACGTTGTACTTCCAGCGGTTACAGCACCATCCGGGCTGACCGTGTTCGTATCCTTGAGCGGATTAGCAGGACTAACTGCCGAGTCGCCCAACGAAGATAACCATTCCTGATATTTCGCGAACTGTTGCTTGCCTTCCTCCGGGCTGGATGGCTTGTCGCCGCCCAGATAGGTAATCAGGTATTGAGGCATTGCCGTCTCCTTATTATCGTGCTTCGTTTCCAATAAACATACCGAGCCAGCTGACAGCAGGATGCGTTTCTTCGCTCAGGGCCCGCGCATCGCCGATTGTCACTATTTGCAAAGCGCCAGGGAACGGCGAAATACGGCGAACCGGGCAAACCACTGCATCCGCCATAATGCCTGTCTCACCCAGGCAGATCAGCGAGCTGTCAGCCACAACTGGCTACAGAACAGCCAGTTAAAGATTCTTTCCGTTTTCCGGGACGATTTGGTTGACGGAGGCGTATAATCGAAAAAGCGCTTACATACCCGCCAGCTCGAACCAGCATACCCGGCCGTGGATACCATACACAATATCGAGGAACAACGACGCATCGACCTGACCAGGACCGCCCTGGAAATCCTCGACGAGTGGGGGATCAAGCCGGATCATCAGGTTGTCTTACTCGGTCTTCCTCAGGACACGCGCCCGCGAGCACTGGCAAAATACCGGAAAGGGTCTGCCCTGCCGGATGAAGAAGGCATCCTGCTGCGAATTCATTATCTTCTGGGAATCCACAAGGCCGTTTGCAGTCTGTTCCCGCACAACCATATGGTCGGCCAGTACTGGATCACCACCCCCACCCGGAGTTTCGGCGGCAAAAGTCCGCTGGACATCATGCTGCGAAACGGAATATCCGGGATGCAGCGGGTCCAGGATCACCTGAACGGAACCGCTGATTGGTAGCCAACCGGAGCCGGGTGACCACGAACACGCAACGGGAAACGCTACGTATTGTTTTAATTACTGAATATACCTATCCCATTGAATGGCACCCATGCGGATACCCGCCGTAGCGTGGGGATTTACCCGGCCCTGCCCGGACGATTTTTGAAGGTTTTCCCGGTGCTGCTATACTGAAATAGACAAAAACAAAATTGCCAGGGAATGGCACACAATGAGAAGGTGAAGTTATGTCCAGTCCCTACTGGCTGCACAAGTCCCTGCGCTCCGGTGCCCGTGACGATGTTGTCCGTCGCTTGTACCGTATTGAATCCCTGTGTACCGTTCTCGCCATCAATGCCACCAGTGGTCCGCGTGCGGCGATGGACACGGCAAGAACCATGGGAACCCGCCTGTTTGGTATCAACCCGCTTACCCAGGATGGGGTTACGCTGAATTGCCTGCAAACGATGATTCGGGAACTCAATCCACTCAAGATGATGTTTCTGGGGGATTCCTCGGCATCGGTATTCGACCTGCATGCCCTGACCAGCGCCCTCCTCTACCTGGAGCACAAACGTATCATCGGGGCGAACGAGGTGGAAGAGGAAGACGAAACGGATCAGGACGGATTGTTCGAGACCATAGGCCAGTATGCCGAGCATGCAGGACTTGCCGTACAAAGTAACGGCGAAAAACTGATATCTGAAGTGAAGGTACAGCTATCCTGTCTCGCAACCCGGCTGCTGGAAGCGCGCAAGCGTTCATTAACCGGCCCCGGGAGTCCGAACCCCTGATTTCCGCCCAGGGACTGTCCCGGTCATTAGAGGCCGGTCAGTTGCGCAGCAGACGGGATCGTTGCGGTTAGCCCGCGGTAACCAGCATTCCCGCTCACCAGTCGCCACGGCACCCCAACCGAATATGCGGACCAAGCCTCTATTCCCGGAACCGGCCCGGTACTTCCCCCTGCACAGCGGTCGCTTCGCAATCAAGGCGGGCCTTTATGCGTTGGGCACCGGGTTCGGAAACGGTCCCGCAGATCATCATATTTTCCAGTTTGATCGCCACTGCACTCACTACCTGGAATCGAAAACCAGGGCCAGGCGCGAGGAACCGGGGAAGTATGTCTGCGAGGATGACCCGGGAAAAGGCGTGCTGCAGGCGCTCGCAACACTGATGGTACAGACCCTGCCACGGGAACACCCCGAACTGTTCCGGGTGGAGACTGCAACCACCGGAGATTCACTCTTGCTGCATTGCGCGCCGAGCGGACAGATCCTGCACCTCGACCAAGAGATGAATCTGCTGGATGTCCTGCCTTCATCCCGCCAACCATCGATGCCTGATCCGCCCTATACCTCCGTACTGGATGCGCTGGCCTGCCAGGTACAGGAGGATATCGCGATCACGGAAATTGACGAAACAGGCAATGACCGATTGAGCGCCCTGCACCTGTGCTTTCCCAACCACTGGGCCGCCAGTGACAAGATCGGACAATGCTTTGCGCGTATCCATGAACCGGTACCCGGGATCGACAGAATCAGCCGCAAGGCCGCCCCCCTGCTGCAAAGACTGGTATCCTCCGGTCCCTACGTACGCTTTGCCTGGGGACTGTCGACCGATAAGCGTCTGAACCATCATCCGGTCGCGCCCGCCGGCACCGGCCAGGATACCTGCTGGCGGGGCCGACAGTTCGATCCGCGGAACCCGGAGTTGTATGTGCGCGTCGAGCGCCAGGTCATCCATGGCCTGCCAGGTTCCCGGGCCTTCCTGTTCACCATCCGAACCTATTTTGTTACTGTGGATACCCTGGAAGGCGGAAAGATTGAAAGACTCGCCGCTGCGATCCGGACGATGGATCCTGAAACGCGGGAGTACAAGGGCATCGCCGGACAGAGCGGGAATATCCTGGAATGGCTGGATTCCCTGGTGGCAGAGAAGAACACCGAAAACGGAACCATACCGCATGATTCAATTACAGGAGAAATCAATGTCTGACAAGCTTGCTGTTTTGACCGTGATCCTGATCACGGGTGCGTGCTTACCCGCTTATGCCGAAGAGGGTCCTGAAGAATACTGCTCCGCTGTTATCGAGCTGTATCGGGAAGGCGATATCGACGCCGCATTGGAGGAAGCAAAATGGTGTGTCGAGTCCCTGGAACAACTTGCCCTGAAACAGCAACTGGACGGCTTCAGCGAACAGGTCGACGGCTGGACACGGGGGGAGATAAAACAGCATAAGACCATGGGCATGTCGACCATCGAGACAAGCTATACGAAGGACGAGAAAACGATCGAGGTAAATCTGACCACCGGTGCCGCTGGAGGCATGGGGGCACTGGCCGCCATCAGCCAGCTCGGGATGCAGGTCGGGGAAAAAGTACGCATTCAGCGCCGAACCGCCCTTGTCAACGCAACGGGGAGCAAGGTCGAGATCCTTGTCACCCTGAACAATGCGGGGATGCTGAATTTTTCATCGACCAGCACCGACAAGGATACGGTCATTTCCTTTGCCAAGGCGTTTCCGATCAACGCAATAGACCGGTAGCTGCCAGACCTGTTTCCGTCTTTTATCGTACCTCGCGGAAATGGATCTCGTTGATACCCACTGCCACCTCGATGTACCTGCCTTTGACATGGATCGCGAGGCGGTACTCAAGCGTTGCCGTGATAACGGTATACGCAGGCTCGTTATTCCGGGTATCGACTCCCCGGGCTGGAATGGACTCCTCGATCTCTGCCACAACGAGCCGGGACTCTATCCAGCCCTGGGATTGCACCCGGTCTACCTGGACAAGCATCTTCCTGGTGATATCGAATTACTGGAGAAACAGGTGGCGCGAATCTCTCCCGTCGCGGTCGGTGAAATCGGGCTTGATTATTTCATCCCCGAACTCGACCGGGACCGTCAGCTGGACCTGTTCGAGGCACAGCTGGGGATCGCGCGCGATCACGCGTTACCCGTCATCCTGCACGTACGCAAGGCGCACGACACGGTACTCGCTGCCTTGCGGCGCAGTGGTGTAGCAGGCGGTATCGCGCACGCATTCAATGGCAGCCTGCAACAGGCCATGCAATACCTGGACCTGGGATTCAAACTGGGATTTGGCGGCACCCTGACCTGGGAGCGTTCCAGCAGGATCCGGAAACTGGCATCCGGGTTACCACTGGAAGCCATCGTGCTGGAGACCGATGCACCCGACATGGTGGTCTCGGCGCACCGGGGTGAGCGCAACAGTCCGGAGTATCTGCCTGACTGCCTGCAGGCGCTGGCTGAAATTCGCCACCAGGAACCGGAAATAATCGCGGATCAGACCACCCGCAATGCCTGCGAGGTACTCTCGCTGGACAGGAATGCCGGCATAGTATGACAGTCCATGACTACAGGCAGCGTTTCGGCGGGATCGAGCGGCTCTACGGCAAGGGTACGGGTAAACTGATACGGGCCATGCATGTCTGCGTGGTCGGCATGGGTGGTGTCGGGTCCTGGGCTGCCGAGTCGCTGGCACGCACCGGTATTGGCGCCATAACCCTCATCGATCACGACAGCGTTTGCGAAACCAATATCAATCGTCAGCTGCATGCCCTGTCACCCACGACCGGGCGCAAGAAAACCGCAGTGATGAAAAAACGTATCCTTGGCATCAACCCGGAATGCCGCTGCACGGTGATCGATGACTATATCAACATGGACAATATCAGCGATTACCTGTCACCGGATCGGGGATATCAATATGTCATCGACGCTATCGACAGCATCAAGTTCAAGGCAGCGATGATTGCGTGGTGTCGACGAAATAAAAGCCCCATTATCACCACCGGCGCCGCCGGCGGGCTGACGGATCCCACCATGATCCGGATCAAGGACCTGAATCGCACCTACAATGATCCGCTGGCTGCCAGGGTCCGCGCCAGACTCCGTAACGAATACGGTTTTACCCGCAACCCGAAACGCTACTTCACAGTGGAGTGTGTCTTCTCCAGCCAGCAACAGGTCTATCCTGCCGCAGACGGCACCGTGAGCCACAGGAAACCCGGCATCCATGGCGTCAACCTGGACTGCCGCCTGGGCTATGGATCGGCAAGCTTCGTCACCGCGACGTTTGGCATGGTCGCGGCATCCCGTGTGGTAAACAGGACGATCAACGCAAGAAAACCGCAGCAAGGGAAATAGCCATGGAGATACCCGGGATCATGTGCAGGGCCAGAGTCGTCTGGATCGCGGTGGTTGTCCTTTTCTCTCCTGTCATTGCAGCAGCCGAAACGGAAAACAGCACCTCCCATTCCACGTACTCCGTACTGGAAGTCCCGATCACGGTTGACCTCGCCTCCCTGTTTGGACAACTGGAGCAGTTGGTCCCCCGCCGGGCCGGCACATCCGGTAAATGGGAAAAATACCAGGGCCTGCAGGTCCAGTACGATATCCGCCGGGGACCGATCCAGACCGCGATAGCAGGCAACCGGCTGCAGGTGACCATCCCGCTGGCCTATCGTGTTCGCGCCAGGAAGTCACTGGCCGGGATACTGAAGATCAAGGGAAGCTGCGGCTACAACGAGCCTCCCCGTATGGTTATTCTCCATCTGGAAACCGCACTGCACTGGGGACAGGACTGGAACCTGTTGTCCGAGACCCGGGTCTACCCGAATCGTTTCCTCAATCCATGCCTGATGACGATTGCCAACCTGGATGTCACACCGCTGATCGACAGAAAACTGAACAAAAAACTGGTCAGGGTCGCCAGGCAGGTCATCGATGAACAGTTACCGGGACTGTCGAATGTCGAAACCATGGCCAGGAAGGCATGGTCTGCCCTGCAGACACCCGTTGAACTGGACAACAGAATCTGGTTGCAGCTGAATCCGAAGGCGGTACATGTCACACCACTGCATGGAGAGGGAACCACGCTGGCAACCTCGGTTAAGGTTACCGCCAGCCCCAACGTCCGTTTCGGGTCCTCACCGGCTCCCCGGCAGCAACCCTTTCCCCGCCTGTTGACAACCCTGTCTGCCCCGAAGGGACTTCAACTGGACATCGAGACACAGATCAGCACTGCGGAATTGCGCCGGCAGATCGAGGCCAGACTGGCCCGGGTATTACACCATTTCGGAGGCGCCGAAGTACGGCTGAACCGGGTCAATATTGGAACGCAAGGCGGGAAGATGCTGATCAGACTGGAAATGGCTGCCCCGGTTCCAATCGCCATGGAAATGACGGGTAGTCCCGCCTATGACAGGAACCGGGACGAGATCTTCCTTGAAGAGTTCGATTTGCGGTTTGATTCGGATCATCCGGGCGCAGGATTACTAAACACCTGGCTTGCCGGCAATCTCCGTGGTGAACTCGAAAAAAATACTTCATGGCCGGTAACCGGTACGCTCGCGTCCTTCGTGTATTATCTGGAACAGGACCTGGAGAGGAGGCTGCCCGGTGGCGTCGACATCAACATCCGCCTGACTGACATAAACATCACAAGTGTTGTGTCAACACCTGATCTGATCACACTCCGTGTCAGGTTGGATGGTACCGCTCATCTGCATATCGCGATGTAAGGCCCGGTTATATGGGCAATCTCTCGACCAATCCCGCCGTGGCGGGATAACCGGAATTCCCCGGTGGGAGAAAGCCGGTGTAATCGTCCTTCACAATCTTGTCAATATACGTAAAGAGGCTACAATTAGGCTGTCAATATTCAATACCCTGCCACGCCGCCGTTGTGGCAAACAAAAACAAGGACAACGGTCACTCTATCGCGCAAGCCGATGTCTCTTCCATGACTGTTCAACGGGCAATCATCGACAATACGCATTGCCACGCTGACGCACTGACAGGAGGATAGTGCAATGATTAATGCAACTGATTTACTGGGATCACTCATCAACAGCACCATGACGAAATCAGGCCCCGGGCGCATAGATCATACCCTTGGTAATCAGGGTATCGGAGGACAGGGCGGAATACTCGGCCAGATACTGGGCGGTTCCGGGGGCGCCGGCGGGGGGCAGGGTGACCTGTTATCAACCCTGACCAAAATGGCGGGTTCCATGATGGGCGGCAGCCCGCAGGCGGGCCATGCCCGTTCCGGTGGAACGATGCCGGCTCCCGGTGGTGCGCCAGGAGGAACGGACCTGCTCGGACAGTTGTCCAGCGCCATATTCGGCGGGTCGGGTGGGTCTGCGAGAGGTGCGACCGGTGGCGGGATCATGGCCGTGCTGGGTGGACTTGCGCTCGATGCGTTCCGGAAGATGAATGCGGGATCACCGGACTCACAAGGCGCCACGGCTCAGAATATCGATGCCGATGACCTGTCAAGACTGATTGCCGGCATGCGCAAACCGGCCAGCCGCGAGGAAGAGCAGCAGGTGCAGGATATCGCCACCCTGACACTGAAGGCAATGATCAATGCCGCCAAGGCGGATGGCAGGATCGATGCGGAAGAATCAAGGCGCATCGTCGGCAAGCTCAAGGAAGATGGCATTACCGATGAGGAAGAGCGGTTCATCGTCTCGGAAATGCAAAAACCCCTGGATACGGACGGCATCGTCCGCGCCGTACCGAATCAGCAGGTCGGTGCGCAGATCTATGCGGCCTCCCTGCTGGCTATCGAGGTCGACACCGATGCCGAAAGGCGTTACATGCAGGACCTTGCCAGCAAGCTGGACCTCAACAGCAACGTGGTGCGCTACATTCAAACCTCGGTCGGCATGGCCTGATACCTACCGGAACCAAACCCACCGCCAGATGGCTGGAAAAGTGCAAGTACGCATGGTTTGTCCCTCGCTGCGGTGATCATGCCGCGTAGGTGACGGGACGATCTTCAGCACATAGCGGAGCAGGCACCTTTCCAGCCAAAACAGTGGCCGGTACGGTCGCAGTGGAGAACATTCCCGTGACGGGAAACCGGGCCGCGTAACCATCCGGAAAATCAAAGCTACAAACACTAACGGGGAGCACCTGACATGAATGACGATATCGATATCAATCCAATGAAATACCTCGACAAGGCAATGAATGGCCTTCGAGACCTGGGACTGGTGCCGGAAACCGGAGAGGAGGCGCCGATCATTGCCCTGCTCAACCAGATTTCCGACCTGGACGAGGACAAGGTGATCGCGATCGCCCGCACGCTCAATCAGGCCTCGCTGTTCAATGAAGTGGTCAGGGAACAGGTGAGCGCCATGCAGGTCGGCCAGCGTTATGAAGACATCACCAACGAATTCGACAGTATCCGCGATGATGCCCAGGGCATGGTCAAGCAGATCGAGGATGGCGAGATCGATACCTGGGAACGGGTGCAGAATGTCTGGATGAAGGTTTCACGTGGCGATATCGCCAGCCGCTTCGACAAGATCAAGGAAACCTATCTCGATGTGACCCGGGATTCCAGGGATCAGATCGAACGGGAACACCGGATCCTGGAGTCCTACCGGGATTTCCGCGGAGCCATGAAACAGTCCGAGGTACTGGCCCTGGAGGTATTGGAGATTGCCGAAGCGCATCTCAAGGAAGCGATGACGAAACTGGAGACTGCCATCCAGACCGTGGAAAACGCCACCACGGAGGATCCCGCTGAACGCGCGAAGCTGGAAATGGCCAGGGACGAGCGCTTGCGCGAACTGCAGTACGAAGAAAAGCGCTACCAGATAGCCAAGGATCTTTCCGACAACCTGACCGTCAGCTACAACAGTTCCGAGGTAGTCATGACCCGGCTGCTGCAGACCACCAATGCAAAGGAACGCGTCTACTCCCAGGCAATCAGTTTTTTCGGTACCAATGAAGTCGTACTCACCGCACTGTCGGCCTCCTTCACGGGCATGTGGGGGCTGCATGAAAGCACCGAAACGCTCAATGCAATGAAAGAAGGCGTGAGCAAGAGTCTGGAGGTGCTGGCAGATGTTGGCGGAGAGGTACAGAAGGCCGCGCTGGAGGCGGGATATGGACCCACAATACGCGCCGAGTCCATCAAGCGGCTGGTTGAATCGGTAGTAAACTACCAGGAGCAGTCACGCGAAATAATCGATGAGATGCGCACGCTCAGCACGGTCAATGCACAGGAGATCCGTGATACCGTGGAAGATGGCAAGCGCAGACTCGCCAGACTGGCTGAAAAGGGCAACGCACTGGAAGGGTATAGTGTCTGACAAGTCCGCTGCAGAAAAGCAGCCCCTCGATGAAATCATGCTGGCCATGGATGTCGTGGATACCCTGCGGCACCGGGAGCACATCGTCGAGCGTGAACTGCACAACGAAGAAAGGGATGAAAAACTGCTGAAGCGGCTGAGAGAGATCTATGCCTCCCAGGGAATGGAAGTACCGGATCACGTACTGAAGGAGGGCGTAGCCGCATTACGTGAGGAGCGCTTCAGCTACCAGCCTCCACCGGACAGCCTTTCCGTTACTCTGGCACGGATCTACATCGAAAGGGGAAAATGGGCAAAGCGCGCCTCGGTCACGCTGGGCGCGCTACTGGTCGCCTGGCTGTCCTGGTCGTTTTTCGTTACCGGCCCGGCCCGCGAGGAACTGCGCAACCAGGTCGCCGAACTCAACCGGGAGATCAGTGCCACTTCCGGACAGCTCGCCTTGCTGGAGGAACGGCTGCAACGCGCCGAAAATGAACTGCCCGCGGCCGCCCGGGGAATCCCGGGTTCCCTGCAAAAGGCTGCCACTATACGCACTAGCGCGGCTGAAAAGAGCCTCAGACAGGCACATCAACTACTGGAATCTGCGCGCCGGTTCACGCCCCCCACCAGTCTTGATACCGGCAACTTTGCCGCTCGCTCGGAAGAGGCGACCATCCAGCTCGGGAATCAGCAGGAGCAGATCGCGCAAATCGGGGCGGCAATCGGATCCGCCGAGAAATCGCTGGCGGAGATTGATTCCCTGAAGGTATTGCCGGATCAACTCGCCAGCAGCCGGGATGCGGTCATCGCAGTAGCAAGGGAAGACCAGGCCACCGGGATGGCGAGTGAAATCCACGACAGGGGAATTTCATCCCTGGCCGCCGGGGATGTCGAACTCGCCATCGCAAGCGCAGGTGAACTGCGGGAACTGCACGACACGCTGGAACAGGAATACGAGTTGCGAATCGTATCACGTCCGGGTGAGAAAAGTGGTGTGTGGCGAATACCCGAACGCAACCCGAGTGCCCGCAATTACTACGTCATCGTCGAGGCCATTGGACCCGGCGGTGAGGTGTTGCCGCAATCTGTCACCAGCGAGGAGGACGGGAGCACCACCCGTGTCCGTCAGTGGGGGATGCGGGTAGATGAACGGGTATTCAACCGGATACGCGATGACAAACAGGATGACGGCATTATCCAGAACCGCCGGTTCGGAGAGAAACGGCGCGGCTATCTGTCAATCGATTACAGCATCCCGACCACGGGCGCAGCGATTACCAGTTGGTAGACCAGATCATGTACACAGGCAGACAAACCCTGACATCAATCAACAGCACCGTGGAGGATGCCCACGAACAGGTCCGGGAAATCGAGCATCATATACAGGAATCCACCGATCAACTGATACGGCTCGAGAAAAGTGAGTCGGATCAGTATCGCTCACTGGCCCGCCTTCGTGTCAATCTGCTGGCTGCCGGAAAGATCGTGGAAACGCTCGATGAAAGTGAACGCACTGTCGCCGTAATCCTCCGGCAAAGGGAAGAGGAACTGGAGAGACTCCGGCAGAAAATCGGTGAGTCGGAAGACAGGCATATCAGCCTGGATGTTGAACGGGATGAGCAGTCCCACAGGGTGGATCTTGCCGCCGAGAAACTGGACAAGGCGGAGGCCGCCACCCAGCAACGCCTGCAAGAGAATGCCGGTTACCAGGAACAGTTGAAAAAAGCGCAACTGGCGGACCGCATTGCCATACACGCCGAGGAAAAAAAAGACCTCGCGAGCCAGGACCGCATCGAAAAGGGCATGCCCTACGAGAACGATCCGCTGTTCATGTATCTCTGGAAACGGGGATATGGCACCTCACGCTACCACGCAAATCCGCTGACCCGCTTTCTGGACGGCAAGGTAGCGGAAATCTGCCGTTATGAAGATGCCCGCGCGAACTACCACATGCTGCTGGAGATACCAAGGCGGCTGGGCGAGCATGCCGAAAGTCTCCGTACGCAGGCAGACGCGGAATTCACTGCGCTGGAAAACCTGGAAAAGGCCGCCGCCGGGGAAGATGGCATACCGGCACTGCAGGAAAATCTGGCCGAGATGGAAGAACAGCTGACAAAACTGGACAACCAGCTGGAAGAACATGAAAAGCAACACCAGGAGCTGATCAAGCAAAAGGCCCTGTTCGCAACGGGTGAGGACAGTCACTACAGGCAGGCGGTCGAACTCCTCGCCAATGATTTCAGACGCGCTGACATCATGACATTACACCGTGACGCCCAGCTGACACCCCTGCCCGAGGATGACCTGGTAGTCGACCAGTTGTCCACTATCGGGCGCAAGAAGCAGCACATCCAGGACACCCTGTCTCAACAGCGCACCCTGATGAGCAGTCACCGCCAAAGACTGAAGGAACTGGAGCAACTGCGGGTTGACTTCAAGCGGGCGCGTTTCGACAGCATGAATTCCTCGTTCCGTGACGGATCATTCGTTACCCTGCTGCTAAACCAGTTTCTCAACGGCATGCTGAGCCGTGAAGGCCTGTGGCAGGAAATTATCCGCCAGCAACAGACACGCCCCACCCATTCCAAACCGAGCTTCGGCTCCGGCGGATTCGGCCGCAGGAGCCGGGTCTGGCATAGCGGTGGCAGTATCGGCCTCCCCCGGGGAGGCGGTGGTGGTTTCGGCTCGCGCGGAGGCGGAGGCTTCAGAACCGGTGGCGGCTTCTGATCGCCTGGTTCCCATTTATCCCGTTCTGCGTCATTATTCCGATATGGAAACCGAACCCGTAACTCCGCCAGAACGGAAACGCCGCAGCGGCCTGCATATCTTCATGATTGTGCTTGTCACCGTGCTGGTGACCGCAGCCGCAACGCTATGGATCGCGAAGGCCTATATCTTTCCGACCGAATTCAAACCAGTCACCCTGTCCGCCAGGGAGGAGCAGGCCCTGGAAACCAAGCTGCAGAGACTCGATTCCCTGGAAATCGCCTCCCGCTCACGCGGCAGAAACAGGACACAGAGCCGGACCCACAGCCCGGATCCCCCGCTTGACCCGGCTCCCCCGGCTGAAGAGGCACTCGAGCCGGAACCCTATAGCGAGGCCGGTGCCGAGCGGACGATCTCGCTCAGCGAGCGCGAAATCAATGCCCTGCTCGCCAAGAACACGGACCTCGCCAGGAAACTTGCAATCGACCTCTCCGAAGACCTGGTCAGCGCCAAGCTGCTGGTGCCTGTGGACCCTGACTTTCCGATCCTGGGTGGCAAGATCCTGAAGGTGAGGGCCGGTCTGGAACTGGCCTACCGTGAGCAGAGACCGATCGTGATTCTGAAGGGTATCACTATCATGGGCGTACCCTTGCCCAATGCCTGGATGGGTGGCATCAAAAACATCGATCTGGTCGAACAGTATGGAACCGAGGAAGGCTTCTGGAAGGCCTTCTCCGACGGTGTCGAAAATATCAGCATATCGGAAGGCAAGCTGAATATCGAATTGAAAGAGTGAGCTGCGAGAAACCATAGCCAATCGGGCCAGACACAACCGCCCTGCATCCCCGGCCCGAAGGCCCGGGCCGGGCAATCTGCGCATCCGGAATCCTGAGCCCGCAGACCGGTACATGATGTACGACCAAGACTGATAAAGGAAAGAATATGTTCGAATGGATCGCAGATCCCCAGGCCTGGATTGCACTGGGTACCCTGACCGCACTGGAAATCGTCCTTGGCATCGACAATATAATATTCATTTCCATTCTGGTGGGACGCCTGCCGGAGGAACAGCGCAACAAGGCGCGGATCATTGGCCTTTCACTGGCGATGATCATGCGCATCCTCCTGCTGCTGTCACTGGCCTGGGTGATGCGCCTGACGAGCCCGCTGTTCACCGTACTGGGCGAGGCCGTCTCCGGCCGTGACCTGATCCTGATCGGGGGCGGCCTGTTCCTCCTCTGGAAGAGCGTGCACGAAATCCATGGTTCGCTGGAAGGACCCGAGGAAGAAGAACATGGCACCGGTATAACCGCCAGCTTCGGTGGAGTCCTGTTCCAGATTGCCGTACTCGATATCATTTTTTCACTGGACTCCGTCATCACTGCCGTCGGAATGGCGGATCAGGTCCCGGTGATGGTCATCGCCATCATAGTGGCGGTGGGAGTCATGATGGTGGCCGCGAAAACGATCGGGGACTTTGTCGACCGGCATCCAACGGTGAAGATCCTGGCGCTGTCGTTTCTGGTGATGGTTGGCATGGCACTGATCGCCGAGGGCTTCGAGTTCCACATCCCCAAGGGCTACATCTACTTCGCCATGGCGTTCTCGGTCATAGTCGAGATGATCAATCTGCGCCTGCGGCCACCTGCGGTGCAGGCCGCTCCGGTCAAGCTGCACAAGCCATCCCAACCGGAAAGCGGTGAGTCGGAAAAGTGAATACCCTACCGGCCAGGCCAATGGCCAAGGCTTAGAGCCACAAGCCGGATGGACCGGCCATTCGGCCGATTAGGCACTTATAGCAAGGGTTGGGGAGAGCGAACCTCCGGAACCAGCACCTTCACCGGATTACCACTGATACCCGAGCTTGAGCCGGTAGGTCGTATCCAGGTTTGTCTTGCCCCTGGCGGAAGCAGTGTCCAATTCGGTCTGTATCTCGGTACTGGCGACGAATCCCCATACCAGGGGAAAACGCAGCCCTGTCCAGGCGTCCCAGACCAGATTGTTGGTATCCTCCATGGACCAGACCGCACCCTGGCGGTGATAGAACTGCATGATTTCCTTGAGCAGGTAGATGTCGAAATTAATGTGCCAGCCGAGCGCCCAGTAATTATCGTCCGGATTACTGTCGAATTTTTCGTCCACATACATCGGTCCCAACTGCGTACTGAGATTCAGTTTATCACCCTCGAACCACTGGTATCCCATGAGCGGGCCAACGATGGTACGCAGATCCAGATCCGCGAACTTGTCATGCTCCAGCCCCAGGAAGGCGCCGGCGAACCATTTTTTGGTTAAAAAATAGTCGTAGCTATTGTTCAACCTCCACTTGTCCTTGGTCTTCTTGTTGTCATTGCGGTCGTTTTCGAGTGTACCGAATATCCTTAGACGATGATCCCGGTAGCGCCAGTTCACATCCCCGTCGACGTCAATCTCGTCCTTGTCGGTATTGCCACGCTCCTTTTTCAGGGCGAAATTGACATGGCCATCCAGTTTATATCCTTCTCCGATACGCCATGGCTCGGGATTAATGGCCACCAGTTCCTCCTGCGCAAGCGATGGCTGGGACAGGTCCGGTTCAATGTCGTCATACAGGATGATGCCATCTGTACTGTTAACCAGATGTTTTGCCGTAATGCTTCTTTCATCCTCCAGTAACAGCGACATCGGTTTCTCACCATGTATTTCACGCACCTGGTCCCACTGCACCTGTATCACACCCGCATAGGTGGTTTTGAATTCGAGTAAACCGCCTTTCCGCTTTACTACCTCGCCGATCAGCCGCGAACCATCCTGCATGACCAGTTCATCTGCGGACAGTTGTCCCATTGCAAGCAGCATGACGGCGAGCAGGATAAACTGCCGGGCCAGGGCAAGACTAAAATATGCCGGGAAGCGTTTTTGGGAAAACATCCGATATTGATCTCCGCCTGATTTCGATTACGTTCCATGTGGAGAACAACCTGTCCTGAAGGCCCTTTCTCCGGATCTCCCGCCTTGTGACTGCGGCCTGTACCATAGAAGACAGATTGCGCTTTATCACGCTTTCGCGAATATGGCGGCAAATAATAATCACTGCTTCCCGAAAATCAAAATACCCTCGCAAAAAAAAAGGCCGGTCACTGACCGGCCCCATGTGATTGTGAAAAAACGAGCGGTTTACTGCTTTGCCTCTTCCGCCGCCTCTTCGGCCGGTTGCTGCATGGACTCACCGGCATCACTCATGGCCGCGCCGGCATCCTGGAGCTTGTCACCCGAATACTCTATGGCCTTGCCGGTTGCTTCCTTCGTTACCTCGGCGGCGTCCTTCGCCGCGTCCTTGGCGGCATCCACGGCATCATCGGTTGTGGTGCCATCACCGCATGCGGAAAGAACCAGGGCGATGATTGCTGGCACTAAAAGAGAACGATTCATTTTTATTACTCCTGTGTACAAAGTTGATAATGTGGCAGTTATTCAGAAATCCAGTTTCAAGTGGAAGTGTAAATGAACAGAGTTTGTGATTTTATCATGGTAACTGGCCGGGACAAAATACCGGGCCACCCTGCCCGGACAGGGATCCCGACACATTCACAGCATGTCGAGCATCTGGCCCAGCAACGAGTTGCCAAATACAGTCTTGTTCAACATTTCCGGAAACAGCAGTTTGAAGATCAACAGGACAAGCACCAGGGTTAATCCGCTCCGAAGCACCCCGGCAATACCGCCATATGATGCGGGTTCCCCGGCCGGTTTCAGCGGGGCCTGTCGGCGACTGAGCCACCGCCTGATGGCGAAAACCACCCCCAGGGTAGCGATAAGGACCAGGCTGGATGCGAACATCCCTCCTGGCTGATGCATGGCATCCGCCAGAGAGGATATCCCCTGCCCAACCACCTTGAACAGCCCGAATCCCAGCAGGAATCCCAGTACGATCAGCAAACTGATCACCCGTACCAGTTCGGCACGCAGTCCCCTGCGCCTGCCCTTGAAAAATCCCAGCACGAGATATCCCGCAACAATCGCATCCAGAGCCCCCATGGTTTCAATCAGCCGCCGGGATAGACAACTCTCGCGATCCTGTCAGACGTCTCCTGTCTGTTTACCGGTCCAGCCGGATCAGTTCCACACGTCGATTGGCCGCCCTGCCGTCGGCACTATTATTCGCGCCTACCGGTCGTTGCTCACCATATCCCCTGGCACTGAGCTTATCCGGGTCAATGCCCCTCGATACCAGGTAGGTACGTACGGATTCCGCTCTCCGCTGTGAAAGATCCAGATTATAGGCGTCATCCCCCTCGGAATCCGTGTGTCCGGCGACCTCCAGTCTCAGCTCCGGATGTGAAAGCAGGGTGGTTGCGACATCGTCCAGAATCAGCATCGACTCATCCGTCAGCTGATCCGAATTGAAATGGAAATTGACCCCGCGCAACGTGATGGGTTGCGCCTTCACACAACCGGTCTCATCCACGCTGCTGCCAGGTGCGGTGTCGGGACAGAGGTCCCTCTGGTTCACCACCCCGTCACCGTCCGAATCAAGTTCGCAGCCGCGCTCATCCACTGCCGCCCCCGCCGGCGTGTCCGGACACTGATCCTGGCTGTCCACCACCCCGTCACCGTCCGAATCAAGTTCGCAGCCGCGCTCATCCACTGCCGCCCCGGCCGGCGTGTCCGGACACTGATCCTGGCTGTCCACCACCCCGTCACCGTCCAAATCACGTTCGCAACCGTGTTCATCCACTACCGCCCCGGCCGGCGTATCCGGACACTGATCCCGGCTGTCCACCACCCCGTCACCGTCCGAATCAAGTTCGCAGCCGCGCTCATCCACTGCCGCTCCGGCCGGTGTGTCCGGACACTGATCCTGGCTGTCCACCACCCCGTCACCATCCGAATCACGCTCGCAGCCACGTTCATCGACTGCCGCCCCGGCCGGCGTGTCCGGACACTGATCCCGGCTGTCCACCACCCCGTCACCGTCCGAGTCGGTCTCGCAACCCTGATCGTCTACTTTTGCACCCTCCGGTGTGTGCGGACACTCATCCCTGCTGTTTACGACACCATCCCCGTCGCAGTCCTGCTCGCAACCATCGCGATCCACCGATGCGCCGGGGGTAGTTTCCGGACACTTGTCCAGTCGATCGACCACCCCGTCCTGGTCAGCATCCAGCTCGCAACCCCGCGCATCGACTTCCGCCTTTTCCGGCGTGTCGGCACATTGATCCATCCGGTTGGGGACTCCGTCCGCGTCATCATCGCGCTCACAACCCACCGTATCGACCACTGCATCAGCGGGGGTTTCCGGACATTGATCCTGACTGTCCACCACACCATCGCCGTCGTAATCCGGTTCGCAACCGGTTTCGTCCACGACGACACCGGCAGGTGTCTCCGGGCAACGATCTGCAATATCGGCGATACCATCGCCATCAGTATCCAGTTGCTGAAATCGAACGATGAAGCTGAGATCGTTGACATCATCAGAAAAGAACGCAAGGGTGTTATTACGCTCGATCCACTCCCCTTCCCGGTTACTTTCATAGCTCAGGATGCGGAAATTGTCCGGAAACACCCACGCCTGGACGAATCGGCTGAAATTACCGGGTGAGTTCCAGATACCAAAGCGCCCGTCCTCGCGCTTTTTTCCATCCCAGGTCTGCAGTGTATAGACACCCTCCTCATCGATACTTACCCGATCACCGTAATTGCCCGGATACATTACCGTGTAGGTACCGCTATTGAACTTCAGGGTGTTGACGTTTTCGTCATTCGCATCGTCCCACTCGTATTCATTGGGATCGATATGAAAAAAGTCATCGAGAACAATGTTCTTGTCGACATGAAAATCGTATTTCTCCCACCCGGTGCGCATGGTGCGCTGCAGTAGATAACTCCGTCCATCTTCCTTGACGAACACCAGGTTCTCGCTGACCACATCGGCTGCATGGACGGACCCCAATCCGATAACCATAAAAATAGCCAATACAATCAGTCGGTTGATTTGTTGTTTCATTACGCTCACCTCGGCTACAGTTCGATAACAGCGCCATGAATGGACCGGCCACGGCACATATATTTTTTAATTATATTAAAATATTACTATTCTTTAAATTATTTTGTGCGCTGAATGATGTTTCGGACCATCCTCGCCCGTGTCGGGGGACAGTAACCGGGAACGTATATCAGGTGCGTGCAGCGTGCCTGTGGTGATGATTCGTTGCGGGTTTACCGCACTTTCGTGACGGGTGAGCGGTCGTGATCAGCAGGATCAGGCAGTTTTCCCAATCGGACCCGGTTGACTATGTCACGGTAGGTACTCGGTGGTGTCGCGCCAAGTCCGGGTCGCGAGCCAAAACCGCGCTTTACCGTCGAGCCGGATTCCTTACCCGAGAATTTACGGCTGACTGCACATAACCCGTCACAGGGGATGTATTGACGACAATCTATTCAGATGAACCCTGGGGTGCCTGCAGCATCTGCAACAACAGCAGGATGTCGCGGGCATTGATCACACCATCTGGCACACCCAGGTCGCCGTGTGCG
>JARFQV010000077.1 GCA_029287615.1 Pseudomonadota bacterium | reverse complement strand
TATCTGTGACGTCATTGCCGTTGATCGGGTCAGTCGTCTGTATTGTCATGGCTCATCTCCTCGTTGGTGCCCTGCCTGTTCCAGGATCAGTTCGCTCATGGCGCCGGAGGCGCCAAGATGGGTTGCTATCGTGATTAACGTGTCCGGGTACTGCTTACTGATCTTGTCTACCTCTGCGGGAATATCGGTAGTCACATGCCTGCCGGCGGCCAGGAAGTAAGGGAAGACGGTGACACGAGTGGCACCGCGTTCTATGCACTGCCTGATGCCGTCAGGAATGGATGGTTCGGCCAGTTCGAGAAAGGCACAGCCGATTTCGCCGAAGCGATTGCCGGAATTGCGCTGCATTGTCCTGGCCAGGTTTCTGATTTCGTTGTTGGATGCTTCCCGGCGGCTTCCGTGGGCGACGAGCAATAGTGAGTTCATTGTGTTGTTCCTCCTGATTGCGGTGGACTGCCGGTTGGATTGCACCGATAGTCCTCTGAAAGCCCGCATAATTAAACCTGGATGCAATTCTCGCACCGGGTTTGCTGCAGATTTTTAGCACAAGCAATATTTGAATAACAATTGTATAATTGTTGCATATTATATGAACAAGTCAAGCACCGGCTACACAAGGCCGCGGGTCTGCAAGATCCGGGTTATGGAAACCGCAGCTGAACCCGGCAGCGTCTCAGGCTGCCAGGCGCCGGCGAAGCCAGCGTAGCAATGCACCGATCACCGGTAACCGGTCATAGATCCCTTCAGCAGGATCCCAGTAATCAATGTGTTCCCTGACTCGTCCGTCATTTGCGAAAAGTACGAAGCTGACACCCGTAACGGCTATTTCGTACCGCCGGATGCGGCAGGTGAACACCCAGCGGAGCAAGGCGGTATCCCCCGATTCCATCGCTTCTGTGACTGCAAAGGATGGTCTCGCTGTTACTCGAAACATGTGTTCGAAGACATCCTGTATGGCTGCCAGGCCGGTGACATCATTAAACGGGTCTTTGAAACGGGCGTCATCCGTGAAGAACCGGGCGAGATGCTGCAACGATCCCGGCGACAGGGTATCAAAAAAACGTATGTATTCATCAAGGCGTGGACTGTTTTCGTTCATGTGCCTGTCATCCTGCGGATCAGAAAAAAATACAACCGGTAGGGCAGGCACCTGAGCACCTTCAGCATCCAGACAAATATGCGTGGGAAACTGATTTCGAAGCCTCCACGATCCAGTTGGGTGATGATTCGCCTCGCCGCATCCTCGGGTGTCATCAGGAACGGCATGGTGAAACGGTTTTTGCGCGTTAGTGGTGTATCCACAAACCCCGGATTGATCACCCGGAGGTTTATCCCGGAACGAGCTAACTCGGGATGCAGTGATTCAGCCAGGTTTATCAGGGCCGCCTTGCTTGCCCCATAGGGTCCTGCCAGTGGCAGGCCACGATAACCGGCCACGCTGGCGGTGACCAGAACCTGTCCCCGGCCACGAGGCCGCATGACCGGCAGCAATGCTTCCAGACAGTGCACCACGCCGAGATAGTTGACCTCCATCAGGCGCCGAAATAGCGCCGCATCAAAAGAATCCAAGGCCATGGGTTCGTAATCTCCGGCATTGAGGATAGCGATGTCGATGGCGCCCGCATCCCGCTCGATACAATCCACAACCTCATGCACTTTCTCGGGATCCGTTACATCCAGCGGGTAGACCGATATCCGGCCTGCGGGGGCCAGTTCTGCCAGACCTTGCAGACCCTCCCTGCGCCGTGCGCTGACCAGTACCCGCCACCCGTCAGAAGCCAGCCGCAGAGCCAGGGCGCGGCCAATACCGGAACTCGCCCCGACCAGCCAGACAAGTCCCCTGCTATCCAGATCCGTGATTTTTTCAACTCCTAGACGCATGACCTGTTTCCAGTCCGTATCACTCCATCATGGATACTTGAAAGGAGGCCAGCGCGCAGTGACAGGAAATAGCTATACATGTGTTATACAAAAAAGTTGTATTGGATGTACAGATGTTATACATTGTTGTGCAGGATATGTCCAACACACACAGGAAGACAACATGCGCATTGCCATTATTGGAAGCGGTATAGCAGGACTCAGTGCTGCCTGGCTGCTTCGTGAAAAGCACGATATCACCCTGTACGAGCGTAACGATTACTGTGGTGGACACACCCACACAGTTGATGTGGATACCCCGAACGGAACGGTTGCCGTGGATACCGGGTTTATGGTGTTCAACCGGCGCAATTACCCCTTGCTAAGCCGATTGTTCGATCAACTCGGGGTTAATACCCAGCCGACTGATATGACTTTTTCGGTATCCATTGACGACGGGAGACTGGAGTATGCGGGTTCCGGTCTCGGTGCCCTGTTCGCGCAGCGAGGCAATCTGGTCAATCCGCGTCACTACCGTATGCTGCTCAACATTCTGCGCTTCAACCGTGATGCCCGCGGACTGCTGCAGGGCGAGACCGGATCCGGACCGCTGACCCTGGACGAATTCCTTGCGCGGGGAGGTTACGGACCGGAGTTCCGTAATCGCTACCTGTTACCAATGGCGGCCGCGATCTGGTCCTGTCCGGTGGAAACCATGGCGAAGTTTCCGGCTGTGAGCCTTGCCCGCTTCTACGCCAATCACGGCCTGCTGGATCTGCGGAACCGGCCGCAATGGCACACTGTTTGTGGTGGCAGTCGTGAATACGCAAGGCGCATGCTCGGTCAGTTGCGCGGTCGGGTACGTCCCGATATGCCGGTTTCAGGCGTAGAACGTCAACCTGCCGGTATTCGTGTGCACTGCCCGGGTGCAAGACCGGAGGATTATGATGCCGCTGTACTGGCCTGTCATGCTGACGAGGCGCTGGGACTGCTGCACCAACCGACCCAACAAGAAAGCCGGGTACTCGGACGCTTTTCCTATCAGCACAATCGCACCCTCCTGCACTCGGATGTGCGATTGATGCCGAAGCGGCGCAGGGCATGGTCCTCCTGGAACTACCTGAGCCACAGACAGGCCAATGACACCAGTGTGGTATCGGTCAGTTACTGGATGAATCGCCTGCAGCGTTTGCAGCAGGCCCCACCCCTTTTTGTCAGCCTGAATCCGCTGCGGGAACCAGATCCGCAAACCCTGATCGCCGAGATGGACTATACCCACCCGGTCTTTGATACCGATGCGATCGCCGCGCAAAAGCAGCTCAACGGACTCCAGGGAAACGGACGAATCTGGTATTGCGGCAGTTATTTCGGCTATGGCTTTCACGAGGATGCCTTGCGCTCCTCGGTCAACCTCGCCGGTGAGCTGGGTGTGGATGTATCCCGGTTACTGCAGGTAAATAGCAATCACGAAACGCTACCGGCAAGTCAACCGGTCCTGGCCACGTCATGAATACCAAGCGGGACGCGGCCGTGATCTACTCCGGCAATGTCATGCATCGTCGAGTGGCACCCTTGCACTATCGCTTCAGCTATCCGGTATTCAGCCTGCTGCTCGATATTGACCAGGTGCACGCGCTTTCAGTGCGCAGCCGGCTGTTTTCACACAACCGCTTCAATCTGTTTGCCTTCCATGACCGTGATCACGGTCCCGGTGATGGTACGCCATTGCGGCCATGGCTGGAGAGCCACCTGCGCAAGCATGCCATCGATCTGGAGGGTGGGCGTATCAGTCTGCTTTGTTTTCCCCGGCTGCTGGGATATGCCTTCAACCCGCTGAGCATCTGGTACTGCTGGCATCGTGATGGCCGGTTGCGGGCTGTGCTGTGCGAGGTTAGAAACACCTTCGGAGAACGCCACGGCTATCTGCTCCATGACCATGGTCGCGCTCTATCCTGGCCAGTGCGCGCCACGCGGGGGAAATGCTTTCACGTATCTCCCTTCCTACCGATGGGACTTGATTATCGATTTCGCCTGTCACGGCCCGGGAAAAAGCTTGGCATAGCCATTCACTGTCTGGAAGAGGGGGCGCTCAGAATGGCCGCCGCACAAGTGGCTACAGCCAGACCATTCGGCGATCTGAACCTGCTTCGCACCTTTCTGCGATTGCCGCTGATGACCTTCAAGATTGTTGCGATGATTCACTGGCAAGCCCTGAAACTGTTCCTGAGAGGCGCCCCCCTGTTTCACAAACCCGAGCCACCCGCAAAGGAGATCACGACATGATACGCGAAACTGCAGCGCAACCGGCCTCCAGCCGCCTCGCCCTGCCGATTCAAACCCGTCTTCTGCTGACCCTGTTCGAGAAGATCGAGACGGGAAACCTGGAGCTGCGCTTTGCCAATGGCCTGATACAGCGTATCAAGCGCGATCCCGCGCCAACCGCGCAACTGCGCATCCTGCGTCCCGCGGCAATGGTGGCGCGTTCGCTGCTGCGTGGGCCCGTCGGTTTCGCCGAGAGTTATCTTGCAGGTGACTGGGACAGTCCTGATCTGGCATCACTGCTACGGTTGCTGGCGCAGAACCAGAAGGCGATCTCGCGAATTGCGGATAGCGCTCCCGGACTATGGCTGGACCGCGTGCGTCATCGGCTGCGTGCCAACAACCGTTCCGGCAGCCGTCGCAATATCCGGGCCCATTATGACCTCAGTAATGACTTCTACCGTCTGTGGCTCGACCCATCGATGACCTATTCCAGCGCCCTGTTCGAAAACCCGCTCACATCCAGCCCCTACCAGCTGCAATCGGCACAGGAACGCAAGTACCGGCGCATGCTGGAACTCACCGGTGCACGCCCCGGTGAACACATCCTGGAGATCGGTTGTGGATGGGGAGGCTTTGCCTGCTCAGCAGCAGAACAGGGCATCCGGGTCACAGGCATTACGCTGTCCGAGGCGCAACTGGAGTTCGCCGGCCGCAGGATCCGGCAAGCGGGGATCGGGGACCGCGTGACGCTGAAGCTGCAGGACTACCGGGACGTCCGGGAGCAGTACGATCACATCATCTCCATTGAGATGCTCGAGGCGGTCGGTGAGGACTACTGGCCCGTCTATTTCGAAACCCTCAGACGTAGCCTGCGTCCCGGCGGCCGGGCTGCCTTGCAGGTGATCGTGATAGATGCTGCGCGTGAGGAACGCTACCGTCGGCAGCCGGATTTCATCCAGGTGCACATCTTCCCCGGTGGGATGTTGCCCTCGCGCCAGCGATTGCAGGCACTGGCACGCGAGGCCGGCCTGGAGTGGCTCTCGGATGATGCCATTGGGTCACATTATGCCCGTACCTGCGCCCTGTGGGACCAGCGCGTCGACCAGGCGGAGGATGCCATCCGTCAGCTGGGTTTCGACGATGCCTTTCTGCGACGCTGGCACTACTACCTGAATTACTGCCAGGCCGGTTTCGAACTCGGCATGATCGATGTTTTACAGCTGGGCTTGCGACGACCGGAATGATGAGTGAGCCGCGCCTGTCAAGCAGCAGGATACTGGCATACGGTGTGCCCGGTCTGCCACTGGCGCTCTTGGGCCTGCCTCTGGCGGTTTACCTGCCAGCCTATTACACCCAGGTGCTGGGGCTGTCCCTGCTTGCCATGGGCGGGGCCATCCTGATTGCGCGACTGTTCGATATCGCAAGTGATCTCGCCATCGGTCTGATGAGCGACTACCTGCGGCAACGCGGCCTGTCACGCAGACTGCTTATGGCCCTTGGCGTGCCTATACTGATTCTGGGTATTCAGCAACTGTTTGTCGCCACACCCGGGGCAGGGTTCGGCTACCTGCTTTTCTGGAACCTGGTGACCTATGCGGGATGGACCCTGATTGCCGTACCATATTTCGCCTGGGGTGCCGAACTCTCTAGTGACCGGCACATGCGAACCCGGCTCGCCGGCAGTCGTGAGGGTTTCACGATTACCGGTATCGGCATCGCCATTGTCCTGCCAACCCTGTTGGGAATGGCCGATCAGCCGGAAGGTGCACTGTCCGTCATCAGTAAGACGATGTGGTGGATGTTGCCGCTGGCGGTGCTGACGGCCCTGGCACTGGTACCGGAACGGGTGACACCTGTCACCGGAACAGCGCGCGCAGGCGCTGCAGGGATCAGCGGTTTGTTCTCTAACCGGCCCATGCGCCTCCTGGTGGTTGCCTACCTGCTGAGCAGCGCCGCCAATGCACTGCCCGCCGCGCTGTTCCTCTTTTACGTCGACCAGGTTCTGCAGGCTGGAACATCCATCGGAATCTTCCTGTGCCTGTACTTCCTCGCTGGCATGGCGGCACTGCCGGGCTGGATCTATTTCTCGCGCCGCTATGGCAAGGCGCGCGTATGGAGGTTCTCGATGCTGCTGGCCTGCGCGGCCTTTTTCTGGGTGCCCTGGCTGGGTGCCGGGGACGTAATCGCCTACGGCCTGATTTGCCTCGTTACCGGTGTGGCACTGGGTGCAGATCTGGCATTACCAGCCTCGATGCAGGCCGACATGGTTGACATCGACACGCAGCAATCCGGCCGAAACCGTGCAGGCCTGCTGTTCGGTCTGTGGGGACTGACCACCAAGCTGGCCGCCGCCCTCGGTATCGGTATCGCCTTCGGTGTACTGGCCATGGCAGGCTTCGATCCCCGTTCCAGCAATAATGACGAAGTCCTCCTGTCCCTGGCCCTGCTCTATGGGCTGGCGCCGGTACTGCTGAAAGTTGCCGCCATTGCGCTGACCCGGGGTTTCGCATCCAGCAGGACATTCACCCGGGTCCGGGCAGAGACGGTCGGATAGGAGATGAAACATGTGGAAGACAATAGCGGTAGTACTGCTCATCATGCTGTTGTTGAACAGTTGCAGCACCATGCGCCCTGAAGAATTCGCGCAGACGAGTCCCGAATTCCTGGTGGAAGAATACTTCCAGGGAAGGACGCTCGCCTGGGGGCTGTTCCAGGATCGCGCCGGGAAACCAAAGCGTTACTTCAGCGTGGTCATTGACGGACGGCAGGATGGAGACGAGTTTGTGCTGCACGAGTCCTTTTCCTTTCGCGACGGTGAACAAAGCGAGCGGATCTGGCGTATCCGCAAACTCGATGAGCATACCTATGAGGGTCGTGCCGGCGATGTCGTGGGTGTGGCGATCGGGAAGCGCTATGGGAACGCCCTAAACTGGAAGTACGATCTGCTCCTTGAAGCCGGAAACAGGCAGTGGAAGGTTCACTTCAACGACTGGATGTTCCTGCATGACGGGGGAGTACTGGTCAACCGCGCAGGCATGAGCAAGTTCGGTATCCGACTGGGGGAGGTTCTTTTGTTCTTTCGCAAGGAGTAGTCCATGCAATCCGCCAGGCAAAAACCCGGGAGGATCGATCATGTCGCCATTCAGGTGAAGGATGTGCAGCGGGCCATAGACTGGTATAGCACGCACTTTCAGACTGAGATCCTCTACCGGGACGACAGCTGGGCACTGCTGCGTTTTGCCAACATCAATCTGGCACTGGTGATCCCCGAACAACATCCGCCGCATGTAGCAGTGTCATGCCTGGATGCGGATTCTTTCGGTACGTTGACGACACACCGGGACGGTACCCGTTCCATCTATATACAGGACAGCGAGGGCAATGCCGTTGAAATCATGGCCGCAGACGAGGTGGATTGAGCCGCATCGCCATGTACGGTCTGTAAGGCGTACTGCGTTGCACCTGTGTTTCGCGATACTGTGCGTATTCATACCGGCACTGGCGCCGGCCGGCGATTTCCCGCCTGGCATCACCCTGGAAAAGGAGAGGCTGGCTCTCGTCGGTGATGGTACCGCGCGCTACGCCAGGATCATACCCGTCTATGACATAGCCCTCTATGCCGGAGCGATACCGGAGTCCGGCCACTTGCTGGATCCGGGGGTGCCCAAACGTCTGGATATTATCTACCGGGTTCCGATCAGGGCCGGGGACTTGTCGAGGGCCGCTGAAAAGATCCTGTCCAGGCAGCACCCGAAGGATGATCTGGAACATTGGTGGTCCCGGATCAACGCCCTGCATGATAGCTACCGGGATGTACAGACAGGCGATCGCTATACACTCTCTTACCTGCCGCAACGGGGTGTCTGGCTGGAATATAACGGAGAGCGAATCATCAGTCTGCAGGATGATGATTTCGCCGCACTCTACTTCGGAATCTGGCTGGGTGACAAGCCGCTCTCGGAGTCACTGCGGTTGCAGTTGATTTCTGGGTGGGAATCATCCTGATTGATGGGAATACCCGTACCGGATACCCGCCCGGTCAGGCAACTTTTTACAGTCCCGGGGGAACTGGTGCCTCCCGGACTCGAGTCCCTGTGCTGTTCCCATCCTGCCGGACGCAGTTGCTTCTATTGCAGGCTTTGCAGAAATCCCAGGCCGTCGCTGCCTTTCAGTTTCACATGAACCGGTGACAGCTTCCAGATCTCGTTGCAGTATTCCCGAATCGAGCGGTCCGATGAAAACCGGGCCATTCTCGCAGCATTGAGAATCGACATCAGCGCCCATTGCTCTTCATCGAGAAATGCCCTCGATACCTCCTGCTGGGATGCGTGATAGGCAGCGAAGTCCGCAAATACGTAAAAGGGATCATGGTGAAAGAGCGAATCCAGCAGCGGCTGGAACAATTCGGGATCACCGCGCGAGAAGAGTCCGCTGCGGATCAACTGGATCACTTCCTGCAGTTCCGGACTGTTTTCCACAAAGCTGCCGGGGGACTGGTACTCCATCTCCATGCCATCTATCTCTTCTGCCGTATGACCGAAAAGAAAGAAATTTTCCGCACCCACTGCATCCCTGATCTCGATATTGGCCCCGTCGAGTGTACCAATGGTCAATGCACCGTTCATGGAGAATTTCATGTTGCCGGTCCCGGAGGCCTCCTTGCCGGCGGTTGAAATCTGCTCCGACAGGTCGGCAGCCGGATAGATCCGCTGTCCATTACTGACATTGAAGTTCGGCAGGAAGATCACTTTCAGGCGCCCCTGCACGAGGGGATCCCGGTTCACGATGCCGGAGACACCGGTTATCAGACGGATGATGAGTTTCGCCATTCGGTAGCCCGGCGCGGCCTTTCCGGAGAAGATGAAGGTACGTGGTGTTATCTCGGCCTCGGGGTTCTGCCTGATCTGGTTATACAGGGCGATGATGTGCAGCACATTGAGATGCTGACGCTTGTATTCATGGATACGCTTTACCTGCACATCGAACAGCGAGTCGGGATCGGCTGCAATACCCGTGACCTTCCTCATGTGATGTGCGAGCTTCAGCTTGTTGTGGCGCTTGATATCCCGCCAGCGGGCACGGAAGTCGGCATCCCCTGCCAGTGGTTCCAGCCCGATCAGCATATCCAGTTCTTTCGCCCAGTTTTTTCCCAGCGTTTCATCCAGCAGGGCGGCCAGTCGCGGATTGCTGAGAACGATCCAGCGTCGCGGGGTAACACCGTTGGTCTTGTTACTGAACTTGGCCGGTGTAAAGGAATGAAAATCCTGCAGCACCCGGGTCTTGAGCAGTTCGGTATGCAGGTTCGCGACGCCATTGATCGCATGACTGCCAACACAGGCCAGGTGAGCCATACGCACGGTACGCTCGCCTTCCTCGCCGATAATCGACATGTCCGCAACCCGGCTGGTATCTCCCAGACACCATAAACGCACCTTGTCGAGAAATCGTTCGTTGATTTCATAGATGATCTCGAGATGGCGCGGCAGCAGGCGCTCGAACAAGGGCAGTGACCAGCACTCCAGGGCTTCGGGCAACAGGGTGTGATTGGTGTAGGCGAAGGTGCTTTCGGTGATATTCCAGGCGACATCCCATTCCATGCCGTGTTCATCCACCAGCAGACGCATCAGTTCCGGCACGGCGATGGCCGGGTGAGTGTCGTTGAGCTGAATGGCAAATTTCCTGTGGAAGCCGTCCAGCGGCAACCGTTGCCGGGAGAGGATTCGGATCATGTCCTGCAGGGCGCAGGAGACGAAGAAGAATTGCTGTTCGAGCCGCAGTTGCTTGCCCTGAACGGCTTCATCGTTGGGATAGAGTACCTTGGTCAGGTTTTCGGAAAGAACCTTGTTTTCTACTGCACGGTAGTAGTTGCCCTCGTTGAATGCCGCAAAATCGAACGTTTCCGGTGCGTCGGAACGCCAGAGCCGGAGCGTGTTGGCGGTATTGCATCGATACCCCGGTACCGGGGTGTCATAGGGAACACCGAGTACAACCCTGTCCGGATGCCAGCGCATCCGTTTTCGTCCCTTTTGGTCGGTATAGGACTCTGTGTGGCCACCGAACTTTACCTCAACCGTCCAGTCCGGCCTGGCGATTTCCCATGGATTTCCGTTGCGCAGCCACTTGTCCGAAAGCTCGACCTGACAGCCGTCGCGTAATTCCTGATGAAAAATACCGTACTCATAACGGATGCCGTAGCCCAGAGTGGGAATCTCCTGTGTCGAAAGGGAATCGAGATAGCAGGCGGCGAGTCGCCCCAGTCCGCCATTGCCCAGCCCGGGCTCCTCTTCCTGCGCAACGATCAGGTCCAGGTCCAGTCCGAGTTCCTTCATGGCATCGCGGGCTGTTTCGTTAATACCCAGGCTTACCAGGTTGTTGCCGAGATGCGGCCCCATCAGGAATTCGGCGGACAGGTATGCCACGGTGCGCGACCCCTCCCGTGTATAGGTCGCCGCGCTGCTGACCCAGCGGTGGAGCAGGCGGTCCCTTACCAGGTAGGCCAGCGCCAGGTAATAATCATTGAGTGTGGCGATGGACGGAAATTTACCCTGCACGAAAAACAGGTGGTCGAGAAATGACCGTTGAATCGATGCCTTATCGAGACCCGTGCGAGTGATGTCTTCTGCGAGTTCGGGACTGATTGACTCCGGTGGTGCATTCATTTGCTGATCCTCCGAAAACCTGCGTCATCGTGTTCACGCTGTTGCGACGTGCGGGCCCCGTAAACGGTGCACCAAATCGGAACAGCGTTCCGGCGAGGTTGAATCCCCGTGGTAGCATTGGTACTTCGTGTGATCAGGATGGAATCCCTATAGCACCCTGATTTCATTCAACATACGAGCACCGCGGGATCATCTTCCCGACAGGTGCGCAGTCTTGAAGCCGCATCGCTGAAACTACCAATGCAGGATGCATGCCGGGCAGGTGCAGAAGAGGCCGGATGAACGCAGTACCCAGCACGAAATAGATGCGGGGAGGGCAGGGCTCAGTGGATTCAGCGCCTTACAGAGAGCAGGCCCCGGCCACCGAACAGGCTGGTTCAACCGGATCACGCACCACGATTGTGCATGTAAGGGCCGGTATGCATGATCCCGGCACAGAGGCAGGATACAGATTCAGGGTAAGGCTGGTATACCCCCGGCCGGGGCTTGATTATTGCTCAGCAGAGCAATAATTTTTTATTTATAATAAATACAATATATTAAAGACAATAATTAATGTATTTAGTTATATAGTATGCCAGCAGGCGAAGGCGCCACTGGCAACGGTCCTGTCTGCGATGACAGACTTGGTTGACATCCGATTTTTCCGCGTAACCCCGGGCTCACCATTCTCTGAACACGGTTCCGTACTACCTTTGGGGCCAATTCACCCCGGCGGGGCCACTGGCGTAGCGCGAGGCTTCAGACGATAATTCACAGGTTTAGATCATCACGAAATGAGTTCCAACATGTCCCATCACAAAATCAGCTTCACCTATCTGTCGCAGGAAGACCTGTTGGAGTCCGGTTGCTTCGATATTAGCATGGCCATGGAGGTGGCGGAAAAGACCATGCTGGCCCACGTGGATAACCGGACGTTGTTCCCGGAGAAGATCGTGCAGATCTTCGACCAGGTCACGCAGGATCGTATCAACTGTCTTCCGGCAACGATGCTGGATGAAAAGATATGCGGTGTGAAGTGGGTATCTGTTTTCCCGCGGAATCCGCAGTTGCATGGCAAGCAGAACCTGTCGGCCATCTTCGTTCTGTCCGAGATCGAGAAGGGCTTTCCCATTGCCGTAATGGAGGGGACGCTCGCATCCAACATGCGGGTCGCGTCCATGGGAGGGATCGCGGCCAGACACCTGTCGCGCGAGAATTGTGAAGTCATCGGTTTTATCGGTGCCGGCGAACAGGCCAAGATGCATCTGCTTTCCATGAAAGTGGTCAGACCCGGCCTGAAGGAATGTCGGGTAGCGGCAAAGACCATCGAGGAAGAGCTGCGGTTTATCGACGAGCTATCACCCCTGTTTCCGGACATGAAGTTTATCGGTGCCAACACACATGGTCGCGCCGCCATGGAAGGTGCGGACATCCTGGTCACAGCCACCAGCGCCCAGGCGCCCTTGTTGAAGGCAGCCTGGATGAAGCCGGGTGCCTTCTACAGTCACATCGGTGGCTGGGAGGACGAATACGAGGTGGCACTGCAGTGTGACAAGATCGTCTGTGACGACTGGGACACCGTCACCCACCGCACCCAGACACTAAGCCGGATGTATGCCGAGGGACTGATCTCCGGCGCCGACATTCATGCCGATCTCCACGAACTGGTCTCGGGCAAGAAGGCCGGTCGGGAATCAGAGGACGAGCGTGTTTATTTCAATGCTGTGGGCCTGGCCTACATCGACGTTGCGATCGGTCTGGCCATGTATCACCGTGCGGTTTCAGCCGGCTGTGGACACAAGCTTGATCTGCAGCAATGCATGATCTTCAATCATGAGAATATCGCGAAACAGGTGCGGTTGTAGCGGCATGTTCAAGCGTCTTGACGATACGCTGGATGAGCGCGTAACGATATTCCTGGACGGGAAGCCGATCGCGGCATTCAACGGTGAAACCGTCGCCGCGGCGGTACTTGCCGGTGGCGTCGGCCACACGCGCACAACACCGGTCTCCAATGCCCCGCGCGCGCCATTTTGCCTGATGGGTGCGTGTTATGAATGTCTGATGATAATCGATGGTCAGCCCAACCAGCGCGCCTGCCGGGAACTGGTTCGGGAAGGCATGAGGGTCGAAAGACAGTACGGTGCCGGTGTACTGCCAAAGTGAAAGATCACTACTCCCTGGTAATCATCGGTGCAGGCCCGGCCGGGCTGGCCGCGGCGGTCCTCGCGGCCGAGCAAGGTATCGATACAGCCCTGCTTGACGAGCAACCCGCTCCGGGCGGCCAGATCTACCGGGCCACCGAGTTCATTCCCGCAAAGCGGGCCGGGCTGCTCGGGACCGAGTATCAACGGGGCGGGCAATTAGTCTCGCGATTCCGGGATTCCGGTGTCGATTACTTTCCCGACACGCAGGTCTGGTCATTGAATCACCGGCGTGAAATTGGCCTGCTGCATGCCAGGGCGCCACACATGGTCTCGGCTGATCAGGTGTTGCTGGCCAACGGGGCCATGGAGCGTCCCGTACCCTTTCCTGGCTGGACGCTGCCAGGCGTCATGAATGCCGGGGCCGGACAGATCCTGTTCAAGTCCCATGGTATCGTCCCCGGCGCCGGGGTTGTGATTGCCGGTTCCGGACCGCTGCTGTTGCTGCTGGCCTGGCAGTATCTGCACGCCGGTGTGAAGATGAAGGCGATTCTCGATCCTGTCTCTTATACACATCTGACGCTGCCGACGATCCAACTCTAGTGTTGGTGGCGGGGGGGGGGGGGGGGGTGGAGGGGGGGGGGGGGGGG
>JARFQV010000074.1 GCA_029287615.1 Pseudomonadota bacterium | reverse complement strand
GCCTGCGTGCGGAGATCATGGGCCGTGAGGCAGGCGTGTGCGGTGGCTACGGGGCCAGTCAGCATCTGGCCTATCGACCCTTTCACAGCAACGGTGTTCAGGGAGGCATGACGGGGATTGGCACCGGTCTGGCTCTGGCCCGCCAGCGTCAGCCGAGAGGGGCACTTGTATCGGTCCTCCTTGGAGATGGCACCCTGGGACAGGGACTGCGGGAGCTGAGCATGAATCAGGCCTCTGTCTGGAATGTGCCGCTGCTGGTAGTGGTAGAGAACAATGGCATTGCCCAGACCACCTATACCACCGAGACGATAGGTGGCAACATCGAACAAAGGGGCGCCGCCTTTGGACTCAGCACCTGGCGCTACAGCGATGACGACCCGGAGTTTTTTCACAAGGTAGAATCTGTAGTGGAACAGGTGCGCAGCAGCCAGCGCCCGGGCTTCCTGGAGATTGAGACCCGACGGCTGGGCCCGCACAGCAAGGGCGATGATCTGCGCGATGGGGAAGAGCTCAACAAAATCCGTGCGCGTGATCCGCTGGTCGCACTGGGCTACAGATTGCCAGAGGAGACCAGGGTGGACATTGAGGAAAGCAATGCTGCCTTTATCGAATCCGTTCGGGAAACCGCCAATGCATCCCCTGAGGCTGCTTTCAAAAAAACACCACAGCATATTTTCAATCACACCCGGCTGTCTGATGAACCGGGTAGCTATCCTGATCTGGCAGCGGACAGCAATGTTCGACAGGTATTGAATACTGCACTGCGGCATCTTCTCGAAGTCTCACCTGAATCGCTGATTATTGGTGAGGATCTGCATGATCCTTATGGCGGAGCATTCAAGGTCACCGAAGGGCTCTCCACAGCCTATGGTAAGCGGGTGATCTCCACGCCCATCAGCGAGGCAGGCATCACCGGTGCCGCCATTGGCCTGGCCCTGGATGGTTTCAGACCAGTGATGGAGGTGATGTTCGCCGACTTCCTGACCCTGTGCCTGGATCAATTGTACAACCATGCCGTGAAGTTTCCCGGGATGTTCCAGGATATGGCTGTGCCTCTGGTTATCCGCACCCCCTGCGGTGGTCGTCGTGGCTATGGTCCAACCCACAGCCAGAGTCCGGAGCATCTGTTGACATCGGTACCCGGGCTCACCGTCGTCTATGGAAGCCATCGACATGACATGGGTCGGCTGCTGGTAGATGCGACACTGCGCTGGCCGTATCCTGTGCTATTCCTCGAACACAAGCTGCTTTACGGCGAGAAGCAGGATCGCGCCGACTACTACGAATTGCCGGCAAGGGAGGATGATGTGGCGGCCCACCTGTTCCCGACGCTTGTGCGCGGCGGGGATGAGCCGGATGTAACCCTGGTGACCTACGGTGGCATGTTGCCGGTGGTGGAGGCAGCTGCGAGGTACCTGCAAGAAGAGGAAGAGCTGGACGTAGAGATCCTGGCGCCATCCCTATTATCCCCGCTGTCGAAAACCGGCCTGATCGGCCATCTGCTCAACCGTACGGGGGTAGTGATAATAGAAGAGAGCCATCACGACTTCGGAGTAAGTGCTGAGATTGGCGCTTCCCTGCTCGACTCCGGTTATACGGGCCGTTTTCTGCGCATTGGTACGCCGCCGGTTCCCATCGCTTCGGCACGCAGCCTGGAGCGGCAGATACTCCTCGATGAGGATATGCTTATCAAACACATTCTGGATTGGATTTAGTAGAGGGACCCCATTTATGCCTTATTCCCTGCATGCCCCGCGTGTGAACAACAATGATGATATCGTGCAAGTCGTCGAACTCGGCGTTAGCGAGGGTGATTTCGTCAAAGGCGGTGATGTAGTCGCCGCCGTTGAGACTGATAAGGCCATCGTAGAGGTGGAAGCTGAGCGCGATGGTTATGTACTCAAGATCCTGCCCGAACTGGACCAGAAGGTGGCTGTCGGTTCAGTTGTAATCTGGCTCGGTGATTCCCCCGATGAAGCCGTGCCGGAGGAGGCAGCTACACCTGTTCAGGCGGATTCATCCGTTGCTGCGCGCCCTACAGCAAAAGCCCGTGTGATGTTAAAAAAACACGGGTTGGATGAGAGCCAGATACCGACTGGTGGCGAGCGATTGACGGTGAAAGATATCGAGGCCTACCTGGCTGAACAGGGCGCTTCCACTCCAGCAATGCCTGCTCCCAGCATGCCTGCGCAGACGAGGGAGCAGACACCGGATGTGCCTGGTGAGTACCGGGAGCTTTCCGAGGAGGCTCACGGTATGCTCGTGACAGTGCAATGGCACCGTGACCAGGCTGCGGCCGGCTATCTGGAGGTGGAGTATGATCCCACGCCCTGGGAGGAGTACGCCGCAGAATACGCTCGGCAGAATAAGCTCATGTTGTCGCCGTTGTTACCCCTGCTGGCCTACAGGCTGGTGCAGCTGACGAAAGAGAATCCAAACATCAATGCCACCATCATCAATGATCGTCACTACCTCTATACACCGATCAACCTGGGCTTTACAGTTCAGGCGGACAAGACGCTGTATCTGACCGTGGTGCGTGATGCCCAGTTGATGAGTGCATCTGAATATATCCAAGCCCTGGGCGAGGTGCAGCGCCATGCTATTGCACATAAGCTCAGATCCAGTGAGGTTGCCGGTGCAACAATCACCTTTTCCAGCATGGCAAGGTGGAAGGTCAGTCGCCATATCCCCATACTGCCGCCCTACACCGGGCTCATGGTGGCACACGCAGCACCAAAGGGGTCAGGCAGGGCAGTGCTGGGCGCAAGCTATGATCACCGCTTGCTGTCAGGATTCGATGTGGCCCAGCTACTGCAGAGCCTGTCTCAACCACCGGATGATATTTAAGATATTTAATGGGGGCAAACAATACGCAAACAATAACTGATACTAACCCAGCATAGAACAATAACACACTGATCCTGGAGCAGAGAACACGTATATTTCATCCTAATGCATACAGCGGGTCATTGACTATACTATAACTAAACTGAATGAGGGATATAATGACACTGGAACGAGACACTATAAAAACAGCCATCCGCCAAAAGGTGATAGATCTTGCGAATAAGCTTGGAGAAGATGCGAGCGACATCAGTGATGAGGATATCATCCCCGCCACCGGTGCCCTGGATTCTGCTGCTATCCTTGAACTGGTTGTTTGGTATGAGAAGACCTATGACTTTCCCCTCAAGCAGGAAGAGATCAACATTGACAATCTTGGATCCATCAATGCGATGGCTGATTTTCTGCTAGCTCGCAAGAGCGGCTGATTAATTGCATTAATTATCTACTATACAAACTATTTCGGGGCGGGCTAACTATATAATGACAGGCGGACTTAAACCTTCGAGCTCAGTGAGCCAACCTGTTGAAATCCAGAAGATGGATATGCCGCTTTGCGTAGACCTCGATGGGACACTCCTGCGGAGCGACCTGCTGCTGGAGGCGTATTTCAGGTTGGCTTCAGCGAGTCCCCTGGCTGCCCTGCAGGCACCCTTTTGGCTTCTGCACGGTAAAGCTAACTTGAAGGCAGAGGTTGCCCAGCGAGTGGACCTCGATGTGACCACACTCCCTTATAACGAACGCCTTCTGGCCTACCTTCGTGAGCAGCGGGCTGAAGGGCGTTATCTCGTGCTAGCGACTGCATCGCCCGAGAAGTATGCTCTGCAGGTGGCGGAGCATCTGGGAATCTTCGATGAAGTGATCGCCACTAAAGACAACATAAACCTTTCGGGTGAAAATAAGGCCGAGTCACTTGTACAGCGATTTGGCGAAGGAAATTTCGACTACGCTGGCAACGGTCGTCCTGATCTCGCAGTATGGAACCGTGCTCACCGGGCGATACTTGTTGATCCTGAAGCCGGGGTGACACAAGCCATACAGGATGTTATCGAGATCGAGACACTTATAGAGAACGAACGTCCAGGGATCAAGGAATACCTTAAGGCTCTCCGTTTGCATCAGTGGTCCAAGAACGCGCTGGTATTCTTGCCGCTACTGGGGGCTCACAGGGTGGGGGAGCTTGACCTGCTTGCTAATGCTGTCCTGGCGTTCATTGTCTTCGGCCTTTGCGCCTCAAGTGTTTACCTGCTCAACGATTTGCTGGACCTGCCAGCTGACCGCATACATCCCAATAAACGTAGACGCCCATTTGCCGCCGGGACAGTGCCAATTCTCCATGGTGTGATACTCATACCCTTATTGCTGATACTCTCGTTCGGCCTTGCCCTGTTGCTGCCGCCGCTCTTTTTGGCCGTACTTGCCCTTTATTATGTAAGCAC
>JARFQV010000070.1 GCA_029287615.1 Pseudomonadota bacterium | reverse complement strand
CTCCATGACCAGGTCTTTTGCAATTTCATCACCCGCGGTTTCATACAGGCGCGTACTGCCCACGATATCAATGAAAACGACGGCATAGTATTGCGACGGGGAAGTGGACATTGGGTAACAGGCTTTATGCGATACCGGCTCAATGATGATTACAAGGGATTATTTCCGCACTGCCGCCACGGACGATATTTTCTGCCCAGCGGGTAGGATTGCATCATGGACATCCGAGAATGCGCAGTAGCGTGAAATCTCATCACAGAAAAACCACATATCTTTCATGACACGCTCTCCGGGAATTTTCCTGTCTATCTCCCCAACCGCCGACATACGCGTTGGGAAGGAGCATAAAATCCGTCCCGGTAGCTGCGTACCACATCAACCTCCGCAGCCCAGCATGGTGCATTGGCTTCTATCAGGAAAATCAGGGCTGCCGGAACAGTCATTACGGAATCACCCCGAGTATCAGAAAAATCACAGCGATTGTATCCTAATTCCGACGACCGGGTATAAGTGCACACACGGGGCCCCGTTTCCCCGTAGAATACAACCGTTTTGAGGGAAAGCCGGCACAACCGCAACAATCCTGGCCAGGGAAATCACATCCACCACTGCCGGAAACTACCGCACTATCCAGTCCCTGTCTTTCCTACTGGGCCAGAAAGATACTGGACTCGCGCAGAAAATCCTTCTCGGGCAGGAGTTCCTCTCGCGGGAATCGCACCAGAGCGGCAACCCGGGGGTGCTGATGGGCTATCTGGATCTCGTCGAGAGAAAGTTTTCTGGTCGTACCGCCAGTATCGTCTTTCTGCTTGATGCCCATCCGGTCAATGTAAATTTCCTGCTTGTAACTACTGAGGTACTGGTCAGGATGACTGAGCACGTCCGCGACATATTGAAAATGATCCTCCAGGGAGACCAGGCGCGGCTCCAGATTTTGCAACTCCTTTTCGATAGCGTCGATCTGGCGTACGAGTTCATTGCCGACTGTGCCATGAACGGATTCAGCCTCCAACCGCTTCAGACGGCTGCGCAGTGTCCTGTGGCGGGTTTGCAGGTCCGAAGACCGGGTCCTGGCCCTGTTGGCTTCGCTGCGGATGTGAGCAATCAGACTTTTGAACACACAGCATTTCAGCGCACAGCGGGTATCCGCTTCCTGCACCCCGGGTGAGACCACCTGATGATCAGTGAAACTGACCGTAGCCTGTAAAACATCCTTGCGGACTTCATCGCCGACTAATGCCATACCTAACTGCCTGCGCTCCTTTCGCTGCATACATAAAAGTGCATGGCACTCTTCCGCTGCTGGATTGGTATAAAACAGCTCCCGAACCTCCTTGCTTTCACTGAAAACTTCCTGCAGGTGTGTGTAATTGACAAAAATGGCGTTCACCATTGGATCTTCACTGAAGGCCGAGCGTCGGCAGGGGAATACGCCCGGCACCTGCTCTATGATTTTGTCGATATACTGGAATGTTGTGGCCACCGGTTTTCTCAAACGACGGGCATAGCCGGAAACTGCGCGTAAGCGGCTCGAGGTTTCCTCCACCACAAACTCCACCGCCTGATCCAGGTTGCGCTCACACTTCGGCCCGGGAGTGTCTTCCTCACTCCAGGTCACGAATTCCCCTCCAAAGCGACGGAACATATCGTTCAGAAAATCAGTCAGCATTTTCCCACCCCCCAGGAACATACTGGTTGTAAATTTCCAGCATGTTCGATGTATATATTCTCGGCAATGTCTCGGAACGAGGCAGACTCGCCTGTATGACAGAATTGTTATACAGCGAGCATGGAATAAACTCTAGCATAAAATCCCGGTGGGCCACCTTTTATCGCGTTTTTGTTCTCAGCGCCCTGAAAACCGGTCCGTTCGCTGGCACAAACCGCGCAGCCGAGATATTTTATCTGTTGATCAGTGGGTTAAGCGGCACAAGAACCGTCTGAATCGACAGGATTCCACGTCAATATGGCATCAGATTGCCATTTGACGGTCTCCCGCCGTGGAAGAAGGAGTTCATACCCTGTGTGACCGGTAAGCACCCGGAGATTTTTGGAGCTGGCGAGAGGAGTCGAACCCCCGACCGGCTGATTACAAATCAGCTGCTCTACCAACTGAGCTACGCCAGCCTGTATACCTGTTTCCCGGAATGGTGAATTCTAGGGAATCCGGCCAACCAAGGCAATTTATTCACACGCGATAGACTGCCGCAGTACGCCGGGAAAATCGCTCATGAGCCCCTGCCAGTCCTCGATCGTCACCTCGCGCGCCTCCGGTTCCACAAAATCAAGCCAGTAGACGGTAGTCGCACGGAATCGGGCATTCAGGCGCGGTTGATAACCCATGGTCTCGATATTCCTTCGCCGCCTCTCCGCTGTCATTTTGTCGGAATAAATGCCCAGCGACACATAATTATTCTTGCCGATATAATAATCCTCGATCTGTCTCCGGTCGAGGTCACGCACGATCTCCAGCGCTTCGTCATTGGCGGCTGCGGGAATATATACCCAGTAACCTACCTGCTCCTGCACATTACTTGCTCGTTGCGTGGACTCAATGACCAGGGTCTGCAAGCGTGACGCAACCTTACTTACCTCATCGGCATTGGTAAACGGTCCAAGGGAATTTCAGGTCTTCACCCATATTTCCTCTACCGGTCCATCGGCAATGATGTCCAGATCATCATTACTTGTTTCAGGTGGTGCGCTCTCTTCCTCGACGATACTGACGGGAGCATCCGGCATGCTGACAGCATCAACAGATGCGAGCTTCGGCAGAGCCGCCTGTTTACGTTCCTGTAACAGCACCAGTCGGTTCACACCATCGACCATCGGCGTTACCGTGACAGCCGGAAATGACTGTCTGCCCTCTTGTTGCTCCTTGTTCAGGTGCCAGGCAAAAAACAGCAGATTGCCAATCATCAGCAAAAAGATCACATATCGCATGCTGGGTCCCCGGCGAATACGGCGAGTCCTTTCAGGACCAGGTCTGGTTCAAACCGAATAGTACCATGGAGGCGGGGCAGGATATGCATCGCATCTCCACCCGTCAGCACCAGCCCGGCATCCAGTCCGTATGCAGTATTGATGCGCTCATGTGTCTGCTCGATCAGGGCAACTGCGCTCTGGAGGACGCCGTTTTGCATGCAATCCTGCGTACCTTTGGCCAGCACCTCGATGCCATCTGAGGGACCGAATTCAAATCGGTTCAACCCGGCAGTGTCGCATGACAGTGAGGCCATCATCATGTTCAGTCCGGGAGAGATCAGGCCGCCCAGATGGCGGCCTTCCCGATCCAGTACATCGATCGTAATGGCGGTGCCACAATCCACGATACAGACAGGCAGCGGAATGTGATGATGCGCCCCGATCAGGGCCGCCCAGCGGTCACTACCCAGTAAATCCGGGTTCCGGTAGCCGTTGGTAACACCGCAGGCACTGGAGGTAGAAAGGATATACTCCGGCTTCAGATTCCATTTCCTGCCTGCCCAGACATTCAGTGCCTCTTCAGTACCGGCACCAGCAACATTGGATACCACGACTCGTCCCGGTCTGTTCAGGGCCCCCCAGTGTTTCTCGAAGATCTCGGCAGGATCGTCGTTCCCGCAAAACGCATGATCACCTGGCCGAAACAAACCCGTGTCTAGCGTCGCCCATTTCAGACGTGTGTTGCCTGAATCCAGCAGCAGAATCACGAAGTGATCCGTAAACTGACTTCGCCGGTTGAAAAGCTGCGAAGACCTTGTGCGGTCTGCAGCAACAGGGCGCCGCTGGAGTCCACACCCGCCCCGGTACCGGTCACCTCGCCATCTGGCAGCAGAATCCTGAGTTGCCTCCCGGCGGTAATATCATGTTCATGCCATTCTCCGAGAAACGGTTCGAGTCCTGATGATTCGTAGTCGGGGATGGCCCGCAACAGGTGTTCCAGCAATTGTGCCGCCAGTCGATTCCTCCGGATCCTTTCTGTTCCCTGCAGTGTCCTGATATCCACCCATGGCTGGTCGATCCGGCTGTTTGCATCCTCTGGCAGATGTACATTGACACCCACCCCGATCACTACGTAACAGGGACCGGTGGCCTCCCCTCCGACCTCTATGAGTACACCGGCAATCTTCGCACCGTCTGCAATCACGTCATTGGGCCATTTCAGCCCCGTGCCCGCTACTCCGAAGTCCTGCAGGCCACGCCGGACCGCAATGCCAACCGCCAGACTCAGTCCCGCGAGCGCCGCGGCCCCTGTTGTCATTCTCCACAACAAGGAAAGACAGATGTTACCTCCAAACGGGGAATACCACTCTCGTCCCCTGCGCCCCCGCCCGCAGTTTTGCCATTCAGCCAGACAGGCAGTGGCCGACGGGGCACCATCCATCGCCCTTCTTCGCAAATGGGTATTGGTTGATGACAGCTCGGAGTGTATTTCCAGTGCACTGAGACGCTGGCGACTGGCAGGCGTCATTTCCCGGAGGATCGCGCTCTCTTCGAGCAGTTCTACCGCCTGCAACAGGCGGTATCCCCGTCCCGGTACGGCCTCGATGCTGACACCCTGATCACGCAACACACCGAGTTGTTTCCAGACCGCCGCCCGACTCACGCCGAGCATAGCCCCAAGTTCCTCACCGGAATGACAACTACCGTCAGCCAGGGCCTGCAGCAGTCGATAACGCGATATCATAATGCGATTCTACCCCAGAAATTTCGGCTTTCCACCGGGAATAAAAAAAGAAAAACCCCCGTCAGTTGACGGGGGTTTTGAATTAATGCCTGGCAGTGTCCTACTTTCACATGGGGAGGCCCCACACTATCATCGGCGCTGAGCAGTTTCACTTCCGAGTTCGGGATGAGATCGGGTGGTTCACACTCGCTATGGCCGCCAGGCAAACTGGTAAAAAAGGGGACAGATCTATTTTTCCTGATCTATGCCTTCCAAACAGATTTATCAGTCAAGGAAAATAAATCTGTCCCCTTTTTAGAATCTGGAAGATGTAAAGGCAGGTATTGCATTTGAAACCACATACCATACCCAACTGCTTGGGTGTTATATGGTCAAGTCTCACGGGCAATTAGTACCGGTTAGCTTCACACATTACTGCGCTTCCACACCCGGCCTATCAACGTTGTAGTCTTCAACGGCCCTTCAGGGACCTCAAGGGTCCAGTGAGACCTAATCTTGGGGGGGGCTTCCCGCTTAGATGCTT
>JARFQV010000190.1 GCA_029287615.1 Pseudomonadota bacterium | reverse complement strand
GTGTATAAGAGACAGGTTGGACATCGTGTCATCCTGCATGGTTGTCGTATCGGTGATCACTGCCTGATCGGCATGGCCTCAACGATCATGGACGGAGCAGTCCTGGAGCCTGAAGTCATGCTGGGAGCAGGAAGTCTGGTGACGCCTGGTCAGTCACTCGAGGGTGGCCATTTGTGGCTGGGTTCACCGGCGCGGCGCATCAGGCCATTGAGCGAACAGGAAATGGAGTATCTGAGATATTCGGCATCCCATTATGTCAAAGTCAAGGACAGGCACTTCAGGGATCGTGATCATGATGCTGAAATCAAATAATCAGTTGCTGGCGATAATAGTTCGCAACTGTCTTATGGTATCGCCTGTATCAGGACGTACTCCACGCCACAGATAGAAGGATTCACCGGCCTGTTCAACCAGCATGCCCAGTCCATCCACCGCATTTTCCACGCCCCTGTCAGCTGCCCAGTTGAGAAATGCTGTCGGCTCATTACCGTACATCATGTCATAACACCAGGTATCTCGCCTCACAACACTTTCTGGCAGGGGTGGTATCTCTCCCTGCAGGCCGGCAGCTGTAGCATTGATGATAATATCGAAAGACTGATCATCGAGTTTATCGAAACCACAACCGCTGACATGACCGAGATCGGAAAAGGAAGAGGCGAGTTCGACAGCCCTTGAGGCGGTACGGTTGGCGATCTGTATCATGGTCGGTTCCCTTTCCAGCAGCGGCTGCAGTACGCCTCTGGCGGCACCGCCCGCACCAGCCAGCAGGATTCTTGTTCCCTTGAGTTCGATGCCAAGGTTCCCGATCAGGTCCCGAACCAGGCCAATACCATCGGTGTTGTCTCCTTCACAGGTGCGATCATCAAGCAGAATAAGGGTATTGACGGCACCTGCTCGCTCCGCACGCGGTGTACGTCGGTCGGCCAGTATCCATGCCTCGCGTTTGAAGGGTACTGTAATATTCAGTCCCTTGCCCTGGTTTTGTCGGAAACTGTCTACTGCCTCTGCGAACTTGCCGGGTTCGACCAGAATGGCCGTATATTCCAGATCCTGCCCCGTCTGTTTCGCGAAGATGCGATGGATATCCGGTGACTTGCTATGGGCAATCGGGTTGCCCATTACAGCATAACGATCAGTCATGCGCCCATACGCTTGCCGTCAGGCATTCTGCAGCCAGCCCGCAACGCGCTTTGCGAAATAGGTCAGGATGCCGTCGGCACCGGCGCGCTTTATCGACAGCAATGACTCGGTTACCACCTGCTTCTCATTCAACCACCCGTTCTGGCATGCTGCCATGAGCATTGCGTATTCACCGCTGACCTGATAGACGAAGGTCGGTGCGCCAAACTGTTCCTTGACGCGGTGTACAATATCGAGATAGGGCAGGCCGGGTTTGATCATGACCATGTCGGCGCCCTCTTTCAAGTCAAGGGACACTTCACGAAGTGCCTCATCCGTATTGGCCGGATCCATCTGGTAGCTGTATTTGTCTCCACTACCCAGAGAGACCGCTGATCCGACTGCATCCCGGAAGGGGCCGTAAAAGCTCGATGCATATTTTGCCGAGTAGGCGAGTATCCTTGTGTGGATATGGCCATCATTTTCCAGTGCGGTGCGTATGGAACCGATGCGGCCGTCCATCATGTCGGAGGGGGCTACCACATCAGCGCCTGCACTGGCATGGGACAGAGCCTGTTTCACCAGCGCCTCGACGGTTTCGTCATTCATCACATATCCATTGGCGTCAATCAGGCCATCCTGGCCATGTGTGGTGAACGGATCCAGCGCCACATCAGTGATTACACCAAGTTCAGGGAAATTTTCTTTGAGGGCGCGAACCGCATTCTGTGCCAGGCCATCCGTATTCCACGCTTCCCGTGCATCCTCGGATTTTCTCTCTTCAGGTGTTACAGGGAAAAGAGCGACAGCGGGAATTCCGAGATCAACCATTTCCGCGGCCTCAACCAGCAGTATATCCAGGCTTACACGCTCGATACCCGGCATAGAGGGGACGGGTACACGCTTCCCGCTGCCTTCCATGACGAAGACCGGATAAATGAGATCGCTGCAGCGCAAGTGTGTTTCTCGCATGAGTCGGCGCGAAAAATCATCGTGTCGCATCCTGCGCATGCGTATTCCCGGAAAGAAATTGGTTTTCAAATCAGCAGTCCCCACAAAATATCTCCAAGTTCATACTGGTTGCAGTAGTTTACCCCGATCGCCGTCAATTCTCACCGCCGTTATTCCTTAGTATTATCCCTGTGGCACACCTGTGGAAGCCCTGCCACATTTTTCCTTCTACAATGTTTGACAGGCACGGTTGGCAGGTGACTGGTAGCGGCGGGCTAGTCAGGTATGTGTCAGCTGCTCTTCGCGATACGCTCGTTAGGGTCGTTGCGGGACTGATCTCTATGAGTTGGTATGGTCGCGGTCAACCTCTTGACGGGACAGGGAGAATGCAGGCGGCGGAAAATCTGACCATCCCCGGTCAGCATAAGGTGGCAGACTGGTATGGGGATCCCCTGTCACCTGAACAGGCAGGCAGACTCTTGTCCCTGTCGCGAGTGAAATTGCGCATGGCATATGTAGAGTCACACAGTTGCTTTTCGGCACACCTGCTGGCCTTGATCGGCCGGTTCTGGCAGGGTCGAGATATTCGTCCGGATTACCTCTCCCTGGTGGCAGCAGCCGAGACAGATACGGATCATGCGCTTCTGAAACTGGTGTACGGTCAATTGTTGATGAGCAGAAAGCTCAAGGGCGCGAACTGCCATCTCTCATCCGGGTTTTACCTGGCAGCACCCCTGCTGCTACCCCGTGATTACTTTCGTATGGTAAAGCGTCATGACCTCTTGTGTTATTTGCCGCTATCCGACGAGCCTTCTGAACCGGGAGATTTGAGGACCCTGCTGTCAGAGGCAGCGGTCATCAGGCGTTTGCGTTCCCGCCGTATCTTCAATGACGATGCCGGGATGCGCTTGGACACCATAGGCTAATGATTTACAGATAATATTTCTATGCACTTTGGATCGTGGGCGCTGGTTCAATCTGCTGCTGGTTTGAGAGAGGTTAAAGACTATGACGGTATCAGCCGATATGGATAGCAAGTGTGCATGAGCGACGCAGATTTGACGAGTCGGGTTCAGGGACATCCAGAACCATACTGCTGCCATCTTGCCACGCTGTTTTTCATAGTCTCCTCCGACGCTGAAAAGCGTATTTACCCTGTCTTTTGGCAGGGTTTTTTTTGTGCGGTTGGCAGTAAGCTGTGAATCCCGGATTATTCGGATAACCAGTCTTTTGGTTTCAGAAAGACGTCATACAGGCGTGCTTCCGGCGAACCTGGTTCAGGTGCCCAGTCGTACCGCCACTTGACCAGGGGGGGTAGTGACATCAGGATGGCTTCGGTGCGGCCCCCGGACTGTAGCCCGAAAAGTGTGCCTCGATCATAGACCAGATTGAACTCCACGTAACGGCCCCGTCGATAGAGTTGGAAATCGCGTTCGCGTTCACCATATTCCAGGGTCTTGCGCCTTTTTACGATAGGGAGATAGGCTGGCAGGTAATGATCACCGATGCTTTGCATCAGCGAAAAGCTGTGCTCGAATCCGCCCTCGGAAAAATCGTCAAAGAATAATCCGCCAATTCCCCGGGGTTCTGCACGATGCTTCAGGTAAAAATAATCGTCACACCATTTTTTAAAGCGCTCATGTATATGTTCACCAAATGGTTCGCAGGCATTACGAGCTACCCGGTGCCAGTGGTGTGCGTCTTCCTCGAATCCATAGTAGGGTGTC
>JARFQV010000139.1 GCA_029287615.1 Pseudomonadota bacterium | reverse complement strand
CGGTATGCATATCAATATAGGGTTCCGTGACCTCCAGGAATACAGAATTCGATTCAGCACTGCCATCGTTAGTGTACAGTTCAAATGAAAAAGCCTGAACAGGCAGACAGCACAACGAAAGGAAGAAGAGCAGAGTGAGACCTGGTTCATATAATTTGCGCATTGTGTCGTCACTTAACATGTTAACTGTGTCGCGTTGTTTGCTACCGCGTACCGAATTCAGTGCATTCCTGAATAACAGCATGCACACCAAACATCGTTGCATCACGCAGGATTGCGTTCTTCGGATTATTCATTATTTGCTGTATTACGCAGTGTTTTATGTGTATCGCAAAGTGTGTATCCACGAAAACGTTCGCGCTCTTCAAGCGCATTGTGCATTTGGATCTTAATGCTGGAACAATGCTGTTCGCCGTGATGCAGGCACGCTTTTCTCTGCGCGCTGCTTAATTTGTGATCACGTCCTGAACTTTCAGATTTTCATGTTGTTACTTGTTACTTTGTTTGGCAGGATTGAGTTTGTTCACTTGAATTAACACGCAACTGTCCGGCGGATTGACTATGAAGCACGACCTGATAAGACATCATCTTGCTGCCATCCTGGTTGTCGGTGTGTTTATGAAACCGGTCTGGGTTTACGCCGGAGAGAATGCAGCTGATGCCAGTATTTCTGAGCAGGCGGGTGACTACCTGGTACCCGGCGAGGAGCAGACACGCAAGGCCACGGAAGGCAGGGAACAGGCACAGCAGTCTGTGAACATGCTGTCAAAAGACATCCAGGCGCTGAAGCAATCTGTTATTGCCCTGAATAAGGACCTGCGTGTACTGGAAGAAGACTTGTTGTTCCCGGCCAATACCCAAGTTAGTGTGTTTCTTTCGCTGGACGTGGGCAAGTTCTTTACGCTCGAATCCGTCAAATTAAAAATCGACGGAAAGGTCGTTGCCAGCCATATCTACTCCGACAGTGAAATGAAAGCCTTGTCTCGCGGCGGTATTCACCGGCTGCATATGGAAAACATGGGTGTGGGTGACCACACCCTGTCGGCATTTTTCACAGGCCTGGGCCCCAGTGGAAGGGAGTACAAGCGCGGCACCACCCTGAACATCAAAAAGGAGAGCGGCCCGAAATATGTTGAGCTGAGTGTAACCGACTCGTCGATGAAGCAGCAGCCGGAATTCTCCGTCAAGCAATGGTAAATCCCATGAGGTCGTTATTGACTGCGAATAATGCAAGTCGGGCCATGAGCCTTGCCATGCCTGCGCTTTTGGTATTCCTGCTGCTATGCAGCCAGGCAACCATGGGGCACGGAGTGAAGGATCTAAAGTACGGTGCTGTCCTCTTTGAATTCCATCAGCAAAAGTATTTTGAAACCCTGGTCGAGTACGCGTATGCATATGAGCGGGGCGGTATCCAGCAGCACGGCAATTATCCTGAGCTGCTCAAGGGTGGAGTGAGTCTGTCGTACGGTCTTGACGTGCAGGCACAGGACATCTTTTCTGATCTGATCGCTGAGAATTCAGATGAAATCGTGCAGAACCGGGCCTGGTATTTCCTGGCAAAGATGCTTTATCTGCGAGGAGATATCGAGCGTGCGGCGGCGACGCTTTCCAGTGTTCAGGGGCTTGTCCCGCACGAAATAGGCCAGGAATATCTCTATCTGGCAGCATTGATCAACATAAAGCTCGGGCACTTTGATGAGGCAGAACAGATCTCGCGTAAATTTAACAGGAAAAGTCCCTATGCGCCGTTTCTCTATTTCAACTTCGGAGTCGCCCTCGGTAAACAGAAAGACTACGGCCGGGCAATCAAGGCACTGGAAAAATCCGCCACATACAGCGATGGCAGCAGTGAGCTGGATAGGTTGGCCGACCGGTCACACATGGCCATCTCCTACCTGTATGCAGAAAGTCAGGATTCAGGGAAAGCCAATGCTTCCATAAACCAGGTCAGCACCGCCGGCGTCTTCTCGAACCGTGCATTGCTAGGTGCCGGGTGGTCGTTCGTCAACAGCGGAGCCTATCGTGAGGCGCTTGCGCCGCTCGGGGTTCTGGAGCAACGATCCATGGCAATCCCGGAAGTTCAGGAAGCCGTGCTGCTCGTTCCGCATGTTTATGAAAAGATGAATCTTCCCGGTCGTGCCGCCGAGGGATTCATCAGAGCCCATGACCGTTACGACGCAACGCTTGAGCAGCTGGGCACCGCCAGGGAGGCACTTACGGATGCCGATGTTCTGGAGTTGTTTGTCAGCAATCTCGACGATGTGCTCGGTGAAAGTGACTGGTTTGGCACCGCGCCGTCCGTGTCCATCAATCCGCTGTCCCCGTTCCTGCTGGATCTTATGTCAGATCACAGTTTTCAGTCCGTCCTGAAGGACTTGCGTGACCTGTACGCGATCCGGAACAACCTGAACAGCTGGAAGAACAAGCAGGACGATTTTGACGTCATCCTTGGAGCACGCACGGCATCACTGGATGCCGGTGATCGTATGCAAGGGATCGAGGCCGGTTCCAGGCGGATGGCGGAACTCCAGAAAGATTATGCTGACCTGATACAGCAGGCAGAGCAGCTGAATGCGGATCAAAGTGATCGGGTGCAGTGGCTTATTGATGACATTGACTTCGAACTCGGCAATGCGGAGATGATGACGGAGCAGCTCAGGACGCCGGCGGGATTTGCATTGAACAAGGAACACTATGCTGCGCAGGTAGAACGCAATATGCGGGTGCTGGACGGGGCTCTTGACAAGACCAATGAACTCATCGGCAATGTCGAGGATGTGATGCTCGAGCTGGTAAATGCCGAACTCGGTATCCACGAGGAGCGGCTCAGGTATTACCGTGTTCAGTCGCATCTGGCAAAGGTCCGTATTCTGGACCGCTCTCTGGCGGATCTCGATGCACCGCCAGAAGACGGGCATAAAGATGAGCCGGATAGCGGGGCAGAACCGGTGTCTCTGGAAAAGGAAGGGCCTGTCAGGGAGGGTGACGGCGATGCTGCTTAGGATGCTGTTTCCCGTCATGCTGCTCTTCGCCGGTTGCGGGCTCGCGCCGCAGAACACGACCATCGGCATGCTGGACAGTAATGATAAACCGCTTGCAGATGTACCGCTTCCCGGGGTCAGTCACAAGGATGTCAGAGATGAATACCGATCGCTGCTGGAAGTGGTGGAGGACAGCGAACTCAGGGAACAGATCGAGCGGCGCATTGCCGGTGTCTACATGCTGGAGGGAGATTACAGGCAATTGACGGAAGTCGATGCGCCGGAAAACGGGTATTTTGCGCCGGCCATCGAGTCCTACAAAGAAGTTATCAGTAAATACCCGGGAGATCCTGACAATGAGGAATCCATGTATCAGCTTGCCAAGGCCTATGATCTCGATGGCAGAGACGAGCAGGCACTGGTAACGTTGGACAGGTTTATCGGGCAGTACCCGGCCTCGAACCATATCGGGGAGGCGTATTTCCGCAAGGGAGATATTCATTTTGGTAACGGACAGTACGAAGCGGCAGAGGGCGCCTATCAGTCCGTAATATCACTTGGCCAGGAATCTGCCTTTCTCAATAACTCCTACTACCTGCTTGGCTGGTCACGCTACAAGCTGGGTGATTATGACGGTGGCCTGGCCTCGTTTTCCGAGGTGCTGGACCGGCTGACTCCGGAGAACGGCAGAATCGAGGAACTCGACAAGGTGGCCAGGTCGCTTGTCGATGACACCCTGCGCATCATGAGCCTGAGCCTCGCTTACGGAGGAGGTTCTGAAAAGATCAACAATTTCTATGCAGACCGTCCGCAAAGCCAGAAATATACCTGGCTGCTGTACGCCGGTCTGGGCAAGCATTTCCTTGAAAAAGAACGCTACGAGGATTCAGCCAGCTCGTACCGGGCCTTCGTGATGCAGCATCCGACCTCGGACCGCGCCCCCCAAATGCACTCGGAGATGATCCGGGCCTACGTGGATGGTGATTTCAGCTCGCAAGTGCTGCCCGAGAAAGAACGCTATGTACAGAACTACGGCATAAATAGCGAATTCTGGCGAGCCAAGGATGACAGCGTTAAGGCTAAAGTCATTGCCAATCTGAAGTTATACATTGATGAACTGGCACGTCACTATCACGGTACCGGCCAGGATCTGAAAAAGCAGCTTGAAGACTCGGATACAGACAGTGACAAGCTGCCGTCTCTTGCTCGCAGGGAGACGGATTCCTTCATCAAGGCCGCCGGCTACTACCGGCAGTACATGGATACCTTCCCGGACGATCCAAAGGCCCGGGAGATGACCTATATGCGGGCAGAGGCGCTGTTCGACGGGGGAGACTATGTCGCAGCGATCGATGATTATGAAAAAACCGCTTACGGGTACGCAGACAGCAAATACGCTGCGGACGCCGGCTATTCCGCGATTATCGCCTATCAAAAGCAGGCAGAGAATCTGCAGAATCTGCATGGAGAGGATTCTCCACAACTCGGTGACTGGCGTGCCAGAACGGTTGATAGCCAGTTGAAGTTCGTCAATGCCTACAGGAACGACAAGCGCTCCGGTACCGTGCTGGCAAAGGCATCAGAAGACCTGTTTGCCCTGAAACGCTACGAAAAGGCCCTGGAGGTTGCGACCAGCGTGGTATCACGGGAAGGGGCCATTGACAGCAAGCTGAACAAGACAGCCTATGGCGTTATTGCCCACAGCCAGTACGAGCTTGGTAATTATGCAAAGGCTGAATCAGGTTACCAGAAGCAGCTGAAGTATATCCCCAGGGGTGACAAGGAATACAAGGCCGTCCTTGAACGTGTTGCAGCTACGGCCTACAAGCAGGCCGATGTCGCCTTGCAGGCGAATGAAACCGATCAGGCGATCAAACATTTCCTGCGTATCAAAACCATCGCCCCCATGTCGGATGCACGGGTCGCGGCACAGTATGACGCCGCCACGCACATGATAACCCTGAAGCAGTGGCGACCGGCGCTGGCGGAGCTCAACGAGTTGCGTAGCAAGTTTCCCGATCACGAAATGTGCAGGGACATTACGCAGAAGATCGCCTACGTCTATGAGCAGGATGAACAATGGAAACAGGCGGCCGGGGAATACATGCGTGTCTATCGCAACGACCCGGATGAGGATGCCAGGCGGGATGCACTGTTCATCGCTGCGGGGCTTTACGAAAAGGCCGGTGAGGATTCCACGGCAATAGAACATTTCAAGCACTGGGCGCATGCCTACGAGGAGCCGTTTGATAATCGCATGGAAGCCCGCTATCACCTTGCCCGACTGTACAAGAAAAACGAGGAAATGAACCATCACCTCTACTGGTTGCGCCGCGTGATCGATGGCGACAAGAAGGCGGGCAGCCTTCGCACTGACAGATCCCGCTGGCTGGCGGCCTGGGCAAATGCGGAATATGGCGATTACTGGAGCTGGGAGTTCAGGCACGTGAAGCTGCTCATGCCGCTTGAGAAATGGATGCCAAAGAAGAGTGAAAAGCTGAAAAACGCCCTCGAACGTTATGAGGCATCAGCCGGATATGGAATCTTCGAGTTTTCGGCCCGCTCAGCCTACAGCATCGGTGAACTCTATGCCGGCTTTGCCCGGGAGCTGATGGAGTCGCCACGTCCGAAAGGACTGTCTGCGGCCGAGGTACAGCAATACGAACTGCTGCTTGAAGAGCAAGCCATCCCTTTCGAGGACCTGGCAATAGAGATACATGAGGGCAATATCAGACAATCATGGGATGGCAGATTCAACGCCTGGGTAGACAAGAGTTTTGCCGCCATGGCGAAGCTGTCACCGGCCCGTTACGGCAAACAGGAAATGCAGGTGAGCTATGGCTACGGTATCAGGTAATTTCCACCTTGCACTTGCAGCAGCGATGTTGTTCTCGGGAGTACTTTCCGGATGCAATGCCGTCATGCCTGCAAGACAGCAAATTATCGCAACGGACGACCGGGCGACGGCTGCCACAGGCAGCCAGGGAGCGGTCATTGCGGATGCAAATGCTCCTTTGCCACGGCAGGAGTACAACGCTGCAGGCATAAAGGTGCCCTATGTACCACAGCCGAACCCGTATACCGCCGGAGAAGCAAAGGTGCCGGCGGAGGCGAGATCAATCTTTACGGTTGCCACCTATCTGCAGAAGCGGGGCGATCTCGATGGCGCGGCTGCGAAATACAAAACCCTGACAGAAAAATACCCCTCGCTTTCAGGACCATGGGTGAAGCTGGGCGAGATCGCCGAAAAGCAGTCGAAGCACGCCGCGGCCATTTCATACTATGAAAAGGCAATCAGTGAAAACAAAAGCAATGTCAACGCCCGGATCGCGCTTGGCCTGGCGCAACGGAAACAGGGACAGTTCGCCGTGGCCCAGCAGACCTATCTCGATGCGCTGAATTTATGGAAGGATTTTCCCGAGGCGCACCTCAATCTGGCGATTCTCTATGACTTGTATCTCAACAAGCCGGAAGCCGCGCAGAAACATTACGAGGCCTATTGTTTTCTTGCGGGTGAGAAAGACGAAAAAGTCCGCAAGTGGCTGGTAGAAGTAAAACACAGAACCGGGATAGAGGGCAGTTTTATTGATAACCCGCCTGCGAATGCTGTCACGAAAGCAGTGCCCGGTGCGGATGGGGCCGTCGCCATTGCCGGGACCGGCAAGGCGGAACAGAACTGACGGAAGCGGGTACCAGACCAGAAGCATTCCCAATACTGATTATTTGTTACCAGAGATATCCATGCCATGCCAGTAAAGAAAATCACATTCATGCTCAGCATCCTTGCGCCGATGTGCGTCATGGCCCAGGAGCAAATCGATCTAGAAAGCACGTTCGTGGGTGACAGGGAGCAACCATCAGTCAGTTACATTACGCCCTGGAAACCTCCCGAGGGGCCGGACAAGTTGTACAGGCCCATCAAATCTATATCAGGGAATGCGCTTGACCCCATCGATCGGGAGGTTCTGGCCAGAAGCATACAGTTCTATAACGAACTTTCTCTGGAAGGCAGCACCGGGGGGGAATGATATGTCAGCAAGTTAACAGCAGAGATATGAAACACATTTAATCTGTTACCGGTTATTCAAAGATATGGAGAACATCATGGGTACTTATGCATCGATAACATCATTTTTCCAGTCAGGCGGTACATTTATGTATCCGATTGCGCTGGTACTTGCCATTGGCATCGCGATCGCAACTGAGCGCTGGTATTTCCTGAGAAAATCCCTGTATGCCAACCAGAAAGCCTATTCAGACCTGCTGCCAATGCTCAGTAACAGGAACTACAAAGAGGTTCAGCAGTATACAAACAGGAGCAAGTCCGCGATTGCACGAATTGTCCTCGCGGCTGTTGAAACCATGCAATCCTCTCCGCGCCGGGATGACATTGAGTCCGCCATGCAGGAGGGTATTCTGGAAACCGTCCCGCGACTGGCCAAAAGGACAAATTACCTGTCGATCCTGGCCAATATTTCCACCTTGCTCGGACTGCTCGGCACCATTATCGGCCTGATTGCGGCCTTCACCGCCGTTGCGCATGCCGATCCGGCCGACAAGGCCACGCTGCTCTCCGAGTCCATATCGGTGGCGATGAACACGACGGCATTCGGGCTGATGGTGGCGATACCGCTGCTGTTGTTTCACTCCCTCCTGCAAAACAAGACTGTGGAAATCATGGACAGTATTGAAATGGCAGGGGTGAAGTTCCTCAATGCGATTGTCAAGGGACATCGCAATACCTTCGCTGCACGGGCGACCGACAGCCGGGCCTGACAGGTGATGACACTATGTATTTAACACGCCGAGAGCTTCAAGAAGCTGATCTTGATATTACACCCTTTATGAACCTCATGATTGTCCTGGTCCCAGTGCTGTTGATGAGCATGGTGTTCAGCCAGATCACGATACTGCAGCTCAATCTTCCGGACCTGACTGGTTCGGTGACACAGAGTACCGAGAAAAACCGTCAGGTGGAGGTGGTACTGCGTAAGTCGAGCCTCGAGGTGTATTACCCGAGCGGAGTGCTGATAAAGACGATCGAGCCGCTTGAAACGGAAAACGGCCAGAAACTGGACTATGAAACGCTGTCACTGGTGCTGAGGGAAGTCAAGAAAACAGTCAGTGACAAGTCCGATATCCTGCTGCTTTCCGAGGCCGACGTCAGTTACCAGTCACTGGTATCCACCATGGACACCGTGAGGGGCTACAGGGCGGTGGTTGCAACCAGTGCTGTTGAAGTCGAGCTGTTTCCGGAAATTTCGCTGGGTGACGCACCACCCGTACGAGGTGATTCATGAACAGGTCAGGTATTGCACAGCGGATGCTGAAAAATCACAGGCGTTTTCTCAGACCGGCGAAACTCAACCTGGTTTCGCTTATGGATATTTTCACGATCCTCGTGTTCTTTCTGCTGATCAACTCCGGTAATAACGAGATCCTGAAGGTCAGCAAGCATATAAGACTTCCGGATTCCGTTGCCGAGCAGCCGCCCGATTCGACCATCACGGTAATGGTGACCGAGACAAGCGTCATAGTTGACGGCCGGGCGGTCGCAACCATGGAAGACATTATAGAAAGTGACGGGATTATTCCCGGGTTGGCGGAAGAGCTCAACTACATTGCATCGAAACGCACGCAATTGACAGAGGATGAACAGGTGCGGGGAAGGGCTATCACCATTTTAGGAGACCAGGCGATCCCCTACGAAATACTCAAGCGCGTCATGATGACCTGCGCAAAATCCAACTACCGGGATCTGTCGATGGCAGTAACCCGGGTGGCCAACGCCGGGGCATAGGAGTTTTACCGGATGAATACGACTGCAATTCTGATGAATGATTTTGTTCTTCCCTGGGAGGCAACACGCAGGGAGGACAAGCGTTTTCGGGAAGTACTCAAGCGCCTGCTTGTCTTCTTCCTGTTGCTGGCTATTGTCTTTCCCTGGCTGCCGCTACCGGAAATCGAGCGGGCGGAAATAGAGATCATTACACCCAGACTGGCAAAGGTCATTCTGCAGCAGAAATTACCCGCACCACCTCCAGTAAAGCAGCAAGAACCGGTCGAAGCACCTAAGCCAGCTGAGCCGGAAAAGGCCGTGAATAAGAAGGCTTCTCCTTCCAGGCCGAAAAAGACCGAGAAGGCGAGGAAAAATGTCGCCTCCATGGGAGTGGCGGCGTTTTCAAACCAGTTACAGTCCCTGCGGAGCACACTGGATGTTGCCCGACTGCAGGCAAAAAACACAAATGTCTCAACCGGCGCGGCTGCCAGGGAGGCGCGCTCGGTGCTTGGGCGTGATTCGGCGCTCAAGACCAGTGGGGGTATCAATTCGTCACCAGTCAACAGCACAGGCAGCGGCACTCAGCTGGGTGGCCGCAATGGTGTTGCGGTAGCCAGCCCGCTCGGTAGCGGCGACGGAACCGGTGGTGGCTACGGCAATGGAAGCGGTGTAGGGAAGGGTGGCGGTGGCAGGCACGGTTCACCGCTGTCAGGCGGACGTGACATGGAATCCATACGCCGTGTCTTCGAACAACATAAAGGGGCAATCTACGCCATCTACAACCGTGCGCTGCGCAGAGACCCGGGAATCAGGGGTAAATATGTCTTTCACATTGTCATCGAACCCAGTGGAGCGATTTCCAGTATCAAACTCGTCAGCAGCGAGCTTGGGAACGGTCAGCTGGAACAGAAACTTCTGACGAGAATCCAGGTAATCGACTTCGGACCGGACGACGTTCTGGCAACGCCGGTTAACTACAAATTTGATTTTCTTCCGGGGTGACAAATGAGCGGCGTGATTGCATTCCAGATTTTGCCCGGAAGTCAATGGCAGCTCTATGACGAGTAATGATGGCTTGTACCCGTGCAGGGTACAGGAGAGATGAAATGAACAGTCTATCCAGAATATGGTCAGTGAAACTTTTCACCATCCTGCTGATTATTGCGACAGCTGCGTGCAAGCAGGAAGGCTTGACCAAAGAGGATGGCGTGTTGGAGGACAGGCCCTTCGCCTACATTGTGCGTAATTTCCCCGCTATGGGAGATACCTCTACAGTGAATAAACGTCCGGTACTTGATCCTCGCTCGCCCTACCAGATTAACCCAGGCGCCAGGCTGTATGTTCGTGATCGGATCGCCCTGAATTCCGAAGAGACTGATATCCTTATGAGCTATTTCGGAGCAGCCAATTATGATGTCAAGGATCTAACCATCTCACCCGATGGCGAGCGAATTGCCTTTGCTGCATACGGGCCGAAGGGCAACAAGCAACACAGAAGCTGGAATATCTACGAGTACAACTTCACCACGGACCGGGTCCGACGAATTCTGGAGGACGATGAGTACGCCAATGCAGGGCAGGATACCAATCCCGCCTATACAAGTGATGGGCGCATCGTGTTTTCCTCTGATCGCCAGGTGGCTACCGGTGATTACCGTCTTGCCGATGCCAGGGAATATATCGGTGATTTTGAGGAACCGGCCTCGCTGATGCACATCATGGAGCCAGATGGTACCCAAATGGTTCAGATAACCTTTGGTGCCTATCATGATATTGAACCGAATCTGATGGATGACGGCCAGATCGTTTTCATCCGATGGGGTCGTGAATATGAAACCCTGTATGACTGTACTGAACAAAATATTGACGATCCGGACTTCAGTACACACCCGCATGGCGGTGGTTACGGGCATGGCAATGGTAATAGATTCCCTCCCGGTCTTGATGATGCCAAGACGTGGACCACAGATGACAAATGCGGAGGTTCCATTGCCGGCAATACCGATGGTGAACGTGTGTTCATCCAGGATGTTTTGAGTCTTTACCGTATTGCACCCAGTGGCGGGAATCTGCACCGTTATTTTGGCAGTAAAAACGCGCCCGCTAGTGATGCGTCCTTCATTCACTTCATGGACCCGATACCCATGAGTGATGGCAATCTGATCACCATCATGCGTCATATATATAATCCTGTTTACGGTGGTGATGTAGTCAGGGTCAACAGCAAGCATTTCTACGCTGTTGGCAAGCCTGTTGATGAAACAGTCAGCGGTGAGGCAGAGGAGTCGATGACACCTGGACTGGTTAATTTTTACCCCAACCAGGTATCGCCGGCAGGGTGGTACAGCGCCGTGTTTCCATATCGCGATGATAGTGGCCGGCTGCTGGCCAGCTGGGCTCAGTGCCTCGTTCACTCAGGAGAGATCAGTGCAGCCTGCGAAGGCACTTCCACCACGGATGATTTGCGTATGCCACAGTATGGGATCTGGAGCATCGATCCGGCTGAAAATACAAGACTTCCGGTCATCAAGGGTCACAACGATGCACTGTATACCGATATCGTGATTGGTAACTACAACGAGCGCGCGAGTGTATATCAAAGACCAGGGGCAGACTTCATGCTGGACGACGGATTTGGAGTTTTGAGTATACGCAGCGTGTATGACATGGACGGACAGGACATGGCTGAACCAGATGGTGGAATTGTGACGCTGCGGGATCCAGTTGTCACTACTCCGGATGATCGCTCTGAACGTTTCATACGCGCCTTGACCAGGCGCAACATACCAAGCGAGCTGGTACAAGCCATACTGGCTGACCCCGTACTCAATCCGACAGACGGTAGCGGGCCACAGATGGGCTTGCGTCCGGTGCTCGGCTCAGGTGATCGTATACTCCACGACATCCTGTCCTATGGTACGGTTGAGCCGGATGGGTCTGCCGTGATTCAGGTTCCGCATGACGTTCATTTTACTTTCGAGGTAGTCAACAAATACGGAAAGCGTGTGGATCTGGTCGCGGAGCCTGGTTACAACTATAACTATTTAACAGAGCACCCGGATACGCTGTTTCTGGAGGAAGGAGAGGAGCGCGAATGCAATGGCTGCCATGATCCGGAAAATGATATTCCTCACGCAAGGATGGATATCCCGATTGCCTCGGCCAATCCGGGGGCACCTGGCGACGGCATGCCATTTCCGAATGCGAATCCACAGATTATCGCTACGCATTACCGGGAGTCTATGGTGGAAGCCCTTACCTTCTGGCTCGGTGATGTGCCTGGCGATACTGCAGACATAGTCTTTGAGGACTTCTGGACTAATCCCTACAGTAATACCCCATTCCCGCCTTTCGTTTACAGCTACAACGATCTGTCGACCCCTGTACCGGTAAATGCACCAGAGTGCCTGAATACCTGGACCAGTGACTGCAGATACACCATCAATTATCTGGAACATATCCAGCCTCTCTGGGATGTTTGCCGACCACAGGCGGGGGACAAATCTTGCACCAGTTGTCATGACAAGGCGGACAATAATCCTGCTGGAAAGTGTCCTGGCGGTGGAGGTCCCGGTGGGGATCTCGTGTTCAGTGGCGATCCGGACCCGTGGAATCCACAGGAAGTAGCCTCTTATGTCCAGCTGTTTGAGGCTGATTACTACCAGATGAATCAGAATGGCGAATGGGTGCTG
>JARFQV010000119.1 GCA_029287615.1 Pseudomonadota bacterium | reverse complement strand
CGAGAGACCGCCGACTCCACCACGGCATCGTAGGAACTCATGCCTTCTTCCAGGTTGATGTTTACCTGATCCAGCAGTACCACCACGTTCTTGATGATCATACCGGAAAGGCTCATGGCACCCAGAAGGGCCATGAAACCGAACGGCGCCCCCGTGACCAGCAGTCCCAGGGTGATGCCCACCACGGCGAATGGGATCACCAGAAAGATGATCAGGGGGGGGCGGTAGGCGTTGAACAGCAACACGATGATGGCCAGCATGATGACCACGGCCGGAATGATTCCCGGAACCAGGGCCGCCTGGGATTCGGTGGTGCTACCGTACTCACCGTCAAACTCGAGACTGTAGCCGGGGGGCAGTTCGATGGCCTCGAAGGCCGCCCTGACATCCGCCATCAGGGTCGGTGCCGTGGCGTTATCCGGAGAGGCCTGTACGGTAACAGCCCGCCGGCGGTCCCAGCGCCAGATCAGGGGGTCTTCCCACTCCACCAGGATCCCGTCGGTTACCTGGGACAGGGGCACCGATTCCGTGGAGAGGGTAGGGAGGATCTGCACCCGGTCTATGTTGCTGGCGGCCCCCCTGCGTTCTTTCTCGATATCCCGGAATACGATGGGAATGAGGTCATCCCCTTCCCGGTACAGACCCACCGGGATGCCGTCGAAGGATCGCTTGGTGGCATTGGCGAGGTCTTCCCGATCCACCCCGGCCCAGCGTCCGCGTTCCTGGTTGTATTCGGGCACGATGCGCCGGACCCGGTTACGCCAGTTGGTGCGCACCTCCTTGGCATAGGGACTCGCCTCCAGGATGGCCACCCCCTGCATCGCCAGCCGGCGCAGGACATCCGGATCTGCCTCGGCGGGACCGCTGATGCGGGCCTCGAATCGCCAGTCGTCCCAGGCGCCAACACCATACTTGCGCACCCGGACCAGCGCCTGTGGCACGTTCTCCTCGATCCAGGGTGTGATGTGATCCATGACCGTATCAACATTGCGCAGTGAATCGGTATTGACGATGAGCTGGGCATAGGCAGGGTTGGGGTCCTCCGGATTGACGGGCAGGTAGAAGCGCGGTGGCCCCCTGCCGATGAAGGCACTCACGCTCTCTACACCCGGTTGATCGAGCAGTTCGTCCTCCATTGCCACCAGATGAGCGGATACATCCTGGATACGGCTGCCTTCCGGTTCCCAGTAGTCGATCATGAACTGATGCCGCGAGGCATCCGGGAAAAACATCTGGGGAACGAATCCGAAGCCGTAGATCGATGCCACCAGTAACGCCACCAGGGTACCGATGAACAGGATGCGGGCCCGGATGACCGTGGCAAGCAGCCCCCGGAAACGCTGATAGAACTTGCCCCCGTACGGGTCTGCGCCTTCATCGCTGTCCTTCGGGTCCGGGATCAGGTTCATGCACATGAGTGGCGTCACGGTCTGCGAGAGAAGCCAGCTCAGGAGCAGCGCAATGGCCACCACGATGAACAGGCTGCGGCCGTATTCACCCGTGTCGTAGTCCGAGGCGAAGACCGGATAGAAGGCCATGGTGGCCACCAGTGTGGCGCCCAGTAATGGCCAGGCCGGTTGACTGGCCGCCTCGATGGCCGCTTTGGTCCGGTCCATGCCCTGCTGCAACCTGACGACGAAACCGTCCGCAACCACGATGGCGTTGTCGACCATCATGCCCATGGCGATGATCAGTGCCCCCAGGGAGACCCGCTGCAGATCGATGTTCCAGCCCGCCATGATGATAAACGTGCCGAGGATGGCAAAGATCAGTCCGCTGAGTCCAATGATGACGGCCATGCGCACGCCCATGCTGAGAGCCAGCACGATCAGTACGATGCCGACGGCCTGGGCGAGGTTGATCATGAAGTCACCGATGGATTCGGCGACCAGGTCGGATTGCCAGGAGATCTGATGCAGCTCGATGCCGGCGGGTATCACCTCCGCCAGTTCGTCAATGCGTTTATCCACCGCGCGACCTACCGTTACCGCGTTCACCCCCGCGTTTGGCGCCAGGGCAAGGCCGATTGCAGGTTGCCCGTTGAAACGCATGAGGTCAACGGGTGGATCGATGTAGCCTCGCTCGACCGTGGCGAAATCCTTGATGCGGATGATGTCACCACCCCGCACACCCTCGACCTTTTCTGCCCGCGTGGTGCCCGTCACAGCGAGTTCCTCGATCTCCTCCGGCGAGGTGAACTCGCCGGTGGGTGCGACACGGAAACGCCGGTCCTGGAGGTCGACACGACCGGCGTCCACGATCTTGTTCTGGACCTGCAGGGTTCTCGAAATATCTTCCACGGTAAGACCCAGCTGGGTGAGCTGGGTCTCCGAGGTTTCCACGAACACACGCTCGGCCTGCGTACCCCAGAACTCCACCCGGGCCACCCCCGGCACGACCCGGAGTTCCTTGCGGATGTTCTTCGCGTACTCTTCGAGCTCCGCATAGCTGTAGCCGTCACCGGTGATCGCCATGAGAAAGCCGAAGACAAAGCCGAAATCGTCGCCGATCAGGGGGGGGCGGGCACCCGGGGGAAGCATATCCTCGATGTCCCGGATGTTCTTGCGCATGTTGTCCCACACCTGGGGCAGGCGATCCGACCAGTACTGGTTCTTGATGTCGACCTTGATGATGGACAGCCCGGCCCGTGAATTGGAGTAGATGTTCTTGATCTCCACCATCTCCTGCAGCTTGGTCTCGATCAGGTCGGTGACCTCCAGCTCCACCTGTTTGGCGCTTGCGCCCGGGTAGGAGGTGATGATCGCCGCCGTCTTCACCGTGAATTCCGGATCCTCGAGTTGTCCGAGCTGGAAATAGCTCCCGATTCCTGCCACCAGCAGGAGGAAGACGAAGAAGTAGGTGATCGGCTGCTTCTGGACCGCAATGGCTGTAAGACTCATGGACTACTCTCCGGCCTGCTTCTGGATCCGGACCGTCTGGCCCTCCCGAACGGAGTGCACGCCGGCGGTCACGACCAGTTCCCCGGCACTGAGTCCGTCCGTGATCAGGACGCCGAGCCGCGTCATCTCACCGGTCTGGACCGCTCGCTGTACCAGGACACCCTGGTCGCCTTCGGTGGGCTCGATGATCCAGACAAAGCTCGAGGTCTCTGTATCGGGTGTGAAGACGGCACCGACCGGAACACCCAGTCCCCTTCTCAGCTCCACGTCACTCAGTTCCGATTTACCCACACGGACCGTGCCGGCCATGCCGGGCAGGATCTTGATGTCCTCCGGCTGTTCCATGATCAGGGTGACGGGAAAGGTACGGGTGGTCTGCGTGGCCTCTCTCCCGATCTCCTTGATTTTTCCCTCGAACTCCCGACCCGGGAAGGCGTCATACTGCAGGAGTACCGTCTTCACCAATGATGCCAGGGAGATCATGTTTTCGGGAATGTTGACCACCATCTCGATGTGGGAGGTGTCGAGGATACGCACGACGGGCTGCTTCTGGCGCACGTTCTGGAAGTTCTCCACATAGGTTGCCACGACGGTACCTTCAAACGGCGCCCTGAGATGCGTATCGTCCAGCTGGTCCCGGGCCGTCGTAACGGACGCCTCCAGGGAATCAACGTTGGCGACTGCCCGGTCGCGTGCCTCGCGTGCCCGGTCGACGGCTGTCTGGCTGGTTGCGCCGGGATCCTGTTTAAAAATATTGCGCTGTCGCCTGAAATCACTCTCTGCTCGCTCGAGCGCGGCCTGTGACTCTGCCAGTTGCGCCTCGGTGTTTCTCAGGTTGACCTCGAAATCCCTTGGGTCGATCCGGGCAACCACGTCTCCTTCTTCCACCATATCACCCACGTCGACCGGGCGGGTGATCAGTGGCCCGCCGACCCGGAATGCCAGGTCGATCTCCTGGGTCGCCTGGGCCCGCCCCGGGAAACCACGGCGCTGCAGTCCCCCCATGTCGCTCACCTTGACCGCCCGGACGGGCCGTATGATCTCTCTCTCGGGCTCCGGTTTTCCGCAACCGGTCAGTGATGACAGTACAAGGATTGCAAGTATCGCGTACAAGGATGGCCGCCGGAATACATTTGCTCTGCTCATGACTTAGACCTGTGTCCTGTAGTTCGTTTGGGATTCTCGATTACCGTGATTGCTTCACCACTGCTGTACCACCCGGGGGCATTCGCGGGATACAAGACTGACATCAAACCAGAATCATAATGGCTCTTCCCCGAATCGGGTGGGTAAACCAAAGTCATTGTGTCTCTCGCAGAGGCGCAAAGTGCGCCAGGGATGAATGATAGTAGCCGGCTCACCAATCGGTCAGGCACGCAATACACAAGCACCTCTTTGCGTGCCTGGCGACCTGGCGAGAGCCATATCGCGCTTTAATCCTATGCAAAACCCACCCAACTTGGTGAAGACCCATCATTAATGATGGAAATATTCAGACAGCGGCGTTGCCCTGACTGGCGTAACGATGACCTATTCGGTATATGACAGTCAACCACGGCCTTGCCGTTTCTGCGGAGATTCCTGGCATCTGGCTTTGTGGCGGTATAATCAACGCAGGAATGGGTCAACCAGCTTGCCTGCAGTTTCGAAGAACAGGGGGGGGTAGAAAGACACTTGCTGACAAGCAGTCGACTGGTTGGCCCAGGCTCATGCATTCCTTTATGATAACGAATACCGGATAGCATAACAGGAAGGAGGGGGGGGCACTATGACAGAACGCCAGCCAATTCTCGCGGTGGAATTCACCGCCAGGGTAGGGGATAACGAGTACAAGGAAGAAAGTGTACCGTTGCACAGCCCGGAGGAACTCTTCGAGTTCGTTGCTCCCGGCGGGGGTTGTGAGTCGATTCCTTCGGAGGTGGGTGAGATCAACATGGTGTTTCTGGCGCCTCACCGGTCGAATGCGGGGAATCCGCTCATGTATGCAACGGCCACGCTACAACTCGGCATGGTCTTTTTGACTGGCCCCTTGTCGGAGATCGTTCAGGTAGCTGATCAGATGCTGGACAAGGCGGGACGGGACGAGCTGTCCGGGTCATTTCTCACGGTCATTGGCGCAGCCGGATGATCCACGCATTCAACATCGCTCCGGGTACAGGATCCTGCTGACCCCCTGTAACGATCGGCTTCCCGTCCTGCCCGCAGCGGCAAGGCCGCGTACCGGATGCCGCGGAGCGTGGTTGTGCTGCCTTCTGCTCGTTATTCAACCACTGTGGGCGAACGAACAAAGCATCCGGCCTGGTGTCAACCGTCAGTATGAGAATCCGAACTGGTCGCAATGGGTGTCCGTTTTCGAACGTCGCGGTCGCGAGGTCTACGAGCATCGGCATGCGATCGTGGCGGCCACCGGGGTGCGGCCCGGTATGCAGGTTGCGGATATCGGCGCAGGCACCGGGTTGTTCACCCGCCTTTTTGCCAGCAAGGTCGCGCCCACCGGTACGGTCTATGCCGTGGATATCTCCAGGACCTTTATAGAGAATATCCTCCGCACCTGCCGTGAGATGGGACTCAATAACGTCGAGGGGATTGTCAACAGTCCCAGGATAACCGGGTTGCCTGATCAATCGATCGATCTGGCCTTTGTTACTGACACCTACCACCATTTCGAGTACCCGGCCAGCATGCTGGAGAGTATCCACCGCTCCCTGCGTACGGGGGGGCGGTTGGTAATCATCGATTTCCGCCGTGAACCCGGGATCAGTTCCCCGTGGGTGATGGGTCATGTACGCGCCGGAAAGAATGCCGTGATTCGCGAGATACAGGCGGCCGGCTTTCGACTCGTCACGGAAAAACCGGTGATGCGCAGCAATTACTTCCTGACATTCAGTAAGGAAGGCAGCTGAGTGCTGCGACCGTCCGGAAAGGTCAGATTATTGGCACTGTTCGCGGT
>JARFQV010000041.1 GCA_029287615.1 Pseudomonadota bacterium | reverse complement strand
CCAGAACAGTGCTTGCCTATCTGCGCATCGGCCGGGCGGGTTCTCTGGTTGATAATCAGTCCAGCGGCGGGATCGTGGCTCCAATCGATCTGGAGACCGGTGTCACAGCCTGTGCCATGGATGGATTGCCGACCAGGGTGCTGTATCCCTCGCACCCGGATCATGGGGCACCTGTCGAGGGCAGGGAACTGCCGTTCTGGGATGAAGCGAAGTCGCTTGCAGAGAGCTGCCTTACCGCATTCCCGAATCTTGAATTCGCGGGGATGGATATTGCTGTATCCGGGAATGGTCCCGTCGTTGTGGAAATCAATGCCAGTCCGGACCGTGAAGGCGCCGCATTTACCGGAATGCCGACAAAGAGGATTTTGTACCAGTGACAGGCGTGGTGATCCGCACGATCAGGTTAGGATGCCGGTGCCGCGCACCTGCTACTTCACCGCCGGACTGTTGAGAGACTACATATGCCCATCTGTGCATGAATCCGGATCCTGGCGATGCTGAAGGCGGCCGGCGACAGGTACCGGAACATGCCTGCAGGCAACCAGATGCACCCCTACACAGATTGGACGCCGGATGACAATCAGAATAAGCGCAACACATAGCAGCCGCCTTCCAAAGCTAGGCTGGTTGGCGGCTATCGATTTCCCCGCACGGGTGGTCAGTGTGGTCTGCGGGCAAGGTGTTGAGGCGAGCGATGACTTCGTGGTCGAGGGGGTATGGGACGGACCCTTCCACGAAGGAGGGTTTCACCGCGCCTCCCACTTTTTCGGCAGCGGCCTGCGCATTGACGGAGAGCGGGTTTTCATCATCCCGTCGCATGCACTGGTCGATCGTGTGTTGCTCGCGTGGCGCGGCGACATCACCTTAGCGTCAAACAGCTTGCTGTTGCTGTTGGCGGCTACAGGTGATTCGCTTGATCCCAGTCTAGACTACAGGCATGCATGCAACGCGATCACGGCAGGGGTTCGTAAATACGACCCCCTGATACCGCTGGGTGACGCGGGTCCGGGGCCGGTGAGGCAGGGGTTTCGTGTTCCGCAGGTGCTTGGTCAGGAAGGCCTCGGTTGCGAGGACCTGCCCCCCGCCACGGACGTTTAACGGTTTCGGCGGGTATTATCGTGCACTTAACGAGGCGCTGGAGAGTATTGTCGATAATGCCGGCGCTGCAGCGACACGCAATGGCATCACCGGATTTACCAGCACCTCAACCGGCTACGACTCTGCTGCGGTGTCCGCGCTTGCCCGCGAGTTCGGTGTTACGCGCAACTACACAACGTTCGGGGGGCGGAATCTGGATGGCGCGATACTGGAGGACGGGCGCCCGGTTGCCGAGGCCTTGGGCCTCGACATCCTGGAACTGAAACCGCGGATACCGGACATGTGGCATTAGCGACTGCTGCTGGCTGCCACGCCTGACGGGCGCGAGACGCTATATGCCAGTATGCTCGAGCAATTCGCCGCGCAACAGGACGTGGCCTGCCTGTGGTCTGGCTATCACGGTGACAAGTTATGGGACCGGGCCACATCCGGCAAGTGTCTGGAAGAGGATATTTACAGGGGAGACATGTCCGGATTCAATCTGAGCGAGGTCTGTCTGGATGCAGGATTCATCAACATGAGCATACCGTTCATGTTTGCCACCTCGGCGCGCGATATCGTGACACTCTCCAATGATGCTCAAATGGCTGACTGGCAGGTGGGCGGCACTTATGACCGTCCGATTCCCAGACGTATAGCCGAATCTCACGGTGTCCAGCGCGAGCTGTTTGGTCAGAAGAAGTCTGTAATCATGGAATATTATACCTATTGCCGCAATCCGAATCTGGCGAAAGAATTCAAGGAGTACCTTTCCGGCTCCCGGGGTTTAGGTGCAGTTAATCGCTTCTGGTACGAACTCGCTGGGAAACTCGATTACTGGCGTGACAGTATCTCCGTGCAGTCTGCCTTGTTCCCGCGGCAATGGTCGGCCCGAGAAGCGCTGTGCCCTGGTGCGGCAAATCTGGCGAATACACTGTATGTGTGGGCTGTCAATTCGGCCAAGGATGTCTATGCTAGGAACTGTGCAGCTGAACTGGAAGGTATCAGTAAATAGTATGTATCTGTCTGCGACCGGCGTCGGCTGATCTCACGTCTGCCATGCTATGGCTTTTTTCAGGGATACTCCCGGATGAAACTCGAATATGTGCTGCAGGAGAACTGGCCACCCCTAGCTTGGCTTGCTAGGCTGAAACCCGGTGACGATATGGTGCTGGTGAAGCATGGGCCTGCTGTTGAAACCCGGCCTGAATGGTTTTCCGAGTGCGTCTGGGATGGGCGCTATGCAGAGGGTGGATTCGACCGGACCGATATCGTTGCGGGCACGGGGGGGCGGATGCGGGGCAATGTCCTCTATCTCGTTTCTTCCGGATCGACCGTGGACCGCATACAGTCCCTTGAGCACAACAGTGCCCACTGGGTTTCGAATTCCATCGTCTGCCTGGCCTCGGCGCTCGGCGCGAGCTTTGACCCAGCCTATCCCTATTATCTGCATGATTTTATCAGCGTCATACGGGGGCTGGGACATTACGTCAAGACCCTTCCCTCCAGTCTCGGTCCGGTATCGCTGGTTTATTTCAATAACCTTTGCTGGGACGGTGACAGGCTGGTGGAGATCACCAAGCCCGAAGCTGTGCGGGATTTCGCATCGTTCGAGAACTATACAGATTTTCTCAAGACATCGCTGGAGCGCATCGCCGATAACATGGGCGATCACGAACGGGGGCACCGGTACACTTTTCAAGGGACACTCTCCACGGGTTATGATTCCACGACCGTAACTGCTCTGGCCAAGCAGTTTGGGCTCAGCGAAGTGCTGTGTTTCCAATATTCCGACGGGCGCGACCGCGGTTCGGAAATCGCGACCAGTCTAGGCGTCAGGCCGGCCGCGATCCAAGTGAATGACTGGCGTGATATGACATTCCCGGAACTACCGTTTCTTAGTGTCAATGGATTCGGCGAGGAGGTGCAGTATGCGGCAGCAAGATCCCGACTGCAGGGGCGTGTACTGCTGACCGGCTATCACGGCGACAAGGTCTGGGACCGCAACACGACCTATACCAGCCCTGACATCGTAAGGGGGGACATCTCCGGGACGGCCCTGTCGGAATACCGTCTCTGGACGCAGTTTATCCATTGTCCCGTGCCGTTCTGGGGGGTGCGGCAGATCCGGGACATCGTCCACATCAGTCGTGATCCAGCGCTGGAGCCCTGGGACGTGGGCGGTGATTACACGAGACCTATCTGCCGGCGCATTGTCGAAAGTGAGGGTGTTCCCAGGGAGGCCTTCGGTATAACGAAAAGCGCGGCCTCCCGCTGGTTTGTCCTGGAAACTAAAAACATGACGCTGGAATCCGAACGGGATTACATTGGGTTTCTCACGGAGCACCGCGAGGACTGGTGGCGCCGGTTCCGGGTGCCACCCAGCCGGAACCGTTCCTGGGACAACGCCAAGCTGCAGGCGCTCAGGTCGCTGAGCGCCATGCTGATTCGCATACCTGGCTGGTACAGGCTGCATCTCAATCGCTGGCCTTTCCTGAGAGGGCTCTCAGCCCTAGGCATCCCCAATCCTCCATACTGCCCAATGGTTATCGGTACCAGGCGCTATTATTTCCCCTGGGCCGTAGAACGCTGTAAAAAGCGGTATGAATTAACTTCAGTGGAAGAATAGCCTGACTAGCAGGCTGTTGAAAATTGCTGGTATTGATAACCGATCATAGTAAACAGGAAGAAATCCGCGTTGTTTTTCCGAGGCGAACAGCCGTACTGCAAGTAATCAGGCCAATATTCTGCATGGCAGACGGACCATCCCCTCGACACGCAGACATTCAACACGACACCACCTTCAGATTGCGCATCCGGATCAGGTTGTAGGCCGCGAACGTCAGCACAAACTCGAAGTCCAGCTTCTCTCGGCCAATAAACCGGCTCTTGC